>NZ_OMPO01000002.1:604718-907077 GCF_900292035.1 Blastococcus sp. Marseille-P5729 | reverse complement strand
GTTGACCTCGGTCGGCGGGTGCCACGAGGTCTGGATCGCCAGCGACATGTCGTTCCACACGGCGGACACTGGGCGAGGACCACCGGCGTCCAGCGACTCCGCGAACAGCTGCAGCAGATCGGCGGGGGGTGACTCGGTCAGCCCGGGCGCCCCCCAGAGGGACAGCCTTGCGGGGCGCCGGCCCGCGGGGGGCGCCCGGGCGGTCTGCGGCCGGGCGGCGGCCCCCCCCGCCCCGGCCCCCGGCCCGCCCCCCCCGGCCCCGGGACCCCCCCCCCGGGCCCCGGGCCCCCCCCCAGCCCCGGCCCGGGAGGGCGAGAAAGGGCCCCCGCCACGGGGCCGCCATGCGGCCCGGGACGCCGACCCCAGCGCCCCCCCCACCCAGATGCCGCGGGTCCCGCCGGCCCCGCCGACTGACGAGCCGGCCCGCCCGCCGGTCCCGCCGCCGTATCCCCACGAGTGGCTCAACCCGCCCTCCCCCGACGACCAGAAGCGATGAGCGTCGACCACGACCGGGCCGCGGCCGCCGTACGCGAGCTGCTGCTGGCCGTGGGGGAGGACCCCGACCGCGAGGGGTTGCGCGACACCCCCGACCGGGTCGCTCGGGCGTACGCCGAGATGTTTGCGGGGTTGCACGCCGATCCGCGTGAGGTGCTCCACAGGACCTTCAACGAGGACCACCGCGAGTTGATCCTGGTCAAGGACATCGAGCTCTACTCCGTCTGCGAGCACCACCTCGTGCCCTTCCACGGCGTCGCGCACATCGGCTACATCCCGGGCGCGTCCGGCCGCATCACCGGACTTTCGAAACTGGCCCGTCTGGCGGACCTCTACGCCAAGCGCCCGCAGATTCAGGAGCGGCTCACAGCGCAGATCGCCGACGCCCTGGTCGAGGCACTCAGTCCGAGCGGCGTCATCGTCGTGATCGAGGCCGAGCACCTGTGCATGGCGATGCGCGGCATCCGCAAGCCCGGCTCCCGCACGACGACGTCCGCGGTACGGGGCGTGTTCCAGCGCGACAGCCGAACCCGCGCCGAGGCGCTCAGCCTCATCTCGGGCCGATCGCAATGACCCGGACGCTGCCCAGCGCGGACCGCTCGCTGGTGATGGGCGTGCTGAACGTGACCGCGGACTCCTTCAGCGACGGCGGCCGCTTCCTGCAGACCGACCGCGCCATCGAGCATGGACTGCAGATGCACCGGATCGGCGCCGACCTGATCGACGTCGGAGGCGAGTCCACTCGTCCCGGTGCCGAGCGGGTCCCGGCGGACGTCGAGATCGCGCGCGTAGTCCCGGTCATCGAAGCGCTCAGCGCCGAGGGCATCGCCACGTCGATCGACACCATGCGAGCCTCGGTCGCCAGGGCCGCCATCGAGGCAGGGTGCGCCATCATCAACGACGTCTCGGGCGGTCTCGCCGACCCCGAGATGAACCCCACCGCTGCCGAGCTCGACGTCCCCTACATCCTGATGCACTGGCGGGCCCACTCCCGCGACATGCAGGCCTTCGCGCGGTACGACGACGTCGTCGAGGACGTCCTGCGGGAGCTGCTGACCCGCGTCGACGAGGCGCTGGCGGCCGGCGTCCGCCGCGAGCGGATCATCATCGATCCGGGGCTGGGATTTGCGAAGACCGCCGATCACAACTGGGCCCTGCTGAGCCGGCTCGACCGCTTCGTGGGCGCCGGCTACCCGGTGCTGGTGGCAGCATCGCGCAAGTCCTTCCTCGGCTCGCTGCTGAGCGTGGATGGCACGCCCCGACCACCCGGTGGTCGCGAGGACGCCACCACCGCCATCTCTGCGCTGTCGGCCATCGGTGGGGCATGGTGCGTCCGCGCACACCACGTGCAGGCATCCCTGGACGCCGTGAAGGTGGCCGCCGCATGGAAGGCCGGGCGCGCGTGAGCGGGAGCGTGGACGAGATCCGGCTGACCGGCCTCGCGGTCACTGGGCATCACGGCGTGTTCGAGCAGGAGCGCCGCGAAGGCCAGACCTTCGTGGTCGACGCGGTCCTGGGTCTCGACACGACACCCGCCGCGCGGTCCGATGACCTCGCTCAGACCGTGCACTACGGGGAGCTCGCCGAGGCGATCGCCGCAACGGTGGCCGGCAAGCCCTACGACTTGATCGAGACTCTTGCCCACAAGCTGGTGGACGTCGCGCTCGGGTACCAGCGGGTGCAGTGGGCGCAGATCACCGTGCACAAGCCGCAGGCGCCGATCCCGCTCCAGTTCGCCGATGTCGCCGTCACCGTCAGGAGGAGCCGCCGATGACCACCGCCGTCCTGTCGATCGGATCGAACGTCGGAGACTCCATCGAGCATCTGCGCTCGGTCGTCGCCGCAGTCGGAAACCGGCTGATGGTCGCCAGCTCGATCTACCGCACCGCCCCCTGGGGCGGGGTGGAGCAGGACCCCTTCCACAACGCGGTGCTCATCGCCGCCGACGAGAGCCTTGACGCCCGCGGCTGGCTTGCGCTGGCCCGCAGCTGCGAGGAGGCCGCCGCGCGCACCCGCGACGTCCGGTGGGGCCCGCGCACCCTCGACGTCGACCTGGTCGCGGTGTACGCCGACGACGACGAGCACGGCGGGTCGCTCCGGCTGGACGACGCCGACCTGACCCTGCCGCATCCTCGAGCGCATGAGCGCGCCTTCGTGCTCGCCCCCTGGGTCGAGGTGCAGCCGCACGCCATGCTGCCGCAAGGCTCGGCCGAGGATCTGCTGCGCGGGCTGATCGAATCGGGATGCCCCGAGCAGCAGGTCGAACGGCTGGACGGGATCGGGTTGTGAACAGCCCGCTGCAGCCGACCAGCCGCTCCACGCTCGGTGCGCTGGTGGTCGGCAGCGCGGTCATCGGCTGGGCGCTGGTCAGCACCTTCTACGGCGACATCCCGCGGCTGAGGTGGTACATGCCGGTCTGGGCCGGTGTCCTGGCCCTGGCCGAGGTCTTCTTCGGGATCAACCTCAAGTCCCGCATCGGGCGCAAGAAGGGCGCCGAGCCGGTCGACCCTATCGTGGCGGCCCGCGCGCTCGCCCTCGCGAAGGCCAGCGCGTACGTCGGCGCCGCCCTCACCGGGTTGTGGGCCGGCTTCGCGGCGTACACCGCAAGCCAATGGGGTCACCTCATCTCTGCGAAGACCGATACCGTGATCGCGTTCGTGGGCGTGGCGCTGAGCCTCGCCCTCGCCCTTGCCGGTCTCTGGCTCGAGCAGTGCTGCCGGGTCCCGGGCGATTCCGACGAGGATTACTGAGCACAGGCCGTGTCGTCGGTAGCTCTCCCGGGGCAGGATCGGTGAACAGAAACCAAACGTCTGTACACACCCCTTGATCCGGCGCCGGTGTTCGGCCAGTGTGAAGTGCGCGCAAGAAGTGCGCGCCTCCCGAGCATCCACAGAGGGCCCCGCTTCCATGACTTCTGCCATTCGACGCGCCTTGGGCGCGAGCGCGACCGCCGCGATCGGACTGACCACGGTTCTGGCCTTCGCCAACCCGGCCTCCGCCGCCACGAACACCGGCACGCCGACGGCTCAGCCCGGCAAGCCGGGAGTCATCGACATCTTCAACGTCAATGACTTCCACGGGCGCATCGACACCGACTACACAGGCAACCTCGGGCTGTCCTTCGCCTGCACCCTCGAGTCGTCGAAGGCGACCTACGGCGATGCCAACAGCATCTTCCTGTCGGCGGGAGACAACATCGGCGCCTCGCCGTTCACCTCCTCGTCCCAGGACGACAACCCGACGATCGACTTCCTGAACGCGCTTGAGCTGCGCGCCTCCGCCGTCGGCAACCACGAGTTCGACAAGGGCTATACCGACCTGACCGAACGGGTCGATCCGCGCGCCCAGTTCGCCCACCTCGGCGCGAACGTCTACCTCGCCGGCACCACCACGCCAGCGCTGGACGAGTACAAGATCATCGAGGTCAACGGCGTCTCGGTCGGGATCATCGGCGCGGTCACCAAGCAGACCCCGTCGCTCACCGGTCCGAACGCAACCGGCACCCTGACCTTCGGTGACCCGGTCGCCGCGGTGAACCGCGTCGCCGCCCAGCTCAGCGACGGGGACACCACCAACGGCGAGGCCGACGTGATCATCGCCGAGTACCACGAGGGCGCGACCGCCGGCGATCCGTCGACCCTGCAGGAGCAGGTCGCGACCGGAGGCGCGTTCGCCAGCATCGTGAACGACACCTCCAGCGAGGTCGATGCCATCTTCACCGCGCACACCCACAAGACCTACGTGTGGGACGGCCCGGTGCCTGACAGTGACGGCACCCGGCCGGTCATCCAGTCCGGCTCCTACGCCAACCCGCTCGGCCACGTCCAGCTGACCTACGACGCGGTGACCGACACCGTCACCAGCTACGCCGCCCAGAACATCACGGTCCCCAGCACGCCCGGCGCGAGTTGCCCGAAGACCGATCCGCAGTACATCGCGGCCAGCCAGGTGGTGACCGCCGCGGTCGCCCAGGCCAAGGCGATCGGTCAGCAGCCGATCGGCCAGGTCACCGACGACATCACCACGGCGTACGCCGATGGCAAGCGCGACGACCGGCTCTCGGAGTCGACGCTGTCGAACCTGATCGCCCAGTCGATGGTCGAGGTGCTCAAAGAGCCCGGCCGCTCCGGCGCCGACATCGGCGTCATGAACCCCGGCGGCGTGCGCGCCGAGCTGCTGTACGACGACGGCGCCAACAAGACCGGGGAGATCACCTACGGCGAGGCCGCCGCGGTCACGCCGTTCGCCAACACCCTGCAGACGATCGAACTCACCGGTGAGCAGTTCAAGACGGTTCTCGAGCAGCAGTGGCAGCGAGATAAGAACGGTGTTCCGCTGACCAGCGGACGCCCCTACCTGAAGCTCGGACTGTCCGAGAACGTCACCTACACCTTCGATCCGGACCGGGCGCTCAACGACCGCATCACCTCGATCACCATCAACGGTGAGCCGATCGACCCCGCCGCGACCTACACCATCGTCGGCGCCTCGTTCCTGATCGGCGGCGGTGACAACTTCTGGGAGTTCCGCAACGGCGCGAACATGAAGGACTCCGGGCTGATCGACACCGAGTCGTTCATCAACTGGATCGACACCAACAGCCCGGTCTCGCCGGACTTCGCCAAGCAGGCGGTCACCGTCCGCGAGCTGCCCACCACCGTCCAGGCCGGCACCGCGCTGAGCTTCCAGGCGCAGGGCTTCGACCTGACCAGCCTCGGCTCGCCGACCAACACCGGCGGCAAGGTGATGCTCAACGGCGTCGAGATCGGGACCTTCCAGATCGTCGCCGGCCAGACCATCGTGACCTCGACCATCCCGAACGTCGCCGGTGCCGGCGGCGTCGCCACGATCGACACGATCGTCCCGGCCGACACCCCGGCCGGTCCGGCCACCCTCCAGCTGGTCGCCGATCCGTCCGGCACGACCGTGACGATCCCGATCACGGTGACCGCCGCGGCGCTGGAGCCGGCGATCACTATCGACTCCCCGGTCCAGGCCGGCGGTCAGACCCAGGTGACTGTCACCGGCTTCCCGGCCAACACGGTCGTCGACATCGCCGTCGACGGGGTCCTGATCGAGCAGGTCACCACCGACGCGAACGGCTCGTTCACCGGGACGCTGACGGTGCCCACTGACGTGGTCGGCACCCACACCATCACAGCGACTGCGGGCGGGCTGACTGCCTCGGCCCAGTTCGAGGTGACGGCGGCGAGCTCGCCGAGCCCGTCGCCGGGGGACGACGATGACGACTCGGCCGCGACGCCGACGCCGGCACCGAAGGATCCCGCCGGGACCAAGGGCGGCTCCGGTGGCCCGGCTCAGAAGATCGCGTACACGGGTACCGACGCCGCTCCGCAACTGGGGCTCGCCGCGCTGCTGCTGGGCGCGGGAGCCGCGCTCGCGGTACTCGGACGTCGCCGCAAGGCATAGTCGCGGGCGGTTGACCGCACACACCGGGTGGGGGCACGCCAATGAAGGCGGGTACCCACCCGGTGCCGCGTCCGGCATAAACCGGCGGCTCACGACGTTGGGGCTCACGACGGCGCGACCGCGCCTGTGAAGGAGGCAGCATGACCCGTCCCGACATCCACAGCCGAGACGACGTCGCCGCATACGACAGCGAGGATCGTGGTGCAGGTGTGCTCGCGCACCTGTCGGCCCCGATCGCGTTCTTCCTGAGCGCCGGATGGCTGAGCATCGTCGGCCCGCTGATCGTCTGGTACATGTACAAGGATCGCAGCCCGCAGGTACGCCGCGCAGCCGCTGGCGCGTTCAACTTCAACATCTCGTTCTGGGTGATGCAGGTGCTCGGTTGGGTCCTGGTGTTCACCCTCATCGGCATCCCGGTCGCGCTCCTCATCTGGGGAGTGACCTTCGTGGTCGCCGCCTGGTGCCACATCAAGGGCGCGATCCGGGCGTGGAACGGCCGCCCGTACGAGTACCCCTTCCAGATCCGCATCCTCGGTTGAGCGCCGAACCGCCTGAACCTACACAGAGAGGCCGGGAGCTCGCGCTCCCGGCCTCTTTGCCGTTCCTGCCCGCCGACGGGCGATGCTCGCTACTGCGCGAGGTCGGCCTCGATGTCGAGGGTGATGGTGACCTTGTCACCGACCACGACGCCGCCGCCGTCCATCGGCATGTTGAAGTCGACGTTGAAGTCCTTACGGTTGATCTCGGTCTTGGCCTCGAAGCCCGCCTTCTGGCCGCCCTGGCCGTCTGGGCCCGCCCCGCCAAACTCGACATCCAGCACCACCGGCTTGGTGACACCGTTGAGCGTCAGCTCGCCCGCGACCTTCCAGTCCCCGCCGTCCGCGGTGATGGAGGTGGAGCGGAACTCGAAGGTCTCGTTCTGCTCGGCGTTCCAGAAATCGGCGCTGCGCAGGTGAGCGTCCCGCTGCTCGCTGCCGGTGTCGACCGAGGACGCCTTGATGGTGGCCGAGACGCTGGATGCCTCGATGTCATCGGCGACGACGACCTGACCGCCGAACTCCTTGAAGACGCCCTTGACCTTGCTGACCATCATGTGGCGGACGCTGAAGCCGACGCTCGAGTGGACGGCGTCGATGTTCCAGGTGCCGGGGGTCAGGTTCAGGGACTGTGCGTTGGTCATGGTTGCTCCTCGTGAGGTGTGATGGGCGCTTGATGGTCGTGGGTCGCGGTGATTCGGGGCCTGGCTCCGTGCGACTAGTTGAAATTACAACCAAAGACGTTGAAGTGTCAACAAATGTGATCTAAACTGGATCGCATGGGCGAGACGAAGTGGCTGACCGAAGACGAGCAGCGCGCATGGCGTGGCTTCCTGCTGGCATCCCGGCTGGTGCTGGACCAGCTCAGCCGTGAGCTGAGCCAGAGCCATGACCTGTCGCTGACCGATTACGGAATCCTCGTGCGGCTGAGCGAGGAGCCGGAGCGGCGGCTGCGGATGACCGAGCTGGCTGCGTCGTCCGGGCTGTCCAAGAGCCGCCTGTCGCATCAGATGAACCGCCTCGAGGCCCGCGGCCTCACCAGCCGCTCGACCTGCCCGGACGACGCCCGCGGTACTTTCGCCGAGCTCACCGACAGTGGGTACGACGTCCTCTCGCAGGCCGCCCACGTGCACGTCGAGGGCGTGCGGGCCCACCTGCTGTCGTTCCTGCGCCCAGACCAGGTCGCCGACATGGGCAAGTGGACCGAGCAGATCGTGCGGCATCTGGACCGCGACGGACGCAGCGGACCGCTGCTGCCGGCCAGCGGCTTCTAGCCGCGCTTCTAGACGCACCGCCCGCGCATCCGGTCGACAACCGGGCGTGAGATATTCATTCGTATGCAGTCATTGACTCCGGCCCAGGCGTGGGAGCGCATGCTCGAGGGCAACCACCGCTTCGTGACCGACCAGAACACCGAGATATTTCAGGACTCGGTGAAGCGAGCCACCCACGCCACAGCGCAGCACCCGTTCGCGCTGGTGCTCGGCTGCAGCGACTCCCGCGTCGCCGCTGAGATCATCTTCGACCAGGGCCTCGGCGAGCTGTTCGTCGTCCGGACGGCGGGCCACGTGCTCGACTCGGCCGTCCTAGGATCGGTGGAGTTCGGCGTGGAGGTGCGGGGCATCCCGCTGATCGTCGTCCTGGGGCACGACTCGTGCGGGGCGGTCAAGGCGGCCATAGAGTCGGTGCAGACCGGCAACCTGCCCGGCGGCTTCGTGCGCGACATCGTGCAGAAGGTGCTGCCGAGCAATGTCGCGGTGGGAGCGGGCGAGGACGAGGTGACCGCCGAGAGCGTCGGCGCCGAGCACGTCGCGCAGACCGTACAGCTGCTCAATGAGCGCTCGCGGATCGTCAACGAGACGGTCGAGGCGGGCCGCCTGGCGATCGTCGGCGCCACCTACCGGCTCGCCGACGGGCGCATCCAAGTCGAGGGCAACATCGGCCACGTCTGACCCACAGCCTGATTCCGGGCGTGGCCGCCGTCCGTACTGAAAACGCAGCATCTCCGGCCGCGCATGCAATTAGTTTGCGTGTCGAGGCGCTCGCGCTGCGTTTTCAGCTATTCATCGATTCCCGGCTCAGGTGGTGACGACGTCGATGGTGCCGTCGCCGAGCTCGACGCGGACGGCGACCGGTGCACCGGCCGCCGTCCTTACCTCATGCGTGTGGAAGTAGGCATCCAGCAGCTCGACCAGCTCGACGGCGGTCTGCGGGTTCGTCGGCTCCTCGCACAGCGCCCGGGCGACCAAGCCACGGCTGTGCTTGGCCATGTGGCTGACCGCCGAGCGCTCGCCGTCCACCTCCCGGAACACCCGCACCGGCAGGTGCCGGTCACCGGGCGGGCCCCACATCGCGGCGTACGCCGAGGACCGGCAGTCCACCACGAGACCCGGCGCCCTCAGCACCTCCCGAAGCGGCTCACGCCAGTACGTCGAGACCACGCCGGTCCCCGGCAGCGAGACCGAGCCCGACAGTCGGTAGGCGGGAATCCGGTCGCTCATCCGCAGGACGCCGAACAGCGCCGAGAACACCAGCACGCGACGCGACATGCGGCGCCGCGCCGGCGCCTCAAGCGAGCCGGCATCGAGCGCGTCGAACAGCACGCCGGTGTAGACCGTCTCGGCGGCCGCGGCGGGCACCTCGCGGACCAGCGTGTTCGCGCGCACCTCGTCGCGCAGCCCGGCGGAGACCTTCAGCAGCTGCGGCGCGTCCTCCCGCCGGGACACCGCGGCCAGCTCGTCGATGATCCGCTCTCGGGCGGCGGCGAGCTCGGGGTGCACCAGCGACGGGAGGGCGAGCGGCTTGCCGCGGGCGGGTGCGGTCTTGCCTTCGGACGGCGGGAGCAGGATCAGCACCCGGCGATTCTCCCAGCCGCGTAACCTGCACGCCGGGAGGGGATCGGCCATCGACGTCCATATCGACCTGTGCGGGCAGCACGCGTACGCCGCGCTCGTCGGTGGGCTCGGGGTACGACGTGAATGCCCGGACTGCGGCAGCATTCAGCACGGCAGGCCGACCGTCGACGGAGGTCACATCAGCATCGCGCACGCGGGGGATCTGCATGTCGTCGCCCACGGCGGCGAGCCAGTCGGCGTGGACGCCGAGCCCGACCGGCAGGTCGAGGGCATCGATGCGGTTGCGCTGCACCGCGCCGAGCGGGCCGTCCTCGCGAGTCTCGAGGGCGTCGCGCGCGCCGCGGCGATCCTGCAGGTGTGGGTCGCCAAGGAAGCTGCGCTGAAGCTCACGGGCACGGGCCTGCGGACGGCGCCGGAAACCTTCGTCGTCCGGCACCCCGACGGGTGGTACGTCGAGCCGGGGGTGATCGCCACCCGGCGCATCTACGTGCACCGGATCCCCGCTGAGGGATCGGTGATCATGCTCGCCGGCTATCAGCCCGCTCCTCGGCTCGTCGTCCGACGCCGCAACGACCCCGCGAACCTAGAATGAGGCGGTGACGACGCCCGCCGACGACCCCGCCTCCGAGCGCGCCGAACGCCCCGAGCGCGCGGAGCTCGCCGACGAGCACCCCGAGCGCGCCGAGCGCGCCGACGAGGCCGCGCCGGCTGGCGTCGATCCGGACGCCGATGACGGGCGGCTCGAGCCGCGCGGACGGCCAGGATGGCGGATGCCCGGGTGGGCGCAGCTCGTCCTGCTGGTGGCTGCGATCGGCGTGATCATCGCCTTCGTGCTGCTGCCGCGCGCGAGCGAGCCCGACCCGTGGGAGGACTTCGGCGAGGAGGGGTCGGCGGCACGTCAGGTCGCGGACCTGCTCGACGACCAATTGACGTGCACGTCCGGACCGCTAAGCGACGAGCGCTCAGTCCTGGCCTGTTACGGACAGGATTCCGAGCGCGTCACGATCGTGTTCCTACAGGCCGATCCTGCGGGCAGAGTGGCCGGCTACACCGCCGAGACGCTGCCGATCGGCGGAACGCCGGACACCGGTCAGGCGACCGCTCTTGGCAACCAGATCGCCGCTATCGTCACTCCCGGCGAGGACTTCACCGCCTGCACCCATGACCGCGCGAACGCGTACTTCTGTTTCGGGTCGCTGGCCACCTGGGAGTCGCCCGACCTGCCTCCCGTCCAGAACACGGGGGAGAAGGACCGGCTGCCGGCGATCCCGCAGCTGGACGGCGCCTTCGGTGAGGCCGGCTGGGAGTGCAGCTACGGGATCTGCACCAAGGGCACGACGATGCTGACCGTCCAGCAGCCGCTGACCGGCCTGGGCATCAGTTATGCCGCGCCCTTCACGGGCAGTGAGGTCCGCGAGACCGCCGCGGGACTGATCGAGCTGATCGACGGCGACAAGGAGCAGCTACAGGAGTGGGTGCAGACTCTTGATGACCAGGTGAGTATCACCGTCGCAGACCGCTTCGTAGCCGGCTATGTCCCCCAGCCCGGTGGCGGAGGCCTATTCGTCATCGACGAGGTCGCGGGTGTGATGCCGGACGTCGCCTGAGCGGCGATGTTTCCCAAATCCCGTCGCGGGTACCTCTCGCTGTGGTAGCAAGAAAGCAGACCGAACCCACCAGCCTCAGGAGTGACGTGGCCAAAGAAGGAGTCGCCGCCGAGAAGGAGCACACCGCTCCGCAGCCGGACGACGGACGCAAGCCGCAGGCACCGACGGAGCTGAAGACCGCGGCGTGGAAGATCGGCCTGAAGCGTGCCGTACAGGAGTTCGGCCGTGACGAGTGTTCCGACCTGGCCGCGTCCCTGACCTACCGGGCGGTCATGGCGATCGCTCCCGCGCTGCTGGCGCTGGTGTCGCTGCTCGGCGTGGTCTCGTCCGGTCAGCAGACCACCGACGCGATCCTCGACGTGGTCGATCAGCTCGGCCCCGGCGATGCCGCCGACACGCTCGAGCCGATCATCAAGCAGGTCACTGAGTCGACCGGTGCCGGATGGACGCTCGTGATCGGCCTGCTCGGTGCCATGTGGTCCGCTTCGAGCTATGTCGGCGCATTCGGGCGTGCAATGAACCGCGTATATCAGGTCGACGAGGGACGCTCGACCATCAAGCTGCGCGTGCAGATGTACATCGTCACCGCGATCCTCGTGCTCGGGGCAGCGCTCGTGCTGTTCGGTGCGGTCATGAGCGGCCCCGTCGCTCGAAGCGTCGGAGATCTGATCGGGTTGGGCAGCACGGCTGTGACCGTGTGGAACATCGCGAAGTGGCCGGTGATCCTGCTCATCGTCGTGTTCATGATCGCCCTGCTGTACTACGCCACACCCAACGTCAAGCAGCCGAAGTTCCGATGGATGAGCCTCGGGGCGGCGATCGCGATCCTGGTGTGGATCCTCGCTTCGCTCGGTTTCGGCTTCTATGTCGCGAACTTCGGCAACTACAACAAGACCTACGGGTCGCTGGCCGGCGTCATCATCTTCCTGCTGTGGCTGTGGCTGACCAACATGGCGCTGCTGTTCGGTGCCGAGGTGGACGCCGAGGTCGAGCGGGCCCGGCAGCTGCAGGCCGGGATCAAGGCGGAGAAGACCTTGCAGCTCCCACCGCGCGACACGGTCGTCAGCGAGAAGAAGGAGAAGAAGTACCGCGACGTTGTCTCCGAGAGCCGCAAGCTGCGTCAGGAGAGCACGCTCGACGCGCGCGCCGAGGAGCGCCGCCGGGCGCGCCAGGCCCGGATCGAGGGTGGCGGCGCCAGCCCGTCCAAGCTGCAAGACTACTGATCGGCATGGCGACCGCCAGCTCCGTGCCGGTCGGAACGCACGGTCGTCGCGATTCACGGTCGTCGAGCGAGGGAGCGCCAGCGTGTGCCTGCGGTCGCGATTCACGGTCGTCGAGCGAGGGAGCGCTAGCGACCGACGTCGAGACGCTGCGCTGGGCGTGCAGGGCGCGCACCCGCTCGGCCAGCTCTGCGTCCGGCCCATCGACCTCGGCGCCCGGGACCACTGAGCTGATCGGCAGTGCGGCGACGGGCGAGGATGATAGCCCCAGTTCTCGCGCCCACTCGGTCAGCTGCGCGGACGACGACGCGTACACGATCCGGCCGAGCCCAACCCACCCGTGCGCGGCCGCGCACATGGGGCAGTGCTCTCCGGAGGTGTAGACGACGCTCTGCGCGCGCACCTCAGGGGTGAGGTTCACTGCGGCCCAGCGCGCGATCGCGACCTCAGGATGCTGGGTGCGGTCGCCGCCGCCGACCCGGTTATGGTCCTCCATCAGGATCTCGCCCGCCGGCGAGACCAGCACGGACCCGAATGGCTCGTCGCCGGCTCGAACGGCTGCCTCGGCAAGGTCCACCGCGCGCGTCAAGAAGGCGCGGTCCCGATCGGTGATCACCATGCCCCGAATCTACGCGATCGCCCGCTGCGCCAACACACGATCGATGCCGGACCCGCGTCCCCGCGAGGTCCGTTCAGCCCAGGGAAGGCAGCGCGGTCTCGAACAACCAGGGACGCAGCACCGCCACGGCGGCCTCGTCGAGCCGGGACTGGACCAGGTCCAGGAACATCGCGGTCGTGACGGTGCCGTCGGCGTTGCGCAGGCACCACTCGCGGGTGAGATCGAAGAAGGCGGCGTCTTCGACTGCCAGCCGCAGCGCATGCAGGGCGAGCGCACCGCGCTTGTAGATCCGGTCATCGAACATGTCCCGGGGGCCAGGGTCAGCCAGCAGCAGTTCCTGAGGGAGCTTGGCAAGTCTGCGATGGTACTGCTGGGCCAGCGCGTCGGCGTCCCGCCCCCCGGAGTACTCCGACCACAGCCACTCGGCGTAGCAGGCGAAGCCCTCGTTGAGCCAGATGTGCTGCCACGCTGCGAGCCCGACGGAGTTGCCGAACCACTGGTGGGCCAGCTCATGCGCGATCAGCCGGTCCGAGCCGTTGCGTCCATCGACGTGGTTGCGGCCGAAGGTCGACATGCCTTGCGACTCGAGCGGGATCTCCAGCGGATCCTCGGTCACGAGCACCTTGTAGTCGCCGAACGGATACGGTCCGAACAGCCGGCTGAACAGCGCGATCATCTCGCCCTGCCGCGCGAAGTCATGATCGAACCTGCGGCGCAGCGCGGCGGGGACGACGGCTGACTGCCGGACGTCGAGGCTATCGTCGCGGATCTGGAACCACGGAGCGCGGGCGATGTAGAGCGTGGCGAGGTAGCTGGCCATCGGCTCGGTCTGCCGGTACACCCACGTCGCCATCGAGCCGGACTTGCGGTGCGAGATCAGGGTGCCATTCGCGACCACCGTGTACGGCGCGTCCGCAGTGATCTGGAAGCGGTAGGAGGCCTTGGACGACGGATGGTCGTTGCAGGGGAACCAGGTCGAGGCGCCGGTGGGCTGCGAGGCCACGATCGCCCCGCCTTCGAGCTCTTCCCACCCGAGCATCCCCCACGGCGTCCGGGTCGGGCGCGGATTGCCCGAGTACCCGATCTCGACGGTGACGGACGCGCCGGCCTCGATGGTCGCGGCCGGCCAGATCGCCAGCTTGCCGGCGCGGGCGGCGAACTTCTTGACCCGGCGTCCGCTGATGGTCACCTTCGCCACGCTGAGCCCCGTGAGGTCGAAGGTCAGCTTCTCCAGGGGCTGGGTGGTGCGGATCGAGATGACGGCCAGCGCTCGCAGGTAGTTCGAGGGGACCCGGTAGTGCAGGTCGAGGAAGTACGAGTCGACCTCATACCCACCGTTGCCCCGCTTCGGCGTGTAGTCGTCTCCTGCGGAGTCGGCGCCGATCAGGGGGTTCTTGGTCACGTCAGGCTCTCAACGAGGGGATGTTCTTCGACCACGGGCCGATCGGATTACCTTGCCACAAGGAGCCAGCCGGCACCGCCTCACCCCGCATGACCAGGGACGACGGTCCGACGGTGGCGGCGTCCCCGATGGAGGCGGCCGGGAGGATGACACTGTTTGGCCCGAGGGTCGCGCCGCGGCCGAGCCGCACGGTGTCCATCTGCATGACCCGGTCGTGGAACAGGTGCGTCTGCACCACGCAGCCCCGGTTGACGGTCGCGCCGTCCTCGAGCGTGACGAGGTCGGCCTCGGGCAGCCAGTAGGACTCGCACCAGACGCCCCGCCCGATCTTCGCGCCGAGCGTGCGCAGCCACAGGTTCAGCAGCGGGGTGCCGGTCGCCGGGGTCGCGAACCATGGCGCGGCCACGAACTCGACGAAGGTGTCGACGACCTCGTTGCGCCAGACGAACGACGACCACAGGGGAGTCTCGATCCGCCCGATCCGCCCGATCACCAGCCACTTGGCGAGCGTGGTGATCCCCGCGGCCACCGCGCCAGCGACCGCGAGCACAACGCCGGACAGCATGAAGGCGGCCCACAGCCCGAGTGTGCTCCAGAGCGCGCCGAGCGCGAGCAGGACGCCGAAGCCGATGCCGACGGTCACCATCACCGGGATCGCGCGGCACAACTCGACCAGACCGCGCCTGATCTTCAGCCGTCGGGTCGGCTTGTGGGTGAGGGACTTGTCGACCTCCCGCGCGTTGCGTCGCAGCTTGACCGGTGGGCTACCCAGCCACGAGGTCCCGGCCTTGGACTTGTGCGGCGCCACCGACAAGACGGCGACCAGGCTGTTCTTGGCCACGTTGCGGCCACCGCTGGCCATCCCGGAGTTGCCGATGAACGCTCGCTTGCCGACCTTCACCCGGTCGGTGCGCACCCAACCGCCACCGAGCTCGTACCCCGCGACCAAGGTGTCGTCGGCGAGGAAGGCGCCGTCCCGGATCTCGGTGAGCTTCGGGATCAGCAGCACCGTCGACGCCTCGACGTTCTTGCCCACCTTTGCGCCGAGCAGTCGCAGCCAGGTCGGGGTGGCCAGGCTGGCGTAGATGGGGAACAGGTAGGTGCGAGCGGCGTCCAGCGCGCGCTCGGTCGACCAGGCCGCCCACCCGACCTTGCTGCGTACGGGGAAGGCGCCCTCCCGGATGAACAGGCCGAAGAATCGCACCGCTACGAGGGTGAGCAGCGCCAGGACGACGAACCCGGCCAGTGCAGCCAGCGGCGTCGCGAGGAGGGTGTGCAGCGCGACCGGTAGCCAGTCGGCGTCGTCCGCGATGAACAACGAGACGATCCAGAGCGCGGCCACCGCTGCGGCAACGGGAAACAGCGAGAGGACGACGGACGTGACGGCGTACGCCGCCAGCCATGCCCGGCTCGACGCCGGCCGTTCCTCGGGCCATGGGTGCTTGACCCGCGACTTTCGCGTGGCAGGCGAGCCGCTCCAATACTCGCCAGGCGGCACGGTCCCGAAGACGGCAGAGCCGGGCGCGATGTCGGAGTCCTTGCCGATCACCGTGCCGGGCGCGAGGTGTGAGCGTGAGCCGACCTGGGCGCGTGCCCCGACGGTGATCTGCCCGATGTGCAGCGCGTCGCCGTCGATCCAGTAGCCCGACAGGTCGACCTCAGGCTCGATCGAGCATTCGCGACCCAGCGTGAGCAGGCCGGTGAGCGGCGGCAGCGAGTGCAGGTCGACGTTCCTGCCGATCCGGCAGCCGAGCGCCCGCGCGTAGTAGGGGATCCACGGCGCCCCGGCGAGATTGACAGCGCCCACCGCATCGCCAAGGCGCTCTGCCGCCCACAGCTTGATGTGCATCCGGCCGCCACGGTTGTAGACGCCTGGTCTCACGTCGTGCAGGAGCAGCCTGGTGCCCACGGCCGCGATCGCCATCCGCCCGAAGGGGGTCAGCAGCAGTACTGATGCGGTCCCGACGATCCACCACGAGACGTGTGGCAGGTCGATGGCACCGATGCCGCCGACGACGTTGGCGATCAGCAGCAGCATCGTGACCCAGCGCGCGCCCGCGATCGTGTTGATCACGGCGCTCAGAGCGATCTGCAGCAGCTGGGTGAGGCGGCGGGTCGGCTCGACGTCGCCGCGCCGGGCCGACGGCTGGATGACGCGGGTCTTCGAGTCGAGGAAGTCCGCCATCGCCCCGACCGTCGGCTGGCCGTAGAGGTCGGCGACGGTCACCTCCGGGAAGCGGGCCCGCAGCTGCGAGATGAGCTGGGCAGCGGTGAGGCTGCCGCCGCCGTTGGCGAAGAAGTCGAAGGCGCGGGCGGACGGCGTGACCCCGAGGACCTTGCCGAAGATCTCGGCGACCCAGCCGGCGGTGCCCTCGAGCCGCTCGGCGTCCGCGTCGGGGGTCGACAGGTCCGGCAGCGGCCACGGGAGCGCATCGCGGTCGACCTTGCCCGATGTGCGGGTCGGCAGGTCGTCGACGACGGCGATCAGCGGCACGAGCGCAGCAGGAAGGACGTCGGCGAGCTCATCGCGCGCCTGCGTGCTGTCGAAGGTGGCCGGGACGGTGGGGACGACGTACCCGACGAGCAGCTGGTTGCCGGTGGGGGTCTGCTTGACTGCTGCCGCGGCCCCCCTGACGTCGGGGAGCGCCTGCAGCGCGGCGTCCACCTCGCCGAGCTCGATCCGCCGTCCGCCGAGCTTGATCTGCTCGTCGGCCCGGCCGACGAACAGCAGCCCCTGCTGGTCGTTGATCACGAGGTCGCCGGAGCGGTAGGCGCGGTCCCAGTCCAGGGTCGGCATCGGAATGTACTTCTCGGCGTCCTTGACCGGGTCGAGATACCGGGCCAGGCCGACGCCGCCGATGATCAGCTCGCCCTGCTCACCGTCGGCGACCGGCTGGTCGTCGGGCCCGACGACGGCGAGGTCCCACCCGTCGAGGGGCAGTCCGATGCGGATCGGCGGCTCGCCGGTGAGCTTGGCGCCGCAGGCGACCACCGTTGCCTCCGTCGGGCCGTAGGTGTTCCACACCTCCCGGGTGTCGGTGACCAGCCGCTCGGCGAGCTCGGGCGGACAGGCCTCGCCGCCGAAGATGAGCAACCGGATGTCCTCCAGGCTGTCCGCGGGCCAGAGGGCGGCGAGCGTGGGGACGGTCGAGACGATCGTGATGTCGCGCGCGGTCAGCCACGGACCGAGGTCCGCGCCGGTGCGGACGAGGGCCCGCGGGGCGGGGACGAGGCAGGCGCCGTACCGCCACGCCAGCCACATCTCCTCACACGAAGCATCGAAGGCTACCGATAGACCGGCGAGCACGCGGTCCTGCGGGCCGATCGGGTCGTCCTGTAGGAACATCCTGGCCTCGGCGTCCACGAATGCAGCACCCGAGCGGTGGGTGACGGCGACGCCCTTCGGCAGGCCGGTGGAGCCGGAGGTGAAGATGATCCAGCAGTCGTCGTCGAGCGCGGGACGCTCGGGGGCCGGCCCCTGGCTGACTAGCAGCTCGCGGACCGCGTCGACCGAGTCGAGGACTGTGCTGACCTCGGCCTGGCCGAACACGAGGGCCGCTCGCTCGTCCGGATCGTCTGCGTCGACGGGAACATACGCCGCGCCTGCCAGCAGCGTTCCGATGATCGCCAGGTACAGCTCGCGAGTTCCCGACGTGATGCGGATGCCGACCCGATCACCGCGTCGTACGCCGTGCTCATGCAGACCGGCGGCGATCCGCTCAGCGTGCCGCATCATCTCGGCGTACGAGAGGACGACGTCGCCGTCATCCAGCGCGGCCTTGCCAGGGTGTGCCTCAGCGGTCGCATAGAGGATGTCGACGAGGGTTCGCTCGGGAGTGCGAAGGTGGCTTCTCAGCAGGGTGGACATGTGCGCCTTGACTCGTGGGACAGCGTCCCATTATGCCGCTGCAGCCACCCGAGCGCCCACCATTCCGACCCCGACGCGCCGATACATTGACATGAATCGATGGAGTGTCGCCAGCCGGACTGCGGGTGGGCGGACTTGCGCGAGTTCGCTGGGGGTTGCTGGGAGTGGGGCGAGAATGTCCGCAACCACGGCGTAGGGTGGCCGCGTGCCCGAGGAGTACCTGACCGTCGTCCGCGACGCTGACGCCGAGATCGAGGTGAAGCGCTCGCGCTTCCTCGCTCGGGTCCGCCGCGTGGACGACGAGGACTCCGCGCGAGCGGTGATCGAGCAGTGCCGCAAGGAGTACTGGGACGCCCGGCACCACTGCAGCGCCTTCGTGCTGGGCTCGTCATCCGAGCTCAGCCGCTCGAACGATGACGGGGAGCCGTCGGGGACGGCGGGCGCACCGATCCTGGCTGCCATCACCGGCCGCGGGCTCAGCGACGTCGTCGTAGTAGTGACTCGATACTTCGGCGGAACGCTGCTCGGCGCCGGTGGCCTGGTGCGTGCCTACACCGACGCTGCGGCGGCGGGCCTGCACGACGCCGGCGTGCTGCGCCGTACGCACGCCCTCCTCGTCGAAGTGCGGGTGGCGTTGGCGGACGTTGGCAAGCTCGAGAACGCGCTTCGGGCGACCGGTCTGGACGTCCGCGACGTCGACTACTCCATCGGCACGACAGCGCTGATCCGCGGTGCTCTGACACCTGCCGACGAGGACGCCGTCCGCGCCCAGCTCGCCAGCCTCACCGGCGGTGCAGCCGAACTACGAGTCGTCGGCGAGACCTGGCGCGACCATCTGTGACCCCCGCAGAACGGGGCTCAGCCTGCGGCGGTACGGCGGACGACCTCTCGGGTGCTGCCGTCGAGACGCCGCGTCCAGCCGCGCGAGTCGAGGTGTTCCAGCAGCGGGATAGCCACCCGTCGGGTCGTGTCGAGAGCCTGCCGCGCCTGGCTGGTCGTGAACGGCTGAGGCAGCGCAGCCAGCTCGCGCATCGCCAACGCCGGCGCGCTCGGCAGCAGCACGATGTCGCCCGGCAGACGAAGGATCCGACCGAGCCGGACGGCGGCCGCGAGCTCACGATTGCCGAGGCCAGCAGCGTCGAGCTCGTGCTGCTCGGGCGCCGCCCACGGCTTCGCGGCCAGTCGCTGCTCGATCGCGTCGAGGGCAGCGTCCGCGGGGCCGAGACTGGGTGCGGCGCCCGCGACTTGAACGCGTCCGTTGACCAGCTCGGCACCGGCGTCCGGTGCGAGCTCGCTCAGCCACTCTCGTCGTGGCAGGCCCAGCGAGCGCACGACGGCGTCCTCGGCCAGTGAGGGCTCGAGTGGATCACGCGAGTGCTGCTGCTGAGTGAGCATCCGAAACGTGTCGACCCACGACTGCCACTGGGCAGGGGAGATGAGCCAGCCGTTCCGCTGCTGGATGTCGGAATCGACCTCGTCGACCGAGTAACCCAGGCTCTCCAGCTCCCGGATCTCGGCGGCTCCTCGCCGCGTGACCTCGTCGCGCAGCCGCCCGGCACTCTCGTCGTACGACGCCAGCTGTACGCCCCGCTGGGCTGCCGCGCCGCGACGGCGCAGCGGCGGAGGGTCGACATCGAGCACCTCGATACCAGTGACGACGTGCTGTAGCCCCGGATTTCGCAGGATCGCGCGATCACCCGCCACCAACGGCAGCGTGGCCGGCAGCCGCAGGCGCACGGCGTCGTCCCCGAGAGGCCGCACGCGCACCTGCGCGGCGTGGCTCCCGACGTGCAGCATCAGCTCCTCGGGCAGCTCGTTGGCCGACGCGCTGGTGAGCCGGACGTCGAGGGTGTCGCTCAGCGGCCACTGGCCAGCCAACAGCAGGTCACCGCGGCCGACGTCGCCGACGTCCACGCTTGGCAGGTTCACTGCCGCTCGTGCGGTCGCGGCCAGGTGGTCGATAGGGGAGTCGAGGCTCTGGAGTCCGCGGACCCGCGCGTCGTACGACGTCCGGCCGGGACGGATCAGCCGGACCGCCTCTCCCACCGTCAGCCTGCCCTCCCCAAGCGTCCCGGTAACCACTGTCCCCGCGCCCCGGATGGTGAACGTGCGGTCGATCCACACGCGGGTTCGGCCGTCGCGACGAGGCACGGGCAGCTCGGTGACGAGGCGGGAGAGCGCCGCGCGCAGCTCATCGACGCCGGCCCCCGTGCGCGCCGACGCTGCCACGGCCTCGACCTGTCCAAGTGAGCTCCGGGCGATCCGCTCCTTGGCCGAGGCCATCGCGGGGCCGGGATCAGCGAGGTCGCTGCGGGTCACGACGAGCAGGCCGTGACGGATTCCGAGAGCATCGATCGCCAGCAGGTGCTCGGTGGTCTGCTGCCGCCACCCCTCGTCGGCAGCCACCACCAGCATGACCGCAGCCGCAGGGCCGACGCCGGCCAGCATGTTGCCGATGAAGCGCTGATGCCCTGGTACGTCGACGAACGAGACCGTCTCGCCGGTCCCAAGCGTCGTCCACGCGTAACCGAGATCGATGGTGAGGCCGCGCTCTCGCTCTTCGCTCCACCGGTCGGGCTCGATGCCGGTGAGCGCGCGCACGAGTGCGGACTTGCCGTGATCGACGTGCCCAGCTGTCGCGATGACCGCCGTCAGGGGCCCACCGCCACCAGTCATGACGTCATGCCCAGGGCCTGCCGGACGGCGCCAATCAGCGCGCCCATCTCTGCTTCGCCGGCACAGCGGGGATCGACCAGGCAGCGGCCCTTCTCGACCCGCGCCAGCACTGCGGGCTCACCGGTGCGCAGCCGACGGGCGCAGTCCTCGGGCAGCACGACCGCGTAACCGGGCAGCGGTACGCCGGGTGCACCGCCGCCACCGACGCGGCCGTCCACGGCGACGACGTCCGACTCGCTGAGCCCGACCTCGATGGCGAGCCGGATTGCCTTCTCTCGAAGGGATTCCGGGCTGGCTGAAAGGTACTCGCGGACCGGCGCCTGTGGGCCACGCATCGTCGCCTCGAGCGCAGCGAGCGTCAGCTTGTCGATACGCAGCGCCCTCGCCAGCGGATGGCGCCGTAGCTTCTCGACCGCCTTGGCATCTCCCAGGATCAAGCCGGCCTGTGGCCCGCCGAGCAGCTTGTCGCCGCTCGCGGTGACGATCGTCGCGCCGTCCGCGAGGGCAGTGGCGGCGTCCGGCTCGTCGGGTAGCGACGGCTCGGGCGCCAGCAGACCCGACCCGATGTCCATCACCACAGGCAATCCGAGCCCGGCCAGCTCGCTGACGCTGACAGACGACGTGAACCCGTCGATGCGGAAGTTGCTCGGGTGCACCTTGAGGATGCACCCCGACCGCTCGCTGACAGCGTCGGCGTAATCCTGCACCGAGGTGCGGTTCGTCGTCCCTACCTCGCGCAGCCGGGCGCCGGTCGACTCGATCAGATCGGGCAGCCGGAACCCATCACCGATCTCGACCAGCTCGCCGCGACTGACGATCACCTCTCGTCCCGCGGCGAGGGCGGTCGTCGCGAGTACCAGCGCCGCCGCGCCGTTGTTGACGGCGAGCACCCCGCCAGCTGCGGGCACCGCCTCGCGTAGCGCCGAGAGGGCGCCCTGGCCGCGGCCAGCGCGGGTGCCGCTGCCGAGGTCGAGCTCGACGTCCACGTAACCGGATGCGGCAACGACCGCGTCGATGGCGGCCTGTGCGAGCGGAGCGCGGCCGATGTTGGTGTGGACGACGATCCCGGTGGCGTTGATGACCGGCCGCATCGTCGTGAGCCGCGACGGCAACGCCGCGACCGCCTCGGCGCCGACGTCCTCAGGACGGATCTCGCCCGAGCGGGCGCGGTCCTGCGCCTGCCGGACGGCGGTACGCACGACGGCCGGGCCGTGCGTACGCGCGGCGGCAGACAGCTCCGGCAGGGCGAGCAGCGTATCGGTGCGCGGGATGCGTCGCCGCGGATCTTCGCGCGGGCTGGTCACGGCGCACCTCCGACGTCCGTCGCGGCCGCGCGGCGCGGCGGCCGAAGCATGGCGGAAGCGGACGGGAATCGAACCCGCCAGACCGAGATACTCGGTCTCACCGGTTTTGAAGACCGGGGGGCCCACCAGGAACCCATACGCTTCCAGGCGTCACCGTACCCGAGAAGCCTGCACTCGGGATGCGGCGTGTGTGACTGCGACTAGGGTGTCGGCATGGCCGACCAGATTCGACTGACTCAGCTGGCTCACGGCGGAGGATGCGCCTGCAAGATCCCGCCGGGCGACCTCGAGGAGATGGTGCGCGGACTCACCGGCGTCACCTGGGACTCGCTGCTCGTGGGGTTGGACGACGGCGACGATGCCGCGGCGGTGCGCATCGAGGGCGGTCGGGCCGTGCTCTCCACCGCCGACTTCTTCACCCCGGTCGTGGACGACGCGTACGACTGGGGTCGCATCGCTGCCACCAACGCGCTTTCGGACATCTACGCGATGGGTGGTCGGCCCGTGCTCGCGATCAACCTGCTGGGTTGGCCGCGGGAGGTGCTGCCGCGCGAGCTGGCCAGCGAGGTGCTTCGTGGTGGGCTGGACGTCGCCCGCGAAGCCGGCTGCCCGTTGGCCGGCGGGCACTCGATCGACTCGCCGGAGCCGACGTACGGCCTGGCCGTCACCGGTATCGGCGAGCCGGGCAGGTTGATGCGCAACGATGCGGCGGAGGCGGGCCTGCCGATCAGCCTCACCAAGCCGATCGGGGTCGGCGTCCTGAACAACCGGCACAAGGCCACCGGTGAGGTGTTCGGTCCCGCGATCGAGGTGATGACCCAGCTCAACGCCGCGGCCAGCGAGGCCGCGCTCGCAGCTGGGATCAAGGCCGCGACCGACGTGACCGGGTTCGGCCTGCTTGGGCATCTGCACAAGATGGCCCGCGCATCGGGAGTCACCGCCGTCCTGGACCGTCGGGCGGTGCCGGTGCTGGACGGCGTCCGCGAGTCGATGGCCGACGGCTTCGTGCCCGGCGGATCGCGACGCAATCTCGACTGGGTACGTCCGCACCTGCAGGCGGACGGCGTGGACGACCTCGAGCTCGTTCTGCTCGCCGATGCCCAGACCTCCGGCGGACTGCTCGTCGCGGGCGAGATCCCCGGCGCCCCCGTGATCGGCGAGCTGGTCCCGGCGTACGCCGACGGCGCCACCATCGCCGTCCGCTGACCCACCGCAGGTGGGACTCGCTGATCGCCTTGGAGACCACGCTCCAGGCATAGACCGCGCCGAGCGCGAGCTGGATCAGGATCGCTGCGACCAGGATCGATCAGCGATTCGCAGCTCCCTTGGTGGGCGCGGTGTCGGACGCCGTCGAAGGTGCGGCGAGCTCACGTCAGCCTCCTGCGCTGGCCCTGACCCGGTCGGCCCAGCGCAGTGGTGATCGAGTGATCGAGCCGCTCTTTGGCTCGGCGTGCGGCCAGTCGCGCTTTCTGGCTCCGCACGGTGTACTTGGGGTCCTTCGCGGACTCGATGCCGGCCTCCACGATGGAGAAGCGGGTGGCGGCGGACCCGGCGAGCAGCGCCAGGCCGCTCACGGCCGCGCCGACGCGGTTGCGGCCCAAGACGGCGGCGCCGAGCCCCCCGGCGATGGTGAGTGCGGTCGCCGCCTTCGACAGTCGGCCCGCACGACCCTGCTCGAGCGGTTCGGCGAGCTCGCCGAGCCGCCGCGTCATCAGCTTGTGCGCGGTGAGCTCAACCAGTGCGCCGAAGGCCGCCAGGCGCCGCACCTCGGCGGTCTGCGAGGTCGGTGAGGTCAGCAGCGCCAGGCCGGACGACGCCGCGAGCGCCGAGCCGGTGAACACGTACGGCAGCTCGCGGTAGGCCTCGTGCCACATCGGCGTCGCGGTGTCCGACAGCAGGACGGCGGTGTACGCCGCGAGCGGGGCGGCGAACGCTGCGCTTCCCAGGCTGGAAAGCGGATCTGCCACGTCCAGCGCCATACCGAGGGTCCTCTGCAGCTTCGAGTCGCCCTGGCCGATGCCGAGCTGGCCGGCGATCTCCGATGCCACGGCCACGCCGGCGCTTGCGCCGAACGCAGCCAGGATCCAGGTGCCGACGGACATCGGGGAGGTCAGCTTCACGGTGCGCAGCATGTTCAGGAAGCGCTCGGGCCGGCCCAGGTCGGCGATCAGTGCGCCGCTGGAGAGCCCGACGCCGACGACCGCGGAGTAGCGGCTGTTGCGGCGGAGGGTGTCGAGCCCGCGGGCATGTGCGAATGCCCCTATCAGGCCCGATCCGGCGGTGACCCCGCCGAGGAAGAGGTACGCCGGGACCTCGTGCTTCCACGGGGCCGGTTTGACGATCTGCCGGCCGTAGTAGCTGCTGAACTCAGGGTCCGGTACGACGGCGTTCGGATCAGACCTCCGCTTGCGGAGTGCGCCGTCCGGTTTGCGGCTGCCACCACCGCGGCGCCGGCGTACGACGTCCGGGCCGCGGTCGGCGTCGAACGGGCTGGTGGTCATCGGCGCCTCCCGAAGAACAGCGACGCCGCCGCGACGAGCATGCCAGTGGCGGCGAACCCGGCCGCGCGGAACATCTCCGGCAGTTTCGCGGTAGCGACCTGCGGGTCCGGCGGCAGGCCGTAGACCTCGGGTTCGTCCAGGAGCAGGAAGACCGACCCGGTGCCGCCGACACCGTCGTGGTCGTTGGCGCCGTACACCCGCGCCTCGGTCATGCCCTGCGCGTGCAGCGCGTTGACGCGGTCCTGCGCCTCGGCGCGCATCTCGTCGAGGTCCCCGAACTTGATGGACGTCGTCGGGCACGCCTGCGCGCACGCCGGAGTGTTCCCGGCGTCCAGACGGTCGTAGCAGAGCGTGCACTTCTGCGCCACGCCGACCTTCTCGGCGGATGTCTGATCGGGCAGCTCCCCGCGGCGCTCGATCACGCCGAACGGGCAGGCCGGAACGCAGTAGCCACAGCCGTTGCAGACATCGGGCTGGACGACGACCGTGCCGTACTCGGAACGGAACAGCGCACCGGTCGGGCACACGTCGAGGCAGCCGGCGTGCGTGCAGTGCTTGCACACGTCCGAGGCCATCAGCCACCGGAAGTCCGGGATCGGGGCCTCGCCGTCCGTGCTCGGGGCAGCTTCAGCCGGGGGGCCGATGGAGGGCATGCCGAGATCGACCAGTGCGGCGCCGCTGCGGCGGGCCTGCTCGATCCGCTCGGAGGACTGCTCGATGAACGCGACGTGCCGCCAGGTCGTGGCGCCCAGCGAACCGGTGTTGTCGTAGCTCATCCCGAGCAGGTTGTAATCGCCGTCGGCCGGCAGCAGGTTCCACTCCTTGCACGCCACCTCGCAGGCCTTGCAGCCGATGCAGATCGAGGTGTCGGTGAAAAAGCCCTTCCGCGGCGTCTCACCCTCCCAGCCGGCGTCACGTGCCGGGTCGGTGGGACCGGCGAGCTGGTTGTGCCAGAACCCCATTAGTCACGCCCTCCTTCGGTAAGCAGCTGCTCACCAGTCATCACCGTGACGCCGGCGCGCGACTGATACTCCTCGATCAGCCGCAGCAGGGCCTCGCCGTGCGGACGACGTCCGGGCCGGATGTCGCATGAACCGGCCTTGCTCTCCTGAATCAGCACATTGGGGTCGAGGACGACGCCCAGCAGGTCGTTGACCGAGTCCCCGGAGACGACGGCGTCCCCGCCGATGCCCCAGTGGTAGGGCAGGCCGATCTGGTGCACGGTGTGCCCGTTCACCGTCAGCGGGGTCATCCGATCGGTGACCATCACCCGCGCCTCGATGGCGGTGCGCGGCGAGATGATCGTCGCCCAGCCGTTGTGCTCCAGCCCGCGTAGGGCGGCAAGCTCGGGTGAGATCTCGCAGAACAGCTCCGGCTGCAGCTCGGACAGGTAGGGCAGCCACCGGCTCATGCCGCCGGCCGTGTGGTGCTCGGTGAGCCGGTAGGTGGTGAATACGTACGGGTAGATCTCCCACCCGGGTTCCCCGGCGGACGGCGCGAACAGGTTGTCCTTCCGGGGGAAGACCCGCCGCGTGGGGCTCTGCTGCTGCGGATAGACCGGGTTGCGGACCGGGCCCTCGTTGGGCTCGTAGTGCGTCGGGAGCGGACCGTCGATCATGCCGCGCGGCGCGAACAGCCAGCCCTTGCCGTCGGACTGCATGATGAACGGGTCGTCTCCGGCCAGGCCCGCGGGGCCGCCGGTGCCCGGCTCGGGCCGGTAGGACGGCGCCTTGTCGACCGGGAAGTCCGGCACGTCCGGGCCGACCCACTTGCCCTGCTCGGCGTCCCACCAGATGAGCTTCTTGCGCTCGCTCCACGGCTTGCCCTCCGGGTCGGCCGAGGCACGGTTGTAGAGAATGCGGCGGTTCGCCGGCCACGCCCAGCCCCACTCAAGGGCGATCTGGTCCTGCTCTCGGCCGGGCTTCTTGTTGGCCGCGCGGTTGACGCCCCCGGCGTACACGCCGGAGTAGATCCAGCAGCCGCCGGACGTCGTCCCGTCGGCCTTCATCTCCGCGAAGCCAGTCAGCGGCTGCCCGGCCTTCTCGCCGGTGATGTGGCTGCCGTTGATCTCCCGCAGCACCGCCGCGGCGTCCGGCTCGCCGTGCTCGTCGACCGGGTAGTCCCACGTGAGGTCGATCAGCGGCCGGTCGCGAGGATCGTCGGAGTCCTTGACCAGCTCGCGGATCCGTTTGCCGAGCTCGAAGAAGAACTCCAGGTCGCTCTGCGCCTGGCCCGGCGGGTCGACGGCTTTCTCGTGCCACTGCAGCATGCGCTGCGTCTGGGTGAAGGTGCCGGCCTTCTCGACGTGCGTGGCCGCGGGCATGAAGAAGACCTCGGTGCCGATCTTTTCGGTCTCGAGCTCGCCCGTGGCGATCTCGGGGCCGTCCTTCCAGAACGTGGCGGTCTCGATCATCGCGAAGTCGCGGACGACGAGCCACTTCAGGTGCGCCAGCCCCATGCGCTGCTGGCGACCGTTGGCCGAGCCGATCGCCGGGTTCTGACCGAGCACGAAGTACCCGTCGACCTCGCCCTCGAGCATCGACATGACGGTCTGGTAAGTGCCGTGCGGGCCGGACAGCCGCGGCAGGTAGTCGTATGCCCAGTCGTTCTCGGCGGTCGCCGCCTCACCCCACCACGCCTTCATCAGGCTCGTCATGTAGGCGTCGGCGTTCGCCCAGAATCCCTTCTGCTGCTTGGATCCGACCGCGTCAATGTACTGCCGCCAGGTGTCGTGCTCGCCGACCACCGGCATCGGCAGGTAACCCGGCAGCAGGTTGTACAGCGTGGGGATGTCGGTGCTGCCCTGGATGCTGGCGTGCCCGCGCATCGCCATGATGCCGCCGCCAGGCCGGCCCATGTTGCCCAGCAGCAGCTGGAGGATGCACGAGGTGCGGATGAACTGCGCGCCGAGGCTGTGCTGGGTCCACCCCACGGCGTAGACGAAGGCGCTCGTGCGCTCCCGGCCACTGTTGCTGGTCACCGCATCGGCGAGATAGTGGAAGTCCTCGATGCTGATGCCGCAGGTATTGCGGACCATCTCGGGCGTGTACCGCGAGTAGTGACGCTTGAGGATCTGCAGCACGCAACGCGGGTCCTGCAGGGTCTCATCTCGCTTGATCTCGGCGTGCTCCAGCGGCGGACCGCCGGAGCCGTACTGCTGTCCGGCCGCCCGGTCGGACTCGCCACCGCCGTGCTCGGACTCGTCCGCTCCCTCGACCTTGTCGCCGTTGTCCTCCTGGTAGGACCAGGACTTCAGGTCGTAGCTGCCGTCTGCCTCGTTGTACCCGGAAAACAGCCCATCGAGGTCCTCAGGGCCCTGGAAGTCGTCGCTGACCAGGTGTGCGGCGTTCGTGTAGTGCAGCACGTAGTCCTTGAACCACAGGCCGTTGGTCAGCACGTGGTTGATCAGCGCGCCGAGCAGCACGATGTCGCTGCCGGCCCGGATCGGAATGTGCTTGTCGGACGTGGCCGATGTGCGCGTGAAGCGGGGATCGACGTGGATGACCTTCGCGCCACGCAGCCGCGCCTCGATCACCCACTGGTACGCAACCGGATGGCACTCTGCCATGTTCGAGCCCTGGATGACGATGCAGTCCGAGTTGGACAGGTCTTGGACGGATTGGGTGGCGCCGCCCCGGCCGAACGAGGACCCCAGACCGGGGACCGTGGCGCTGTGTCAAATACGCGCCTGGTTCTCGATCTGGATCGCTCCAGCTGCGGTGAACAGCTTCTTGATCAGGTAGTTCTCTTCGTTGTCGAGCGTCGCACCGCCAAGGCTGGCGATCGCCATCGTGCGACGCAGCGGCCGGCCCTGGTCGTCGGCGTCCTGCCAGTGCTCGCGGCGCGCCTTCACGAACCGCTCGGCGATCATGTCGATGGCCTGGTCGCGGTCGAGGACCTCCCAGTCGGTGCCGTACGGCTTGCGGTAGAGCACCTCGGTGATCCGACCGGGCTGATTCACCAGCTGCTCGCTGGCCGAGCCCTTCGGGCACAGCCGGCCGCGGCTGATCGGGCTGTCCGGATCGCCCTCGATCTGGATGACCTTCTCGTCCTTGACGTACACGCGCTGCCCGCAACCGACGGCGCAGTAAGGGCAGACGCTCTGCGCGACACGGTCGGCGTCCTCGGTGCGCGCGGTCCAGTCCTGGGTCTTCTTGGACGTGACTGCCGGGCCACGGCCGAGAAGGTCGCCCTCGGCGATCTGGCGCAGGACAGGCCATCCGAGGAAGGTCTTCTTCAGCGACATGAGCGCCCCTCTCGCCGTGCGGTGATGCGCTGCTGGCTTTCTTCCGACCCTACGGCGGTGATGTGCGTTGTGCTACCGCAGCACCTGGAGAATCCCTGGTACCACGAGGCGCCCAACTCGCACCGGGGGCGGGGTGTGCCGGCAGCACCCGGGCGATCATCGACGAGCGCAGCGCCAGGTCTCTCGTCGTCGGCCACCGGCGGTAGGCCAGAGGGCGCGGACGCGGGGGAGGGCCAGGGCGGACGACGTCCACCGCGGGTGGGCTCAGTGCTCGGTCAGACCGGGTCGAGCATCGACCACCTTGTAGTGGAACTCGTCGCTGGGACGGATGTCGCGGAGCAGGCCGTCCGGGTCGACGATCGTGACGGGGCGATCCTCCTCGGCCAGCCGCCGGAAGGTCTCCAGCAGCATCCGCCCCGCGACGTCGTTGATCGTGAACACGTCGTCGATGTCGACCACGACCGGCATGTCTTGGACGTCGTCCTCGGCGATAGCTCGCAGGATCCGCTCGGCGCTGGCGAAATGCAGGCTGCCCTGGAGCTCGTAGAGCCGGTACGGGCCCTCGTCGCTGTCGACCGTACGGATGCTGCTGATGACCGAGCGGGCGGCGTCCGGCACCTCGAACATGTGCATGCCCATGTCGTGGGAGAGCCGCTCGAACAACAGCGTGCCGCGCACGCTGTTGCCCTGCTTGTCCAGGCGCGGCGAGAAGGTTGCGGCACCGACCTGACCGGGCAGGGCTCCCACAATGCCGCCGGCGACCCCGCTCTTGGCCGGGATGCCGACGTCCGCGATCCACTCGCCGGTGCCGTCGTACATGCCGCAGGTCGTCATCACGCTGAGCACCTGGCGCACGACCTCATGCGACAGCACCCGTTCCCCGGTCTGCGGCTGACGTCCGCCGTTGGCCAGGGTGGCGGTCATCAGCGCGAGGTCGGTGGTGGTGACCTGGATGGCGCATTGCCGGATGTAGCCGTGCACGACCTCTTCGGGGTCGGAGACCAGGATGTCGTAGTTGCGCAGCATGTGGCCGATGGCGAGGTTGCGATGCGCGGACTCCATCTCGGCCTCGTAGACCTCCTGGTCGACCTGCAGGTCGTGGCCGGCGAGCCGGCAGAAGCCGTCGTGCACCTTCTCCCACCGCTCGTTGGCTGTGTCGCCGAGCATCGCGTGCGCCACGATCGCTCCGGCGTTGATCATCGGGTTGCGAGGGCGTTTGCTGCCCTCCTCGAGGGACAGCTCGTTGAATGCCTCTCCCGAGGGCTCGACGCCGATGCGCTGCAGGACGTCGTCCAGCCCCCGGTACTTGATCGCCATCGAGTAGGTGAACGGCTTGGAGATCGACTGGATCGTGAACGGATAGTCGCTGTCGCCGGCGCTGTACGTACGGCCATCGAGGGTGGCGATCGCGATCGCGAGCTTCTCGGTGTCGGCGTTCGCCAGCTCGCTGATGTAGTCGGCGGGCTCGCCGTCGTCCCGTCCACGGACGGCGTCCAGCGCCTCGGCGAGATAGTCCTCGATGGGTATGCGCATGCCCACCACCCTAGGAGACGGACCTGCGGAGCAGTGGGGCACGGGAATGGGTGATGAGCGTGCTCCACTGCCCCGCAGATCGGGGTGGCCTCAGGGTCAGGTCTTCGGGGTGTGCAGCGCGCCGCCGTCGACGACGATGTTCTGGCCGGTGATCCAGCCGGCGTCGTCCGAGAGCAGGAATGCCGCGGTGGCGCCGATGTCCTCGGGCCGGCCCAGGCGCTTGAGCGGGTAGGAGTCGGCGACCTCCTGCTCGTTGTCGGCGTACAGCGCCTCAGCGAAGCGGGTCTTGACCACGGCCGGGGAGATGCAGTTGACGCGGACGCCGGGGGCCATGTCGATCGACAGCTGCTGGGTGAGCTGGATCAAGCCGGCCTTCGAGGTGCCGTAGATGCCGATCGGGCCGGCCGAGCGCAGACCCGCGACCGAGGCGATGATGACGACCGAGCCGCCGTTGTCCTTCATGCCGGCGTGCCAGGCGAGCTGGATCAGGCCGAGGGTCGAGACGATGTTGGTGTCGAGCACCTTGCGGGCGGTATCGAGGGGGAGGTCGAGCGTCGAGCCGTAGAAGGGGTTGATGCCGACGTTGCCGACGACATGGTCGATCTTGCCGAACTTCTCCATCGCGAGGTCGACGAGCTCCTTGCGGTGCTCCTCCTGGGAGGCGTTGCCTGCGAGGGTCAGCAGGCGGTCGCCGGCGTCCAGCCCCTTGGCGGCCTCCTCGAGCTGCTCGGGCTTGCGACCGGTGATGACGACCTGGCCGCCTTCGTTCAGGATTGCCTCGGCGATACCGAGACCGATACCCCGGCTGCCACCGGTGATGATCGCGGACTTGCCTTCGAAACGGTTGAGCTTGTCGGCCATGCGGACCTCCGAGAAGTGGTGGGCTCTTTGCAGGCACGTTACCTGCCACGAGGGAAGCGTCGTACGCCGACCTAGCGATCGCTCGGTGGGCGTACGTCGCCTCAGAACAACTGTCGGAAGTTCTGCGCGGCCAGATCGAGCAGTTCGTCGCCGCGACCGGAAAGTACGGTGCGGATCGCATAGAGCGTGAACCCCTTGACCTGCTCTGCAGTGACGGACGGCGGGATGGTGAGCTCCTGGCGGGCGGTCACCACGTCGACCAGAGCAGGGCCGTCGTGCGAGAAGGCTCCACGGAGGGCCGACTCAAGGTCGTCGGACTCCTCGACCCGCCAGGCCTTGATGCCGAGCGCTTCGGCGAGCGCAGCCAGGTTCGGGTTGTCGAGGCCGGTGCCGAAGTCGACGAACCCGGCCGCCTTCATCTCCAACTCGACGAAGTTCAGCGACGAGTTGTTGAACACGACGATCTTCACCGGCAGCTTGTTCTGCGTGACGGTGAGCAGCTCGCCGAGCAGCATGGTGAGCCCGCCGTCGCCGCTGAGCGCGATGACCTGACGCTCCGGATCGGCCAGTTGCGCGCCGACGGCGTGCGGTACGGCGTTCGCCATCGACCCGTGCGTGAACGACCCGATGATGCGGCGGTCGCCGGTCGCGCGCAGGTAGCGCGCGGCGTAGATGACCGGCGATCCGACGTCGGGGATGAAGACGGCGTCCGGCGCCGCGAGCTCGTCGACCAGCCGCGCGACGTACTGCGGATGGATCGCCTTGCCCTTCCTCGCCGGCGTCGCGAGGTCATCGAGTTTCTCGCGCGTCTTGCGGTAGTGCGCGACGGAGTCGTCGAGGTGGTCGCGGTCGGTGTTGCGCTGCAACAGCGGCAGCAGCGCGCGGGCCGTGTCGCCGACGTCGCCCACCAGCCCCACGTCGACCGGCACCCGGCGCCCGAGTTGCTCCCCGCGAACGTCGACCTGCACGAACTGCGCGTGCTCCGGATAGAACTGCTGGTAGGGGAAGTCGGTGCCGAGCATCAGCACGGTGTCGGCAGATTCCATCGCGCGGTAGCCGCTGGCGAACCCGAGCAGACCGGTCATGCCGACGTCGTATGGGTTGTCGTGCTCGATGTGCTGCTTGCCGCGCATGGTGTGCACGATCGGGGCGCCCAGTGCCTCGGCGAGCGCGAGGACATCGTCGTGCGCGCCCGCCACGCCGGCGCCGGCCAGGATCGTTGTACGCCGCGATTCATTCAGCAGGTCGGCGGCCCGCTGCAGGTCGTCGGCGTGCGGAGTCACGTGCGAGCGCGCCGGGACGATGACGCTCACGCGGTCATCGGTCGGCTTCATCAGCGCAATGTCGCCGGGAATGCTGATCACCGCGACGCCGCGCTTCTCGATCGCTGCGCGCACGGCGATCTCCAGCACGCGCGGCATCTGCGCGGGGTGCGCGACGAGCTCGCTGTAGATGCTGCATTCGCGGAACAGCTCCGCTGGGTGGGTCTCCTGGAAGTAGCCGCTGCCGATCTCGCCGCTGGGGATCTGTGCCGCGATCGCCAGCACCGGGACGCGACTGCGGTTGGCGTCGTACAACCCGTTGATCAGGTGCAGGTTGCCGGGACCGCAACTGCCGACGCACACCGCGAGCTGGCCGGTCAGCTCGGCGTCGGCCGCCGCGGCGAACGCGGCGCCCTCCTCGTGGCGGGTGTGCACCCACTCGATCGATCCGTCGCGGCGGATCGCATCGGTCAGGCCGTTGAGCGAATCTCCGGGTACGCCGTAGATCCGCCGTACGCCGTTGGCCTTGAGCATGTCGACGATGTTCATCGCGATGGTGCGCGCCATCAGATCTCCTCGAGTTCGGGCTCGTGCGACTGTCGCGTGGGTCCGGCTACCGCGTTACCCACGATATGCCTAGGATCGGCCCAGTACGTCGATGAGTGGAGGACTCTCAATGAACATCCGCCCGTTCGAAGAACGTGATCGTGCCGCCTGCGAGAAGCTGGCACCGCGTCTGATGGAGAACGTCAACCCCTTCCATGACGAAGGCACCGGGCCGTTCGACACCGTCGAGTGGATGCTCGCCGCGGAGGAGGCCACCAACCAGACCCCGACCGCCGTGTACGTCGCCGAGGACGACCAGGGCGTCGCCGGCATGGTGAAGGTGTTCATGAAGGGCCAGATGGTCGGTCAGAAGGAGGCGTACGTCGACGGTCTCGCCGTCGACGAGCGCGTCGCGCGGGAGGGCGTCGGCACCAAGCTGATGGAGGCGTGTGAGGACTGGGCCCGCGGCCGTGGCCACAAGTGGATTCACATCGAGACCCCGGCGTCTAACCAGACCGCTCGTGACTTCTACGCGGCAATCGGCTATGGCGAACAGGTCGTCAAGCTCTCGAAGGAGCTATAGCTCCCCACCGACCCCGGCATGCGGTGGGTTCCACCACGCTACGAGCGCTGTAGCGGGGTGAAACCCACCGCATAAGCGTGCCGTAGGGTTTTCAGCGTGGCGCAGAACCCCGATCTATCCCCGAACGACGACCAGCAGGACGACGACCTCCCCGAGCAGCTGCGGATCCGCCGCGAGAAGCGTGATCGCCTGCTCGGTGACGGAATCGAGCCGTACGTCGTCTCCGTACCCCGCACCACCTCGCTTGCGCAGGTCCGTCAGCGGCACCCGGACCTGCCCGCCGACACCCAGACCGGCGAGCGCGTCGGCGTCACCGGCCGGCTGATCTTCATGCGCAACACCGGCAAGCTCTGCTTTGCCACGCTGCGCGAGGGCGGCGTGGAGCTGCAGGTGATGCTGTCGCTGGCCAACGTCGGTGAGCAGTCGCTCGCGCGCTGGAAGTCGGACGTCGACCTGGGCGATCACATCTTCGCCGAGGGCGAGGTGATCACCTCCAAGCGCGGGGAGCTGTCGGTGATGGCCGACTCGTGGCAGCTGACGGCCAAGGCGATCCGGCCGCTTCCGGTGGCGCACAAGCCGATGAACGAGGAGACCCGGATCCGCCAGCGGTACGCCGACCTGATCGTGCGTCCCGAGGCGCGCCGGATGGTCGAGACGCGCGGTCGGACGATCGCCTCGCTGCGCCGTACGCTCGGTGACCACGGCTTCATCGAGGTCGAGACGCCGATGCTGCAGGCGGTGCAGGGCGGCGCCCCGGCGCGGCCGTTCACCACCTACTACAACGCCTACGACCAGGACGTCTACCTGCGGATCGCGCCCGAGCTGTTTCTGAAGCGGGGCGTCGTCGGCGGCATCGACCGGGTCTTCGAGATCAACCGCAACTTCCGCAACGAGGGAGCCGACTCGACGCACTCGCCGGAGTTCGTGATGCTTGAGTTCTACCAGGCGTACGCCGACTACAACGACGTCGCCGCGCTGACCCAGGAGCTCTACCAGCAGGCGGCGCAGGACGCCGTCGGGGCCCTGAGCTTCGAGCGCTGGGACGACTCGTCGATCGACCTGTCCGGGGAGTGGCCCAAGCGCTCGCTGTACGAGATGGCCTCCGAAGGCTCGGGTGCCAAGCTGACGCCGGAGACCTCCCTCGACGAGCTGCGTTCGGTGGCCGACCGCATTGGGGTGAAGGTCAACCCCGCGTGGGTCGCCGGCAAGGTGCTGGAGGAGATCTTCGAGGCGACGTCGTCCGACCTGCTCTCCGGGCCGCTGTTCGTGATCGATTTCCCGGTCGACACCTCGCCGCTGGTGCGCGCCCACCGCTCGATCCCCGGCGTAGTGGAGAAGTGGGACCTCTACATCGACGGCATGGAATGCGCCACCGGGTACTCCGAGCTCGTAGATCCGGTGATCCAGCGTGAGCGGTTCACCGACCAGGCCGCGCAGCGGGCGGGCGGGGACGTCGAGGCGATGGACGTCGACGAGGACTTCCTGCGGGCGCTCGAGTACGGCATGCCACCCACCGGCGGGGTCGGCATCGGCGTGGACCGGATGCTGCGGGTGTTCACCGGCCGCGGCATCCGCGAGACCATCCTGTTCCCCTTCGTCAAGCCCGAGTAGTACCCGTCCGAGCGCGACCTGCGTGCGCACGAGTCGAGGTTAGGTGCTCACCTGTGCACGCCAGACGGTGCTCAGGTGAGCACCTAGGGAGAAACGAGCTCAGCTGGCCGACCGGTCGGGACGCTCCGCCATGGAGGTGGCGCGCCAGAGATGCCCGAACCGCTCGGCGGCGCGTTCGAATTCCTCCCGTTGGTAACGCCCTCCGTGCAGCTGCAGCACCCTGACGCCCAACTGCCGGGCGGTCTGCGCAGCCTCGACGGCGTCCATCTCGCGGACGACGAGCACGGTGTCGACCTCGCCACGCACCGCAGCCACGATCTCGGCGGCCGACTCGAGGTCCAAGTGGCGAGGGCTGCGAGGACTCATCACGACGCCGATCGCGTCGGCACCGGCGGCTACCGCGATGCGGGCGTTCGCGACCGAGTCCAGACCGCACACCTTCACGAACACCGAGCCATCCTCGCACGCCGCATTGGGCGTGTGGCGTCCTGTCGGGATCAGGCTGGCCGCACCCTCACCCGTGTCTCGTGCGCGTGCAGAAGTCGTCCGGAAATAGGCTTGACCCTCCCGCGACGTGAGGCCCGATCGTAGGAGCCATGACCGAGAGGACGCAGGCGATGACCGCCTGGACAGTAGGGAAGGTGGCCGACACCTTCGGTGTCACGGTGCGCACGCTGCACCACTACGACGAGATCGGGCTGCTCACCCCCAGTGAGCGCTCCCCGGCCGGCTACCGGCTCTACACCCAGGAGGACCTCACCCGCCTCCAGCAGATCGTGGTCTACCGGCGGCTCGAGCTGCCGCTGGAGGAGATCGCCGCCCTGTTGGACGACGGAGAGAACGCGGCCGATCACCTGCGTCGTCAGCGCGCAACGGTCATGTCCCGCCTGGACGAGCTGCGCGAGCTCGTCGAGGCAATCGACCTTGCATTGGAGAAGGAAATGAGCAACGAGAAGATGACCGACGACGAGATGCGCCAGCTGTTCGGCGACGCCTTCGACGAGTCGTACGCCGAGGAGGCGCAGCAGCGCTGGGGCGAGACCGACGCATGGAAGCAGTCCCAGGAGCGGACGGCGAAGTACACCAAGGCCGACTGGCAGCAGGTGAAGGCAGAGGGGGACGCCGTCAACGAGGCGTTCGCGGCCGCGATGGACGCCGGCGAGCCGGCGACCAGCGAGCGGGCCATGGACGCAGCCGAGCTGCACCGCCAGAGCATCGAGCGGTTCTACGACTGCGGCTACGACATGCAGCGCAACCTGGCGGACATGTACGTGGGCGACGAGCGATTCACCGCGTACTACGACGCCGTCCGACCGGGGATGGCGCAGTACGTCCGCGACGCCATCCACGCCAACGCCGACCGCCGTAGCTAGCGCTTCGCGGCGCGACACCGGTCGCCGCGGCTCGCGATTCGCAGCGCGACATCGGCGCTCGCGGTGTGCTCCGAACGAGAACCGCTCGGTTCCGTCGCGGAGCACGCCGCGAGTCGGCTGTCAGTGCGTCAGTCGACCAGCTCGACGTCCTCGGGCGAGTCGGCGCCCAGCTCGTCGAGCTCGACGATCCACAGCTCAAGCTCGACCGGCGACCAGGAGCACGCGGTGTTCTTGTGCTCCTCGGGGACCCACACCTCGAAGCTGATCTTGCCCCCGTCGTGGGCCATGACGGCGCTGGTCTCCATGCACTTCGGGTAGCTGGCGGCCACCGCGACGGCATCGTCCATCAGCGACGGGGCCGAGACCACGCTCGCGTCGTCACCCAGCTCGCCCGGGAGCCCGCTGCGCCACGCGGTGAGCTCCTCCGCCGAGCGCAGGAGCATTGGATCCGGGCTCGACTCTGCATACGCCCGTACGGCGTCCCCGTTGGAGCTCCCCTCGGTCTCGTTGAACACCAGCTTTCCGACCGGGTCGCCCTGCTGTCCGCTCGTGGACGGGCCGGCCTCGGACGACGAACCGGGCCCGGACGACGAGCTGGAGTCGGGCGACGGCGAGCCAGCTCCGCCGGTGGTTTCGTTACAGCCCGCGCCGAACGCGGTTACAGCGGCGATCGTCGCGGCGATGGCGCTCTTGCCGAACCTCATCTGAACATCCTCCACCGCCTCAGACGCCGGGCGGTTGCGCGCGGACCGATCGGACGTCGATTCCCCGCACCATAATATCGACGAGAGGCGAATCAATGGGTGCATCGATGTTCTTCTGAGCGTTCATCTGACATCACGTGGTGTTCGCCATCGCGACGTGCGACGCGCATGCAATGTTCCCGAGGCTGCCACACGTGGCCTCGGTCGGCGTCCGAGTCGGACGCCGCGGGAGGAGCAACGATGAGCCGTCGAATCTCGGTCAGCGGTCTGGGGTATCTCGGCCTCGTCCACGCGATCTGCCTCGCTCACGAAGGGTTCGAGGTCGTCGGCATCGACATCGACCGGCATCGCGTCGATGGTCTCCGCAAGGGCCGGCTGCCGTTCTTCGAGCCGGGGCTGGAGGAGGTCTTCCGCGCCGCGCGTCGGCGGATCACCTTCACGCACCGCGTCGCCGACCTCGCCGACTGCGACGTCCACTTCCTGTGCGTCGGGACTCCGCAGAGTGCCGATGGGCGCGAGACCGACACGTCGCACGTCTTCGACGCCGCGCTCGGCCTGGTGCCCTATCTGAAGCCGGACGCCCTGGTGGTCGGCAAGTCAACCGTCCCGGTCGGAACCGCAGCCCTGCTGTCGACCGCGCTGCGTCAGGCCGCGGGCCGCGAGGTGCGCCTGGCGTGGAGCCCGGAGTTCGTCCGCCAAGGCCGGTGCGTACACGACACGCTCAACCCGGACCGGATCGTCTACGGGACCGGCGGCAGCCGCCCTCAGGACGACGTGGACGTGCTCGATGAGATTTTTGCGCCGCAGTACTCACGCGGCACCCAGCGTCTGGTGGTCGACTACGCGACCGCCGAGCTGGTCAAGGTGGCCGCCAACGCCTTTCTGGCCACGAAGATCTCATTCATCAACGCGGTCGCCGAGCTGTGTGAGCAGTCCGGGGCGGACGTCGTCGCGCTCGCCGAGGCGATCGGCATGGACGCGCGCATCGGTCACCAGTTCCTGTCGGCCGGGCTCGGGTTCGGGGGAGGGTGTCTGCCCAAGGACCTCGCCGGCTTCCAAGCGCGCGCCGAGGAGTACGGCGCCGAGCCCGCCGTGACGATGATGCGCGCCGTCGAGCAGGTCAACGGCAAGGCCCGCACCAACGTCGTCGAGCTCGCCCTCGACATGTGCGACGGGGACCTGATGGGCAAGAACATCACGGTGCTGGGAGCGGCCTTCAAGCCGCACACGGACGACGTCCGCGAGTCGCCCGCTCTGGACGTGGCCCGGATCTGTGACGCCCTCGGCGCCCGGGTCACCGTGCACGACCCGCTCGCCATCGACAACGCGAAGAAGGCGCACCCGCGGCTTCGGTACGAGCGCGACGTCCTACGGGCCGCGCGCGGGGCAGACGTCGTCCTGCACCTCACCGAGTGGCCCGACTATCGCGAGTTGGACCCCGAGTCACTCGGCCGCGTCGTACGTCGCCGGCGGATCATCGACGGCCGTCACGGCCTCAAGCCCGAGCAGTGGAGCCGGGCAGGGTGGAGCTATCGCGCGTGGGGGAGACCCCTCGCATCGACTTTCTTCGATGTCGATGTCGATGCTCAGGCGTGGGCGGTCGGCGGGTGAAGATCGTCTTCGTGACCGAGTCGTGGCCGCCGGCGATGAACGGCGTGGCCACCTCGAGCGTGCGCCTGGTGCAGGAGCTGCGCGCGCGAGGGCACGAGACGCGCGTGATCGCGCCGGTCACCGACCAGTCGCCGGGCGAGGAGCTGCACCCCGCGAAGTCGATGCGCGTCGGCCCCACGCAGGAATACACCGTCGGCCGGCTGGGTGCGAAGACCGTCCGGATGATCCAGCAGTGGCGCCCCGACCTGATACACGTCGCCTCGCCGCTGTCGGTCGGCTACAGCGCGCTGCGCGCTGCCCGCCGTCACGCCGTCCCCGCTGTCGCCGCCTACCTGACCGACTTCACCGCCTTCAGCACCCAGGTGATGCGCGGGCTGCCGGGCACCGCCGTCACCTCTCGCGCCGCGAGCAAGGTGCAGCGGGCACTGCACTCCATGGCCACCATCAACGTCGCCTGCTCGCAGTACGCACTCAACACCCTGCGCCGCTGGGGATCCCCGGTCCCGCGGGAATGGCTGCGGGCCATCGACACCATCCGGTTCACTCCGCACCGTCGGAACGAGCGTCTCGCCGCCACGAACGGCCGTCCGCGGACCATCGGCTACGCAGGCCGCCTCGCCGGTGAGAAGGAGCTCGACCTGCTCGCCGCGTTGCGCGGTATCGAGGGCACGCAGCTGAAGATCATCGGCGACGGCCCCGCGCGGGCCAGGCTCGAACGGCTCATGCCCGAGGCGGAGTTCACCGGAAAGCTCACCGGACCGGCCTACCCGAAGGCCGTGTCGTCTCTGGACCTGTTCGTGCATCCCGGCCGCGGGGAGACGCTGTCCCAGGTCGTGCTCGAGGCACTCTCGTCTGGGGTGCCGTGCATCGTGCCGGACGCCGGATCGGGCAGCACCGAGCTCGTCGTCCCCGGCGTCTCGGGCCGGCACTTCACCGGCGGGGACGCCGCGGCGCTGCGGGCTGCCGCCCTCGCCGAGCTGTCAGTGGCGCAGCGTGAGCCCACGGCCATCGCGGCAACCGTGGGACACCGGACGTGGGAGTCGAGCATGCAGTCCCTGCTGTCGTCGTACGACGAGGCGTTGAGTGCCCGCTGATCGCCGTCTGAAGGTCCTGCGCCTGGCCAACTTCGTATCACCCACCAGCGGCGGCATACGCACCGTCATGCGGCGGTTGTCGCACGCCCACGCCGACCTAGGGGTGCACAGCACGATCGTCGTCCCGGGACCGTCGTCCGGCATCGAGGCGGTGCCGGGGGTGCTGGACGTCGGCACGCTGCCCGGGATGCCGCTCGCCCCCGGACAGCCCTACCGTCTGGTGCTCAGCCGGCCAGCGATCCGGTCCCTGATCGACGAGGTGCGCCCGGACGTCGTCGAGGTGCACGACCAGCTGACGCTCGCCTGGGTGGGCGGCGAGTGTCGCGGGCGCGGCATCCGGTCGGTGCTGGTCGCGCACGAGCGGCTCGACCTGCTCGCGGCCTTCTGGAGCCGGCTGCCCGTAGCGGCGCGACCGACCTTGCGCTGGCTGGCGCGACTAGGCCGCTCCGTCGATGCCGTCGTCGCGCCGAGCGAGTTCGCCGCCACGCCGTACGCCGACGCCGGCATCGACGTGAGCGTCATCCCGTGGGGCGTCGACCACTCGATCTTCCACCTGCGGGACGTTACGACTCGCTCTAGCGAGGCAAGACCCACCGCAGGTGGGGATAGCGAGGCAAAACCCACCGCGGGTGGGATTCGGCTGGTGCACGCCGGGCGGCTCTCCGCAGAGAAGGACCCGACGCTGAGCGCCCGGGCCGCGGAGTACATCGCCGGCACCGGGGTGGACGTCGAGCTGATCGTGATCGGCTCGGGACCGGAGGCGGCGCAGGTCGCTCGCCACCCGCATGCCCGCATGGTCGGGTACGTCGATGGTCCACACCGGATGGCCGAGCTGCTGCGCTCCGCGGACGTGTTTGTCGCGCCCGGTCCTTTCGAAACCTTCGGGGTCAGCGCGCTCGAGGCAATGGCGTGCGGGCTACCGGTGGTCTGCCGCGAGTCCGGGTCGATCAGCGAGATCCCGCAGACTCGCCCCGCGCCGGGCACTGCACAGGGCTTCGGCGAGGCCGCGCTGGCGCTGCGGCGCGATCCCCGGGCACGGGCCGGGTCGGCGGCGTCCGCCGCGAGCTACACGTGGGAGGAGGCGGCGCGGCAGCTGCTGGCCGGGTACGAGCGATGAGGCCCGAGCGGGTCGTCGTCCACGGGCTGGGCGACTCGCTGACCGCCGCGATCGCCGACGTGTGGAGCAACGACCCGCTGGTGCCATGGCACGAGATCATGGTCGACCTGCTGCGCCTGATGGGCACCGACGCGACGCTCACCTCACGCCTGGCGAGCATCGGAGTGACCTCGCAGGACGTGCTCGCCAGCCAGTTGCCGCAGGCCGACATCCGGCCGGGGGACCTGGTGTGCCTGTGGATCGGCGGGAACGACGTCCTGCGGTCGTCGTACACCCTCGATCAGACGCGCGCTGCGGTGACCCGCGTGTTCGACGCGGTACAGGAGGCCGGCGGCTCTCCGCTGACGATGGAGCTGCCGCGGATCTCGTCGGTCCTGCCCGGCCCGTCCTGGGCGATGCGGGCGTGGGATCGGCAGGGGGCGCTGGTCAACCGGCTCATCGCGGCACGATCAACGGCGGCGGGCGGCATCCACGTGCCGTGGCCAGGAAACCACGTCACGGGGCCGGACGGGACCCACCTCTCGCAGGCCGGGCACTACTACTACGCCGAGCGGTACGCCGTGGCCCTCGCCGAGCGGTGGGGACTGGCCCCGCCGGAGGTCGTCGTCCCCGATGGTCTGCCGAGCTTCACCGCGCGGCAGCGCTGGCAGTGGTACCTGCGCAACGGCTGGCGCTGGATGCTGCGCCGCCGCCTCGACCGCCGCCCCGCCCGACGCTGACCCGATCGTGGAACGGATCGCGCGGATTCCACGGCGTGCCGTTCGAAAACCGGGGCGAGGACCCTTAGATGCCGAGAGATTTGGCGATGATCGTCTTCATGATCTCCGACGTCCCGCCGTAGATCCGGGTGACGCGGGCGTCGGTGTAGAGCCGCGCGATGGGGTACTCGAGCATGTAGCCGAACCCGCCGAACAGCTGCAGGCAGCGGTCCACGACCTCGCCCTGCAGCTCGGTACAGAACAGCTTGGCCTTGGCGGCGTCGACCGGCGTCAGCTTGCCCTCCTCGTGCAGCAGGACGGCGCGGTCGACCATGGCCCGGGCGGCCTCGATCTTGGCCTCGATCGCGGCCAGTTCGAACTTGGTGTTCTGGAAGGTCGCCAGCGCCTTGCCGAAGACCTCGCGTTCCTTGACGTACTCCAAGGTGTAGTTCAGCGCCGCCTCGCACGCGACCAGCGCGCCCGAGGCGATCGACAGTCGCTCCTGCGGGAGGTTGTGGCCGAGGTAGCTGAACGCCTCGCCCTCCTCGCCGAGGAGGTTCGCCGTCGGCACGTGCACGTCGGTGAATGACAGCTCGACGGTGTCCTGCAGCGGCAGGCCGATCTTGTTCAGCAGCCGGCCCTTCTCGAAGCCCTCCATGCCGTCCTCGACGACCAGCAGGCTCAGGCCCTTGCGGCGGTTCTCCGGGTCGGTCGACGTCCGCGCGACGACGATGACGAGGTCGGCGTTCGCGCCCCCGGTGATGAAGGTCTTCGCGCCGTTGAGCACCCAGTGGTCGCCGTCCAGCTTGGCGTTGGTCTTGATGCCGGCGAGGTCAGAGCCGGTGCCCGGCTCGGTCATCGCGATCGAGAGCATCCCCTTGCCCTCGGCGATCTTCGGCAACCAGCGCTGCTTCTGCTCGTCATTGGCGTACTCGAGGATGTAGGGCAGGCAGACGTCGGTGTGCACCCGCATGCCGCCCAGGTGCCCGCCGACGCGGGCGGTCTCCTCGGAGATGATCTGGTTGTAGCGGTAGCCGACCTCGCCGGCGCCGCCGTACTCCTCGGGCACGTTCAGCCCCATGAGCCCGATCTCGGCGGCCTTGGTGAACAGCGACTTGGGCACTATCTTGTCGTCGAGCCACTCCTCGTTGTGCGGAGCGACCTCCTTCTCCATGAAGGACCGCACCATCTGGCGGAAGTCCTCGTGCTCCTGCTCGTACAGATTGCGCTCCATGTGCTGGCTCCCAGGTCTCGCGGACGACGTGACGAGCAGTTTCGCACTGCTAACTACCTCTGTCCAGAGGCGTCCTCGCTGGAGCCGACCCTGCACCGGCGCGGGTGGTCGGCACTAGTGTTGGCTCAACTCTTCCACCGATCGACGAGGACGCCATCGTGACGCCGCCTGCACTCTCACTCATCGCCGTTCCCGGACGTCGGCGCCAGACCATCGAGCTCGCCCAGGAAGCTGACAGGCGGGGGTTCGCCGGACTGTTCATACAGAGCCCCGGCGAGGCGCTCGGCCTGTGCGGCTCCCTCGCGGTCGCGACCGAGAACAAGATCGCGACGTCGATCCAGCCGATCTACCTGCAGAACGCCTCGGCTCTGGCCAGCTACTCCTCGTACCTGAACGAGGTGTCCGGCGGCCGGTTCCTGCTCGGTCTGGGGGTCAGCCACGAGCCTGCGCTGGACCGGATGGGCGTGGTCAACCGCGGCAAGCCGCTGGCCGACCTGCGGCAGTACGTCGAGGACCTCCGCGCCAATGATCCGAAGCCCGGCGACCGCGACCTGGGCCTGCCGCCGCTGCTGTTCGCCGCGCTGCGGGACAAGATGATCGCGCTGAGCACCGAGCTCGGCCAAGGAACGATCTTCGCGAACATCTGCCTGAACGACGCCGCGCGTGCCGTGGGCCGGATCCCGGCGGAACGGCGCGAGTCAGGGCACATCGTGGCCAACATGATCCCCACCATCGTGGACGACGACAAGGAGGCCGCCGCCAATCGGCACCGCGAGTCGCTCGTCGGCTACGCGATGCTGCCGAACTATCGCAACTACTGGCGCACCGCCGGGTTCGAGCAGGAGATGGACGCCTTCGAGAAGGCGATCGAGGACGGCGATCAGAAGGCCATCCCGTCGCTGATGAGCGAGCGATGGCTGTCGAGCTTCACGCTGTACGGGAGCGCGGAAGAGGTGCGCGATCGCACCGCGGCTTGGGTCGAGGCCGGCGTGACGACGCCGATTCTGGTTCCGGGCGCGGTCAAGGGCGGGCATCTCGGCGGTGCGCGTCGCGTCATGGAGGCCTTCGCGTAGCGGCTGGACTCGGGGCGAGACCTGGTGCGCCTCGCCGTGCGTTCGTAAGGTCGACTCATGTCCCTGACGATCGGTGACTTCGCGCGACTCGGCGGGGTCTCGGCCTGGGTGCTTCGGCAATACGACCGCCTCGGGCTGCTTCACCCGACCAGGGTCGACGAGTCGAGCGGCTACAGCTACTACGAGGCCGCAGCGTGAAGATCGACCTCAAGAAGGATCGCAAGGACCTGTACCGGCCCGGCGTCCGCAACTTCGTCGAGGTGCACGTGCCGCTCATGCGTTATCTCGCGATCGACGGGCATGGCGACCCGAACCACGCAAAGGAGTACGCCTCGGCCGTGCCGGCGCTGTACGCGGCGGCGTACGCCGTCAAGTTCACCGCGCGGTCAGAATCGGGCGTGGACTTCGTGGTGGGTCCGCTGGAGGGCTTGTGGTCGAGTGACGACCCGACAGCGTTCGCAGGCGGCCGCAAGGCGGACTGGGACTGGACGATGCTGATCCCGCTGCCCGAGCAGGTGCCCGTCGGGGACGTCGACGCCGGTCTGGCAAAGGCGCGGGAGACCAAGCCGGAGCTGCGGATCGCCGACGTGCGGGCGATCGAGCTCGACGAGGGACGCTCGCTGCAGATCATGCACATCGGCAGCTATGACGACGAGGCGCCGACCCTCGCCCGGCTGCATCACGAGATCATGCCGTCGCGCGGGCTGACCTGGAACGGGCCGCACCATGAGATTTACCTGAGCGACCCCCGCCGGGTGCCGCAGGAGAAGCTCCGGACCGTACTGCGCCAACCCGTCAAAGACGCAGGGGTGAATCGGGCCAAGGGCGGGGTGGCGAAAAGTAGTTGAAGGTGCAACTATTGAGGTATGGCGAACGAAGAGCACAGCAAGGGCGGTGTCTACTCCGTGCCGGGCAAGGAGTTCACCCGCGACACCACGTACATCGATGACCGCATCACCGCGGACGGCTCCAGCGGGTGGAAGGTCGAGGCCGGTCGCTACCGTCTCGTGGCCGCGCGGGCGTGCCCGTGGGCGAACCGCACCCTGATCGTCCGGCGGCTGCTCGGCCTGGAGGACGCCATCAGCGTCGGCCTGCCGGGCCCCACGCACGACCCCGACTCGTGGACCTTCGATCTCGATCCAGGCGGCGTGGACCCCGTCCTGCAGATCCCGCGCATCAAGGACGCCTACCTCAAGCGCTTCCCCGATTACTCGAAGGGGATCACCGTCCCCGCGATCGTCGACGTCCCCAGCGGCGAGGTGGTCACCAACGACTTCGCGCAGATCACCCTGGACTTCTCCAGCGAATGGCGCGAGTTCCACCGCGACGGCGCGCCGGACCTCTACCCGGAGGACCTGCGCGACGAGATGGACGACGTCATGCAGCGCATCTACACCGAGGTCAACAACGGCGTCTACCGGTGCGGATTCGCCGGATCGCAGGAGTCCTACGACGCGGCGTACGACCGGCTCTGGACGGCGCTGGACTGGCTCGAGGAGCGGCTGACCGATCGCCGCTACCTGATGGGCGAGCAGATCACCGAGGCCGACGTGCGACTGTTCACCACGCTCGCGCGCTTCGATCCTGTCTATCACGGGCATTTCAAGACCAACCGCAACAAGCTCGCCGAGATGCCCGCGCTTTGGGGCTATGCGCGCGACCTGTACCAGACGCCTGGCTTCGGCGATACGACTGACTTCGAGCAGATCAAGGCGCACTACTACGTCGTCCACACGGACATCAACCCGAGCGGGATCATCCCGAAGGGCCCGAACCTCGACGCGTGGCTGACCGAGCACGGCCGGGAGTCGCTCGGCGGCCGGCCGTTCGGTGACGGCACGCCGCCGCCCCCGGTCCGCGAGGACGAGCAGCCGCCGTCCTGGGTGCGCTGACCGACTGGAGCACCCCCGCGCGGCACTCCCGCACGCCGCACATCCGCACGGCACCACCCGCGGTGCTCCTGGCGCGCTATCGCTCGCGTAGCGCACCAGGAAGCACCGCGGGTCGGGCCTGCCGTGCCCGCCGTGGAATGTCGAGCTACGAGGCCAACATCTCTTCCATCTGATCGATCTCGGCCTGCTGGCTCTTGATGATCTCGTCGGCCATCGCCATCGCCGGCTCGTACTGGCCGTACTCCTTCTGCTCCTCGGCCATCTGCACCGCCCCTGCGTGGTGCTGGATCATCATCTCCAGCCACATCTTCTCGAACTCGGGGCCGGACGCCGCCTCCAGCGCGGTCATCTGCTCGTCCGTCATCATGCCGCCCATCCCGGCGTGACCGGCGTGATCACCCATGGACGAGTCCGGGTCGGGAACGTTCTGGTCCCACGACTCCAACCACCCGGTCATCTCGTCGATCTCGGGTTGCTGGGCGTTCTTGATCTGCTCGGCGAGCGACTCGAGCTGCGGGCTCGCGCCGCGCCCCGGCACCATGTCGGCCATCTCGATGGCCTGCTGGTGGTGCGGGACCATCATCTGCGCAAACATCACGTCCTGCGTGTTGTGCTCCTCCGACGCGGCGGACGACGACTCGCTGGCGGTGTCCGCGTTCGAGCCGCAGCCTGCGACCAATAGTGCCGTGAGGACGGCGGCGAGGACTGCTAGGTACTTCTTCATGCTGTTTCTCCTATGGGTAAGCGTTCTGAGCTGTTGTTGGTCGTGTGGCGACCAGGCTCAGGTCAGGCTCACGCACAGGCGGTTCAGCAGGGCGGCCCCATGGGGGGGAGGATGGCGGTCTTGCCGGATGGGTCCGGGGCCGCGGGGCGCGGGAAGCAGATCGAGTATCCGAGGGCGGCGGCGCAACAGCAGCGCTAGGCCGAGGACGACGAGGGCGAGCAGAACCGCGGCGCACAGGTGCAGCAGATGCGCTGCGGAGTCGTGGTCGTGACCTTCTGGTGCCGCGGCGTCCGCCGCGTCGACGTGACTGGTGCCGACATGCGCCGGCGGGCGATCCACGGCTGCATGGTCCCCACCAGTAGACCCGATGACCGCGTCCGCAGTACCCATGACTTCCACGGCTGCATGGTCGCCAGTGGCGGGCGCGATGATGACTGCATGAGCACTGCCCACGTGCCCCGCGGCGCCGTCCTCGGCGAACGAATGAACCGACGCAGCGGTTGCTGTGCCTGCGAACGTCACGAAGGTGGGGCCGTGCATGGCGAGCAGTCCGATGATGATCGTGAACAGCACGATCCACAGACGGCGGTCGCGTAGCGATGGCACGGATCAAGGGTATGCCGCCGTGAGCTGCACCGCCTACTGCTTCGGCCGTAACCGCACCACCACGCCGCGATGGTCGCTGCCGGGGACCTCAAAGACGGCGGACCCCGACGGCTGCCAGCGATCCGGATCGACCAGCACGTGGTCGATCGAGGCGCCGAGTACCCGCGGAAAGCCGGTCGGCCAGGTGCCCACGCCGCCGTCGCCGACCGACCCGTCCACGCAGGTGGTCTCCCGCATCGGCGCATGATCGAAGGTGGCGTTGAAGTCCCCGGCCATGATGATTCCGTCGGTGCCGCTGCACAGGCCGGTGACCAGTTCGAGGTCGGCGCGCCAGGTCGGCATCCGCTCACCGACCGGCGACATCGTGTGGACGCCGTAGAGCACCGGGCCGTCTCCGTTCGCCGGTTCCGCGCCGACGGTGCCCAGGGCCGTGTCGGGCCCGTCGATGCGCTCGTACTCGCCCAGCGTGTGGGCGATCAGCAAGGCGGTGGGCACGGAGCGGCCATACCGTCCGCGCCCCATGAACAGGGCAAAGTCGCCGGCTGCGTTCTTGATGATCGTCTCCGCCCGCGACTCGGCGACCTCGGGGAGCACGGCGACGTCGGGGCGGTGCTCGTCGAGAGCGCGGACGACGTCCTCGATGGAGGCTCCCTGGTGCAGGGCGTTGAAGGCGAGGACGTCGACGGCGCCGTCCGGCTTGCCCTCCGGCAGCGCGGCCGCCGCGGACGGGCCCCGCGCAACGACTACGCCCGCGTGGACGACGCCGACGGCCAGCAGCACCAGGAAGGTGATGCCTAGTCGGACCGGGCGCGCCTCGCCGCGATGCAGCACGAGCACCGCGCACAGCCCGGCCGCGAACGCGGCCATCAGCAGCACCAGCGACAGCAGTCCCCGCATCGCGATCACCTGCGCGAAGGGCTCGTACGTCGACAACCCCAGGCTGGCCGGATCGACGGTCAGCAACGCCAGGATGACAACGGCGATCGTGACCGTCCACCCCGCCCAACGTCCGCGCACCGCCCCATCTTGCCCCGGCGACCGGACGGCGTGGCGAGCGAAGGGGCGCTGACGCTGAGAGACTGATCGCATGCGGCGATACGTGATCATGGGGACCGGGGCGATCGGCGGCACGGTCGGGGGCCGCCTGGCACAGCACGACATTCCGGTGGTGTGGGTGGCTCGGGGAGAGCACGGCGAGGTGCTCGTCCGCGACGGGATGACTCTGCGCACTCCCGACGAGACCATCGAGGTGCGCGCCACTGTGTGGGCATCACCCGAACAGGCGGAGCTCGGTCCGGACGACGTCCTCGTGCTCGCGGTCAAGACCCAGCAGGCGGCCGAGGCGCTCGCCGCCTGGGCCGACGTCCCGGTCCGCTCCGGCGCCGAGACGCTGGGGACGGCGGGGGACTTGCTGCCGATCCTCTGTCTCACGAACGGTCTGGCCGCTGAGGACCTCGCGCTGCGGTACTTCGAGAGGGTGTACGGCGTTTGCGTCTGGTGCCCCGCGACCCATGTGACTCCTGGCGAGATCGTGGCTCGCTACACCCCCGTCTCCGGCGTGTTTCACCTCGGCCGCTACCGCGGCGACGGGCCGGACGACCTTGCGCGCGAGGTTGCTCGGGACTGGGAGTCTGCGCGGCTCTCGGTGCCACTGCCGGACGACGTGATGGCCTGGAAACGGCGCAAGCTGGTCTCGAACATGGTCAACGCGATCGACGCCCTGTTCGTGCGCAGCGAGGCCAGCAAGCGGCTGATCAAGGACGCGCAAGCCGAGGCGCGCGCCGTGCTCGCGGCAACCGGCGAGGCGGTCGTGGACGACGAGGAGGAGAGCGCCAATCGGCTGCGAGCGCAGATCGCGTCGGTGCCGGGAGCGCCCGAGGAGATGGGCTCATCGACCTATCAGTCCATCGCGCGTGGTACCGGATCGGTCGAGACGGACTACATCAACGGCGAGATCGTACGGCTGGGCCGGGTGCACGGCGTACCGACGCCGGTGAACACCGCCTTGGCGTCACTCACCCGTCGGGCTGCCGCAGAGGGGTGGCAGCCCCGCTCTCGAGACGCCGCCGCCCTCCGGATCCGGCCCGCGGGGTAGACTTATTGAACATTGAACTAATGGAGGATCGATGGACTTCGGGCTGGGCACCTTCGGTGACGTGACTGTCGATGCCGAAGGCGAGAAGCTCTCGTACGCCGAGGTGCTGCGCGACATCGTCGACCAAGCAGTGCTTGCCGACTCGGTCGGCGTCCGCGCCTTCGCGGTAGGGGAGCACCATCGCGACGACTACGCCGTCACAGCCCCCGAGGTCGTGCTCGCGGCGGCTGCATCGCGCACGAAGCAGATTCTGCTCGCCACCGGAGTCACCGTGCTGTCCTCCGACGATCCGATCCGGGTGTTCGAGCGATTCGCGACCCTCGATGCTCTTTCCAACGGCCGCGCCGAGGTGCAGCTCGGGCGCGGCTCGTTCACCGAGTCCTTCCCGCTGTACGGGCTTGATCTGGCCGACTACGAGGTGCTGTTCAACGAGAAGCTCGACCTGTTCTCCCGGCTGCTCGACGAGGAGCCGGTCACCTGGGAGGGCACCATCCGCCCGCCATTGCGCGAGGTCGAGGTCTTCCCGAAGACCGAGTCCGGCCGGCTGCGCACCTGGATCGGCGTCGGAGGATCACCCGAGTCGGTGATCCGCGCGGCCCGCTACGGGATCCCGATGATGCTGGCGATCATCGGCGGCTCCGCGCACCGGTTCGCGCCGTACGCCGACCTCTACCGACGCGCGACGCGCGAGCTCGGTACCGGCGACCTGCTCAACGGCGAGCTGCCGGTCGGCGTCCACTCGCCCGGGCACATCGCGGCCACCGACGAGCAGGCTCGCGATGAGCTGTTCCCGCACTTCAAGGCCAACCGCGACCGCATCGGTCGTGAGCGCGGCTGGCCCCCGACGAACCGGGCCGAGTTCGAGGCCGAGGTCGAGGACGGCGCGTTGTACGTCGGCTCGCCCGAGACGGTCGCGAGGAAGATCGCCGCCACGGCGCAGGCGCTGTCGCTGGAGCGCTTCGACCTGAAGTACGCCAACGGCGCGATGCCGCACGAGCAGCTGATGAGCTCGATCGAGCTCTACGGCACCAAGGTCATCCCGATGGTCCGCGAGCTTCTCGCCTGACCGCAGGCGGGCTCTTGGTCGTGGTGCGAAAGCAGTTCGCACCACAAATGTCACCCTCCCGGTTGGTCCTTTCTGCGCCCATCGACGAGCGCGGTACGGCGCTCGTCGACGAACGGGCGAAATCGACCGGCGCGCCGGGCTGGGCCGCGGTCGTAGCGGAACCTAGTTCAGGGTGATGACCTTGAAGGCTTCGGCCATCCTGCCCTCGGGCAACCCCATCAGCCTGCCGAGGCCGTAGCTCATCCCCGCGACCAGCTCCTCGAGGTCGGCGCGGTGGCCGGTCTGCGAGACGTGCTCGCGCAGCGCGGCGATCTTGCGGGGGAACCGGTCGGTGATGTCGACAGCGTGGTCCGGTGCGGGGTGCGCTATCAGCCAGATCTCGCCGACGTGCCAGAACGGCAGGCCCAGCTCGGGCCACGCGAAGGGGTTCTCGGACGCCGGATAGCACGCCCGAATCGTCGCCTCACCGGTCGCCAGATGGTCGGGGTGCGAGGCCTGCAGCCGGTCGTAGAAGCGCTCCGGGCTCTGGGTGATCACCCGCTGCGGCCGCACCTCGCGGATCACCTTCACGATCGCCCGCTGCAGGTCGAAGCTCGGCTCGACCCAGCCGTCGCGGAAGCCTTCGAGCCAGCGGACGTCGGTGATCCCGACCCGGGCGCTCGCGGCCCGCTGCTCCTTCTCCCGCAGCGCCGGGATCGTGGTGATGTCGGCGTCCGGGTGGGCGCCCTGCTCGCCGTGCGTAACGCACAGGAGGGTGACCTCGATGCCGGCCTCTACCCAGCCGGCGGCGGTGCCCGCGGCGCCGAAGTCGGCGTCGTCGGGGTGCGCCACCACGATCAGCGCACGCTCTATCTCTGAGTCAGGTCTTGGCTTGGCCACGGCCCTACTGTAGGGGGCCCGGGCCGATGGGCGGTCGGGCAGCAGCGGCCGTCACTTCGGGAGCGCGGCGACGATGTCCTCGACGCGGTCCTTGGCGTCCCCGAACAGCATCTGGGTGTTCTCGCGGAAGAACAGCGGGTTCTGCACGCCGGCGTACCCGGCCGCCATCGACCGCTTGAACACGATGACGTCGCGGGCGTTCCACACCTCGAGCACCGGCATGCCGGCGATCGGGCTGTTGGGCTCCTCGAGCGCCGCCGGGTTCACGGTGTCGTTGGCGCCGATGACCAGGACGACGTCCGTATCGGGGAAGTCGTCGTTGATCTCATCCATCTCGAGGACGACGTCGTAGGGCACCTTGGCCTCGGCCAGCAGCACGTTCATGTGACCGGGCAGGCGGCCAGCGACCGGGTGGATGCCGAACCGGACGTCGACCCCCTGGTCGCGCAGCCGCTTGGTGAGCTCGGCGACCGGGTACTGCGCCTGGGCCACCGCCATGCCGTAGCCGGGCGTGATGCCCCCCGACTGGGCGTCGGCCAGCAGCTGGGCGGCGCCGGCGGCGTCGATCTCGCGGTGCTCGCCGTAGTCGCGGCCGTCGTCCGACACTGCGCCGTCCGAGCCGAACCCGCCGGCGATGACGGAGACGAACGAGCGGTTCATCGCCTTGCACATGATGTAGGAGAGGATCGCGCCGGACGAGCCCACGAGCGCACCGGGGATGATCAGCAGGTCGTTGCCCAGCATGAAGCCTGCCGCGGCCGCGGCCCAGCCGGAGTAACTGTTGAGCATCGACACGACGACGGGCATGTCGCCGCCGCCAATCGCCGCCACGAGATGGAAGCCGAGCAGCAGGGCGAGCACGGTCATGATCAGCAGCGGGATGATCGCCGCGTCGCTGGTGTCGAGGGTGAACCACACCATCAGCGCCACCGAGGCCAGGATGATGCCCAGGTTCAGCATGTGCCGGCCCGGCAGCATCATCGGCGCGGACTTCATCTTGGCGCTGAGCTTGAGGAAGGCGACGATCGAGCCGGTGAAGGTGATGGCGCCGATGAACACGCCGAGGAAGACCTCGACCGAGTGGATGGTGGCCAACGAGCCGCCGACGGAGTGGTCGGTCTCCAGGTAGGAGTTGTAGCCGACGAGGACGGCGGCCAGGCCCACGAAGCTGTGCAGCAGCGCGACCAGCTCCGGCATCCCGGTCATCTCGACGGTGCGGGCCCGCCAGAAGCCGATGAACGCGCCGATCAGCATCGCGACGATGATCAGGGCGAGGGTGATGGCGGCGGGGCGCTCACTGTTGCGTGCGGCGAGGACGATGGTCGCGACCAGCGCGATGACCATGCCGACCATGCCGGCGTAGTTACCTGCCCGCGCGGTCTCGTGCTTGGAGAGCCCGGCGAGGGCGGCGATGAACAGCACCGCGGCGATGATGTAGGCGGCAGTGACCAGTCCGGAGAGGACCGAGCCGTCGGCCTGGGTACCGACGGCGGCGAGGATGTGAGTCGTCATTCGGGGCTAGTCCTTCTGGAACATCTTGAGCATGCGCAGGGTCACCAGGAAGCCGCCGAAGATGTTGATGCTGGCGACGAGTACGGCGATGAGCGCGATGATCGTGACGGCGAGGTTGTCGCTGCCGACCTGCAGCAGTCCGCCGACGAGGATGATGCCGGAGATCGCGTTGGTCTCGCTCATCAGCGGTGTGTGCAGCGCGTGGGTGACGTTGCTGATCACGTAGTAGCCGACGAAGATCGCCAGCGCAAACACCGTGAAGTGCCCGAGGAAGCTCGGCGGGCTGTACGCCGCGACGAGCGCGAACAGCACGGCCCCGAGGGCCGCGGCGAACACCTTGCGGCGCGGGTCGGCCTGTTTCTTCTCGGCCTCCGGTGGGGCGAGCGCGGCGACCGGGGCGGCGCTGGGGGTGGCCGAGACCTGCACGGGCGGCGGCGGCCACATGCCCTCGCCGTTGTGGACGGCGGTGATGCCGCGGACGATCACGTCGTCCATGTCGAGGCTCATCACGCCGTTCTTCTCGGGGGTGATGAGTTTGAACAGGTTGACGATATTGGTGCCGTAGAGCTGCGAGGTCTGCGCGGCCAGGCGCGCGGCGAGGTTCGTGTAGCCGATCAGGGTGACGCCGTTGTCGGTGACGACCTTCTCGCCAGCCTTGGTGCCGGCCGCGTTGCCGCCGTACGCCGCCGCCATGTCGACGACCACCGAACCGGGATGCATCGCCGCGATGGTCTCGGCCTTAATCAGCCGGGGAGCCGGGCGGCCGGGGATCAGCGCGGTGGTGATGACGATGTCGGCCTTGCGGGCCTCCTCGTCGTACATCGCGGCCGTCGCGGCCTCCTGCTCGGCGGTCATCTCCTTTGCGTAGCCGTCGGAGCTGACCTGCTGCTCCATGTCGACCGTGACGAACTCGGCGCCCATCGACTCGACCTGCTCGGCGACCTCGGGGCGGACGTCGAAGGCGCGGACGATGGCACCCATGCTGCCCGCCGCGCCGATCGCCGCCAGCCCGGCCACGCCGGCGCCGACGACGAACACGCGGGCCGGTGGGATCTTGCCGGCGGCGGTGACCTGGCCGGTGAACTGGCGCTTGAACTCGTGGGCGGCCTCGACGACGGCGCGGTAGCCGGCGACGTTGGCGACGGAGGAGAGGACGTCCATCGACTGGGCGCGCGAGATGCGGGGGACGGCGTCCATCGCCAAGGCAGTGACGCCCTGACGCTGCAGCTTCTCCAGCAGCTCGGGGCTGCGGGCCGGTGCCATCTGTGCGATGAGGGTGGTGCCGGGCCGGAGCTTGGCGATCTCCTCGTCGGTGGGGGCCTCGACCTTGATGACGATGTCACTGGCCCATACGTCGTCGGCGCTGCCGATGATCGCGCCGGAGCCGTGATAAGCGGTGTCGGGCTGGTCGGCGTCCGCGCCGGCGCCGCGCTCGACGATCACTTCGTAGCCGAGCCCGATGAGCTGCGCGACCGTCTTGCCGGTCGCCGCTACCAACGGCTCGTGGAGTTCCTTGGGTACGCCAATCCGCACAGCCAGCCCCTTCACATTCCTCAAACGTCCACTCTCCAGCATCCCAGGTGTTTGCGCCATGACCGAGAGCACCCCGCGAAAAGGGCTGCTGACTAACAACGCGGGGCCAACAGGCCGACCAAAACTACGGGAATCCGGCCGTTGAAGCGCATATTGCACTTGGGGCGCCAGATACACGTAGTTTTCGCCGCGCCCCCGGCCTCGCCGAACCGTGGCAGCCTGGACCGATGACGACGGCGATGCACTGGGCGTTCGACAACACCTACGCGCGCGAGCTCGAGGGGTACTACGAGCCCTGGCAGCCGGCCGCCTCACCCGACCCCACGCTGGTGGCGCTGAACGACGCCCTGGCCGGCGAGCTGGCGCTCGATCCGTCGTGGCTGCGTTCCGACGACGGGCTCGCCGTGCTGGTCGGTAACACGGTGCCGGACGGTGCCGAGCCCATCGCGCAGGCCTACTCCGGTCATCAGTTCGGCTACCTCAGCCCGATGCTCGGAGACGGCCGCGCCGTCCTGCTGGGGGAGCTCATCGATGGCAACGGCAATCGCCGCGACATCTCGTTCAAGGGATCGGGCCGGACGCCGTTCTCCCGCGGTGGCGACGGCAAGGCGGTGCTGGGCCCGGTGCTACGTGAGTACGTCGTCGGCGAGGCGATGCACGCACTCGGCATCCCGACCACGCGCGCGCTCGCGGCCGTGACGACGGGGGAGACGGTGCTGCGAGAGCAAGGAATGCTCCCCGGGGCGATCCTGACCCGGGTGGCGTCGTCCCATCTGCGGGTCGGGACCTTCGAGATGGCCAACCATCACGGCAGCCCCGAGCACGTGCGCAAGCTGGCCGACTACGCGATCGCGCGACACTACCCAGAGCTCGACGCCGGAGACCACGCCGGGTTCCTCTCGGCGGTGGTGACGCGGCAGGCTGAGCTGATCGCCGCCTGGATGAGCATCGGATTCATCCACGGCGTGATGAACAGCGACAACATGACGATCTCCGGCGAGACGATCGACTACGGGCCCTGCGCGTTCATGGACGCGTACGACGACCAGCGAGTGTTCAGCTCGATCGACACCGGCGGCCGGTACCGCTACGCCAACCAGCCGCCGATCGCGGTCTGGAACCTCAGCCTCCTCGCCGAAACCCTCGTCCCCCTCATCGCCGACAACACGGTCGTCGATGACGGCCGCAGGCCGGCAGAGACGTCGCAGGACGAGGATGTCCGCAAGCAGGCGATCGACGACGCCATCGCCGACGCGACCCGCCGCGTCGAGGCCTTCGCACCGCAGTGCAGCGACGCCTACCTCCGTCGGTTCCGCGCGAAGCTCGGCCTCCAGGGCAAGGACGCCGCCGATCAGCAGCTGGTCGACGAGCTGCTGTCGATCATGAAGCTCAACCAGGCTGACTTCACCGGCACCTTCAGACGCCTCGCGAAGGTGCTCGGGGGTGAGGCGGACGCTGTCCGCGAGCGCATCACCGACGTCACGACGTACGACGCGTGGCAGGCGAAGTGGCTCGATCGCCTCGGCGAGCAGGACCACGCGACTACGGCGAAGCAGATGGACGCCGTCAACCCGGTCTACATCCCGCGCAACCACCTGGTCGAGCAGGCGCTGCAGGCAGCCGTCGACGGTGAGCTGGGCCCGTTCGAGCAGCTGCTTGACGCAGTCACCGACCCGTTCACCGAGCGTCCGGGGCTCGAGCGGTACGCCGAGCCGGCGCCGGACGGCTTCACCGACCGCTACGTCACGTTCTGCGGCACCTGACCCCGGGTCTCGTTTCGGCCGGTCGTGGCCCGCAGTCTGCGGTCAATCCTGCTGCGCAGGGCGGGCAGCAGATCGAATATCGTCGTCCTGGATGCGATCGGGGCGAACAAAGCGTTCTTCGTCGGCAACTCGATGGGTGGTTTCGCGACGCTGCACATCGGCATGCGGCATCCGGACCGCGTGCTCGGGCTGGTGGCGGCCGGCTGTGGGTACGGCGCGCATCCCGACCAGGAGGCGACCTTCCGGGCGGAGGCCAGAAGCTCGCTGACTCGTTCCGCGACGACGGCTCGGAGGAGGTCGCGTCGTGGTACGGCTTCGGCCCGGCGAGGCTGCAGATGCTGGCGAAGGATCCACAGGGGCATGCCGAGCACATCAAGGTCCTGGGTGAGCACGACCGGATCGGTGCCAGCAACACGATGCGGTGGGTGCAGGCCGAACGGCCGTCCTTGTTTGATCGTCGACCGGAGCGAGGCGTGCGAGGAACGAGCGACGCCGAGCGCAGTGGAGACGACGGAAGCCCCCAGTGCCCGCACCACGGTCCGGAACGAATTCTGGCCGGTTAGGGTCTGAGACGCCATGCCTAGCCGACTCCTGCGCGCTGCACGACTGATCGTGCCGCTGCTTGCGTTGACCCTGCTTGGTCTCGTCGCCTGTGCGAGCGATTCGGGTGGAGCCGATCCGGGCAGCGACGAACGGTCGCCCTTCCTGCTTCGCATCCAGTCGGACGCATCGACAGACAAGTGGAAGATCCCAGCAATCAAGGGACGCGGGCAGAGCGTCACGGACGGCAGCGGTGGCGACCTGGCAATCACTGTCGTGGATGTCGGGGACGGCACAGCCGACATCCGAGTCGACCCGCCGGTGACACCGGCGGATGACCCTGGCAGTGAGCCGCGCACCGACTTCACCGTCGCGAACGGCGATCCGGCGAAGTTCGTCTCCGAGACCGGCACGACGTGGACGGTTAGCTACGAGGAGATCTCCGTCGAGTAGCCGGCTACGAGACCGAGTCGTCGGCCGCGAGACTACGGACGGCGGCGTCCGAGATAGGCCATGAGCTTCTCGGTGCGGCTGGCGTCCGCCGGTGCGTCGACCTCAGGCCCGAACAGGCCGTCGGAGCGGAGCTGCGCAGGCGGGATGTTCGCGACGACGCGTTCGACGTGCTCGATCAGGTCGTCGGGGAGATCGAGTCGGCGGCCGCCGGCAGCGGCGAGGTCCCAGGCGTGAACGGCGAGGTCGGCGGCTGGCAGCGCGAGCTCCTCGCTGAGCGGAACCTCGCCGTCCGGGGTGCTGACGGACTGGTCCGGGGACGCGGCCACGATGGTGTCGGCGGCCTTGGCGGCGGTCTCCTCCCACTGCGTCACGACCTCCGACATGGCCGACGCATTGGCGGCATCCGCCGGAGCGGCCGCGGAGTCGCCGCCACCCATGCTCCCGATCGCCGTCTGCAGGGTTCCGGTCGCGTGAGCGAGGACGTCGACGGCGCTCCACCCCTCGCACGGGGAAGGTGAGCTCCAGCCGTCGTCCGTGGTCGCCTCGACCTGCTCGGAGACGAGATCGATGCTGGTCGGAAGCAGAATCATTGCGTCTGTCATCCACCCACCGTATGCGCCGTCGCGCGCGCTGCCTCTCGTACGATGGCGGACGGCGTTCAGCGAGCGATGAGAGAGTGCCGGTGGGACGGGAGGTCATTGTCGTGGGCGCCGGAATCGTCGGAATCTCGCTGGCGCACGCGCTGGCCGAACGTGGTGCCGACGTCACCGTGCTCGACCGCGATCCCCATGAACCGAAGGGATCGACGGCGTTCGCGCCCAGTTTCGTCGGGCTGTACAACGACGTACCGATCCTGACCTAGCTGGCGCGTGATTCGGCGGCGGTCTACGACACGGCCCCGCGCGGCTTTCGCCGTTCTGGAGGGCTGGAGCTTGCCACCTCGGAAGAGGGAGCTGCCGAGGTCGAGCGTCGCGCCGAGGCGGCCCGCGCAGCGGGGCTCCGGGCCGACGTGGTGTCCGCAGCGGGCCTTCCCGAGTCGGTCGTCTCATTCGTCGACGCCGAGCAGGTGACCGCGATGGGCCATTTCGTCGATGATGGGTCGGTAGACGTGATGGCCGTGACCCGTGCGCTTCGGTCGGCGGCGACGTCGCTCGGCGCCCGATTCGTCCCCGCCCGGGAGGTCACCGCCATCGAGCAGCGGGGATCGCGGGTCGTCGTCGACACAGGCCCCGGTGGCCGGTACGCCGCCGACGACGTCGTCCTCGCGGGTGGCGTTTGGGGGGGCCGACGCTGACCGGCTTGACGGGGCTGGAGCTGCCGCTGGTCCCGGTTGCGCATCCATACGCCTATGACGTGCCGTCGGCGCGGTGGAACGACGGGCCGTTCGTGCGGTGGCCGGAGCACCACGTCTACGCGCGTGTGCACGGCGACCGGGTCGGCATCGGCAGCTACGGCCATCGGCCGGTTCCGGTCTCGCAGGGTGAGCTGGACGGCGGCGCGGGCCTCGCCTGGACCGCGGAATTCGAAGCCGTGATCGAGACGGCTCAGCGACTGCTGCGCGCCGAGGTCAGGTTCGCGCCCGAGCGGCGAGTCAATGGCGTCTTCGCGATGACGCCGGACAACCGGCCTTTCCTGGGCCGGCATCCCGAGCAGCCGAACGTGTGGGTTGCGCAGGCACTGTTGGTAACCCACGCCGAGGGTGCCGCTCGAAGGCTGGCCGCAGCCATGGTCGACGGCGCAGAGCTTCGGGGGGGGGTGTCCCTATCAGGTTCGTCAAGCTGCCGGAGCTGAGGATTGTCTCGTTTCGTAGAGGGTGCCGTTCTTGAGCATGGCGTGGAGTACGTCGACTCTGCGCCGGGCGAGGCATATCAGGGCGGCGTTGTGCTTCTTCCCGGCGGCGCGTTTGCGGTCGTAGTAGACCCGGCTGGTCGGGTCAGAAAGAGATGCGAAAGCGGCCAGGAAGAACGCTCGCTTGAGTTGTTTGTTCCCGGCCCGGCTGGGGTGTTCCCCTCGGATCGACGTGCCCGATCTGCGGGTCACCGGCGCGAGCCCGGCGTAGGCCGCGAGGTGTCCGCTGGTGGGGAAGGCCGAGCCGTCACCGACCTCGAGGAGGATCCGTGCGCCGGTCCTGACTCCGATCCCCGGCATCGAGGTCAGGACCCGGGAAAGAGGGTGCGGATCGAGCATCTCCTCGATCTGTTTAGCCGCTTGTTCGCGTTGGTCGAGCAGCCCACCGAGGGTCACGGCGAGTTGTGGCAGCACGAGTTCGGCCGCCCGAGTGCCCGGCACGCTCACCGTCTGCTCGGTCAGCGCCTTCACCACCGCGTCGACGAGGCGTTCGTATGAGCGTGGCGCACGCACCTTCGTCGCGGCGATGAGTTGACGCCGGGTCGCCTTCGCGAGTCCCTGAGGTCCACCGAAGCGCTGCAGCAGCTCGAGCACCGCTCGGTGCTGGACCTTGGGACCCAGCACGCGTTCCAGCGCTGGATGGACCTGGGTGAGCAGGCCGCGGATGCGGTTACTGATCCGGGTGACCTCACCGGCCAGGTCATCATCGAACCCCACGATGACCTCTAGATCGGCGAGCGCTTCATCGCCAGCGTCAACGCGACGCAACGCGTGCGGCATCGTCCTGGCCGCCTCGGCGATCACGTAGGCGTCCCGAGCATCGGTCTTCGCGTTGCCCGGATGCAGATCCGCGATCCGTCGCATCGCCAGCCCGGGCAAGTAGGCCACATCGACGCCCAGCGACCGCGCAACGGTCACCGCCAGCGCGCCGATCGACGCGGGCTGGTCTACCACCACCAGCACCCGGCCGCGCCCGCTGAGATCTTCCAGGATCTCGCCGATCCTTGCTTCGGACTGCGGCAGAGGCCCGTCGTGGACGCGCTTGCCATCCGGGCCCAGCCCGCAGGCGTGGTGCTCCTGCTTGCCGACGTCCAGACCAAGGAACACGGCATACTCAGGTCGCGGCATCGTTCATTCCTCTCCGCTCGTTGCAGGTGCTGGTCGCACGTCTGGCGAAGGAAGCCGGCACCCACGTTACGAAGAGACCTACCCAAGGGCGGCCCTGTCCCTATCAGCGGTCAGCCAACGCCACCAGAATCGGTGACAACACCCCCCGGATCATGCAAGAGACAGGGGCTTTGAGTCATGCCGACCCTGGCGACCAGAACCCCGCCGTACGGGGTCACGAAGAAGGTAACGGGGAGCTCGAGCCGACGTGACTCGCCGGTGCCGACCCCGCAATGCGCTCCGGGAGAGCGCATTGCGGCTGTACCGCGACATCTACGCCAACCATGCCTGAGAGGGCAGCGCCTGAGCGCTAGCATCACCGCGTCAGCGGGGTCTCCTGGGTGATGCGCTCCAGCTTGGCCGGGTTGCGGACCAGATAGAGCGCCGTCACCACGCCGTCCTCGACGCGAGTCGTCACGACGGTGTCGATCTCGCCGTCGAAGAGGAACTGGACGCCGGGGTGCCCGTTGATGAGCACCGGCTCTGCGTGGACCACGGCGTCCTTCGGGGTCACGCCGGCGATGAACCGCAGCACCTTCTCCACACCCTGGATCGGGCGCAGCGCGGCCTTCTTGACCCCGCCACCATCGGTGACCAGGACGACGTCCGGCGCCAGGACGCGCATGAGCGAGTCGAGGTCGCCGGTGACGACGGCGTTCATGAGCTGCTCGGTGATCTCGCGGTGCTGCGCGGGATCAACCCGCTGGCGAGGACGGCGATCGGCGACGTGCCGGCGCGCCCGAAGCGCGATCTGGCGGATTGCATCCGGCGTCTTTCCCAGCGTCTCGGCGATCTCGCCGTACGGCAGGTCGAAGACCTCCCGCAGGATGAACACCGCGCGCTCGGTGGCCGGCAGGGTCCCGAGCACCACGAGCATCGCGGTGGAGACGCTGTCGGCCAGCTCGACGTCATCGGCGACGTCTGGTGCGGTGAGCAGCGGTTCGGGCAGCCATGGGCCGACGTACACCTCGCGACGTCGTGCAGTGGTGCGCAACCGGTTCAGCGCAAGACGGGTCGTGATGCGCACCAGGTAGGCGCGTGCATCGCGGACCTGGCTGCGATCGGCGTCCGCCCACCGCAGCCAGGCCTCCTGCAGCACGTCCTCGGCGTCGGCCGCCGAGCCCAGCATCTCGTAGGCGACCGTGAACAGCAGGTTCCGGTGCACGAGGAACGGGTCGGTGTCGGTCATGAGTTCATGGTGCCGTGTCGGCGGCGCCGGTGGGCTGTGCCAGTGGAAGCTCGCAGACGTCGGAGAACCCCTGGCTGGCCAGCCCGACCGCCGAGTTGAACCGTGAGGTCATGTTCTCGAACGCGATCACCTGGGTCAGCTCGACGACCGCGGCGGGCCCGAGCTGCGAGACGAGGCTGTGCACCATCTCGTCCGTCACAGTCGGTGGAGTTGCCGTCATCGCCTCGGCGTACTCCATGACCTCCCCCTCAAGCGGCGTGAAGACATCGGATTCGCGCCACCGCGGCACCTCGCGGACCTTGGCGAGGTCCAGGCCGTCGTTGTGTGCCATGAAGTAACCGAAATCCAGGCACCAGGAGCAGCCGATGCTCCCGGCGCTGGCCATGAGTGCGTAGCTCGTGAGGTCGGCATCGAGCTCTTTCCACTGCTGCACCTTCATGCCGAACGACGAGGACGCTCGCAGGATCGGCTTGTGGTGCATCAAGACGTAGGCGACGTCCGGTATCTGGCCACCGAACATCTTCTTCGCTGCGATCCGCATTGCGGCGCCGTGGACGCCTTTGATCGCGGCCTTCGGGATCCGGAACTTGCTCGTGCTGGGCATCTCGCCCACCTCCGTCGGGTTGGGTGTCGGTTGCGCATACGACACCGCACGGACGGAGTTTGTGACAGCTCACGAAACGTGCCCGCCTAGCCCGGCCGTACCTCACCGCCAGGGGCGATACAGATTAGTCCGATTGCCGCGGCCGCTTCCTGCATGCTCTGGTCGTAGGTTGCGACTCGCTCAGCACCCAGGCGCACGGCGGCAGCGAGGTGGATCGCCTCGAGCGACCGCAATCGGTCGCCAGGTAGGAGTCCTGCTTCGCGGTAGAGCGAGGGCGGCGTCTCGTGGAGAGCGACGCCGTCGAGAACCGCCGTGATCGCACTCTGCTGCACCCCTGGCAGTCGCGTTCCGGCGCGACGTACCTCGGCTTCCAGCAAATAGCAGGCAGCCAGATCGGGCTCCTGCGAGGAGAGTGTCTCCAACAGCGCGTCGGTCTCGGCTTCTCGAACGAGCAGCTTGAGTGCGGCGGACGCCGCTGGTCACGCCGACTGCGGCCTCGTTACGGGTGATGCGGGCGATCTGCTGGCCGACGGCGAGGAAGACGGTGAATGCCAGCACGACGAACGCGATGATGATCGTCAGCGGTCTCTCGTCAAAGGTGGCGAGCACGTAGAGACCGAGCGGGATGCCGAACAGGCTCGTCCCGGTGATCACCGCGGCTGATCCACTCGATGTGCGCACGCACGCGGATCGCGATCATCACCACGAGGACGAGGTTGACGGTGGTGATCGTGACGACGGCTGTCTGTGGATCTGCCGCCAGCGTGAGCAGCGGACGCCGACCAGCGCGAACCCGAAGCCGGTCGTGGCTTGGGCAGCCGCGGCGAAGGCCAGGATGCAGAAGGACGCGATCAGCAGGGGAGTCATGTCGACGCCAGTGTTCCACGGTGCGGCGTACCACCGGGCGCTACCCGGACAGCCCGTGAACATGAGGCATTCGCGCCAACACCACCAACGTCGGTGGCGTTGGCGCCGATGCCTCAGACTACGCCGGGCGGACGGCGTGGCCGGTCGCGAGCCTACGGCGTCCGTACGCCGACCCGGTCACGATGAGGCCATGGCCAAGTACAGCGTCAACAGCTCAGCGGTGGCGAAGGCCCGTGAGCTCATCGACAAGAAGCAGTACGTGCTCAAGAGCGTCTGGAACGAGGTCCAACCCTCGGCCGATGACCAGAACGACTATCTGGAACGGCATTCCTGGGAGGAATACGCCGCCTGGCACCTCGGCCTCACCGAGGGCGCGAACGACGAGACCAAGGCTCGGTATGCCTTCGGCTTCGGCGACTTCCGGCGGGTCCACCGCTCGGCGCTGATCGCCTGCGTCTACCGCGCGTCCGAATGGCACCACAAGTCGGTCGAGCTCGCGGCCCACGAGCTGCTCCAGCATCTCGACGACGCCGCAGGGATCGGCTGACTCGGCAAGGCAGGATGAGGACATGACTGACGACCTCGTCCCGAGCTTCACGCCCGCGCTGATCGCCGTCCTGCTCAACCGCGAGAACGCGAAGGGCGAGCCGCTGACCGAGCAGGAGGTCATCGAGATCCGCGACAGCTCGGTGGCCATGATGGTGCCGCGGTCGATGGAGCGGGCACTGGCGGCGAGCCGCGGGTACGACGACATCGATCCCGAGAACGTCTGGGCCGAGTGGCAGCGCGTGCGGGTGGAGCTGCAGGAGGGCTGAGCGTCAGCGGCACCGGGTGACGGGTTCGCGCGATCGGGTACGTCTGCGAAAAGCCCGGCTCGGACACGGTGGGGGACAGCACGGATGGCGGCACTCGACGATCTGAGGGTTCTCGACCTCTCCACGGGCGTCGCGCCGGCGATGACCACGATGCTGCTGGCCGATTCGGGGCGAACGTCGTCCGCGTCGAGCACGAGTCGGCGGACCGTGTGCCCCGCCGCGACGCGCCGGGATTCGCGATGTGGGACCGCAACAAGTCGCTCAGCCTGATCGACCCCGTCGTTGACCGGGGCCGGCTCAAGGACCTGCTCGCCGCGTGCGACATCGTGATCACGCAGCGGACGACGGACGAGGTGTTCAGCACCGACGAGCTCGGCCAGCTGCTGAACGGGGTACCGAATCCACGCCGGGTCGTGCTGGTCATGCCGGCGTACGCCGACTGGTGCCCGTGGCCGCCGGGGCGAGAGTCGAGCCAGCTGGTGTCAGCGGCATCGGGGATCTCGCTGCGGCAGTCGTGGGCGACGCTCGGCCCGGTCGATCCCGTCTATCAGCACATCCTTTACATCCAGGGGATCTTGGCGCGATCGGGGCCGGCGCGACGCGCGAGATCCACAATCACGGGCCCGAGGGATTTCATGCGTGAACTCCGCTGGACGCGGTCGTTGATGCCAAAGGCGTATCGACGCACCCGACTCGCCGGCCCGGTCGTTTAGCGTCGGCTGGATCGGGCATCACGGGAAGAACCCACCGGGATCTTGGCGAGAGCCAGGCCCTGGAGAAGCAACAAGGACGCCGACGTGCAGGGAGAGAGCGATGACGCGGTTCGGGTACACGTTGATGACCGAGCAGAGCGGTCCGAAGCAACTGGTCGGGTACGCGCAGGGCGCCGAGCAGGCGGGCTTCGACTTCGAGGTGATGAGCGACCATTACTTCCCGTGGCTGGAGGAGATGGGGCATTCGCCGTACGCGTGGAGCGTGCTCGGAGCCGTCGCGCACGCCACCGAGCGGGTCGAGCTGATGACCTACGTGACCTGCCCGACGGTCCGCTACCACCCGGCCGTGGTCGCGCAGAAGGCGGCGACCGTGCAGATCCTGGCCGATGGGCGCTTCACTCTCGGGCTCGGAAGCGGCGAGCGGCTGAACGAGCACGTGGTCGGTGAGGGCTGGCCCGGCGCGCACGTGCGGCAAGAGATGCTCGCCGAGGCGATCGAGATCATCCGCAAGCTGCTGACCGGCGAAATGGTGACGCACGAGGGCGACTACTTCAGCGTCGACACCGCGAAGCTCTGGGATGTGCCGGAGCAGGGGCTGGACATCGGCGTCGCGGTGTCGGGTGAGAAGGGGATCGAGCAGTTCGCCGAGCTGGCCGACCACCTGATCGCTGTCCAGCCGGACGCCGAGCTCATCACGCAGTGGAATGCCGTCTCGGGCGCTGCTCAGATCCCCGGCAAGGCGCGCGCCATCGGTCAGATCCCGGTGTCCTGGGCGCCGTCGGAGGAGGAAGCGGTCACGCGCGCGCACGAGCTGTTCCGCTGGTTCGGCGGGGGATGGGAGGTCAATGCCGACCTGCCTACGCCGGCGGGGTTCGACGCGGCCGCGCAGTTCGTGCGTGAGGAGGACGTCGCCGGGGCGATTCCGTGCGGGCCGAATCTCGACAAGATCGCCGAAGCCGTGAAGAAGTACGTCGATGCCGGATTCACCGATGTCGCGCTCGTGCAGGTCGGCGACGAACGCCAGGAGCAGTTCCTGACCGAGGCAGCCGGACCGCTGCTGGAGAAGCTGCGAGCGCTGTAGGGCTCCCGCGGGAGCGCGAACCTCGACGTTGCTGCTGCTATGAGCGCTTGACCCGGTTTATCGTCGAGCTGCGGCTGATGGATGAGTCGCCGCGCTCCGAGCGCCTCAATCACGGCCCGGGCGTGAGGTGTTCGACGGAACCGTCATCGCGAATCGCGGTCTGAATATTCATGCACAGTCACCCTTTCCGTTCCCTACTGCTTCTCGCTGCGACGTTGTCGCTCGCCCTGGTCGGGCTGGCCGGGTGCGGTGGTGGAAGCGATCCGGGGCCGAGCAGCGCGACTTTCCTGCTGCGCATCGAATCCCCGGAGGCCGCTGTGAAGGTGCAGCTGTATGCCGACGAGGGGCGGAGCATCACCGTGGATGATCAGGACGGGGCTCAGATGACCTTCACGGTGGGCGAGGTCGGCGAGGAGAGCGCCGAGGTAGCTATCGGCGAGCCGGTTACTCCGATCGACTCCGACGACGACCAGCCCCGAACCGGCTTCCACGTCGCCAACGGGAAGCCCGCCAGTTTCACGACCGCACGCGGCTCCACCTGGACCGTCACCTACGAAGAGATCACCATCGAGTAACCCACTGGCCCTCGACCGGAGCGCTCGTTGTGGTCCGCGACCAGAGAACCGCAGCGAGCGGTGCCGAGTGGAGTGGCGACGCTGGGCCTTGGATCATCCCCGCTGGCGCGGGGCGGACGATCTCGGCGACCGCGCTACACCACTATGCGGGACTCAACTTGCGGCTGCGCAGTTCGTGCGTTAAGAGGACATCGTCGAAGTGATCCCGGGGTGGGCCCGATCTCGACAAGATCGCCGAAGCAGTGAAGAAGTACGTCGATGCTCCACGGGCCCGTTGTGTTGTTGCAGTTCGATCTCGCCCGGAATCAGCACAGTTCAAGCGTCCGTGCCGGCGGGATCCGAAGTCAGCGGCGCGACGCCGTACGGCCGGCTGTAGGCGAGGTACTCCTCGATCTGGCGGGCGACGATTCCCCAGGGCTGGCGATTGATGGCCCGGGCGAGGATGGCCCAGTCGGTGATGCCGCCGCGTTCGATGAGCGTGACGAGTGCTTCGTACGGCCACGTCGCGATCGGGGCGTCGGGGTCGACGTCGACATTGCGGATCGCGACCACCACCCCTTCCGTCGTAGCAGCTTGTCGGCGAGCTGGGTGCACGCGTCGACGACCGTATTCGCAGCAGCCGACCGTCGATACGCACCTCTCCAGGACCTCGACCGGAACGAGGTCCTGGAGACGTGCCGCCGAGCGCGGCACGTCCTCCACCCACCATGCGGCCTTATCGCATCTGATAAACCTTGGCCAAGCAGACGGGGAGCGGCTCCGGCAGAAGCCATGCGATCGGGCGGGCCTAAAGTTCGTGATCGCCACCTCGCGTCACCGTGGTTACGTTGACGAGTGTGTAGCGTGGCCGCATGCGAGAACCGCTGCTCATCGCGCGAAACCCGGACCCGGCCTCGAGCCTGCCTTATCTCGTGCGCATCCCGCTCGGCGACGGGATCGTGCTGCGCACCAGGGAGACGTGGCCGCGGACGTCGAAGGTCTACTGCCACCGCCATGACGAGCCATGGCCAGCGGACGCCGAGATCGTCGAGACAGTGGCATTGCGGGAGTGCTCGCGACGAGGCGCGGCCATCGACGTTGTGGCCGATCGCACCAGGGACGCGCGATCGCAGTTCGTGATGACGCGTGCTCGCGGCCGCGAGATGATCTTTTGGCAGACCGCCCGGGTGGCGAAGGCCGCGCGGCCGAATGTTGCGCTGCCGACGGCGAGGGCCGGCGGGCTCGACTCGCTGGAGATCGTGGTCGACACCCGCGAGCGGTACGCGTGGAAGTTCAGCCATCAGCAGGCGACCACGGTCAAGCGGGCGCTGCCGGTCGGCGACTACGCGAGCTTCGTCGAGGCTGATCTCGTCGCGGTGGTGGAGCGCAAGTCGCTGGCTGATCTCGCGGGCTCGTTGACGTCGGGCCGGCTGGCCTATCGGCTGGCCGATCTGGCGACCGCGCCGTCCGCCGCCGTCGTGGTGGAGGACCGGTACTCGGCGGTCTTCAAGCTCGATCACGTGCGCCCGGCCGTGGTCGCGGAGATGCTCGGCGAGTGCCAGGTGCGGTGGCCGTCAGTACCGATCCTGTTCCTGGAGAACCGGGCCCTCGCGCAGGAGTGGACCTTCCGCTTTCTCGGCTCCGCGGTCCGCGAGCGACTGATGGGCGAGCAGGCGCACCGCATCCTGCCCGAGCAAGACGGCTGAGTGCCCCGCGACTCACGTATCCACGAGCGGTAGCTGGCGATCTATACGTCCCTGCAACAACAAGGATTGCGCACAAACAGCATCGGTGATGTTCAGCCAACCAACCCCACGTCATTCGGGCCAGCTATGAGTCCTGAGTCAGTCTCGTGATTCCCGCAGGTGTTATGAATAGCCCATGTCAGCGATCACTGCGGCGGTCTCGCGGTGAATGACGATCACAGCCTGCGCCGTCAGTTCTTCGGCGACGGACTTGACGCCGCGGGCGATGACCATGCATACATGACGCTTCCGGCGGCTCACGTGTCGTTGATCAGGTATCCGGTCGGGCCGCGATAGACGCCGATTCCCCAACCCACGTCGTCGAACCGCACGTACAACTGGTTCGCGCACGGGTCCTCCGCAGTGACTTCCCATCCGGTGCTGCCGTGATCCAGAACCTCCTGGTACGTCTCGGCGGCCTCCGGATCAAGCGGCGACTCCGCACCCTTGTCGTACCAAGGGGCACGGAGTGCGCTTAGCTCGTCCTCATCGTGCGCGATCGCCGCAGACAGGAACCTCTCGACCTGGTCGATGGCGATGGACTTCTCAGCTGAAGTCAGCATCGCGCAATCGGCAGGGGCGTTGCTCATGGCGCGATCGAGGAGCTCGATGCTCGCGGACTGTGGATCGGGCACGCCCTTGACCGCGACGGTAATCCGCATCTGATTGACCACTCCACTCGCCCAGCAGCGGTCTCCCTCGGGTACGCACGCGCCGTTTCGATCGGCCTCGTTCAGGAACGCGATATCGCCTGACTCGATATCCGCAGGGGCGATCTGCGCGCCAGTGTCGGTCCGGGCGCCGGAGGTGTCGACGGAGATGTAGCTGGTGCCGCCGGCGGTTCTCTCCGCGAGGCAATCCTCATGGCTGACACCGAGCGTGAAACCGGGACCGATCACGTCGTCGATGTCCGCCTGAGAGAGCAACATACAGGGATGCCCGATCGGCACCCAGGTGTCATCGATGATGGCCCCCGCGAACGACGTAGGAGCACCGGGCGTTGATGCATCGCCTTCTGGCCCTTCCCCTGCACAGGCTGCGCTGGTGGCCGCCGCGCAGGCGACGATCAGCCGGGTTATCCGCCGCTCGTCGGGCTCGGAGTTCAAACTGCGTCTGGCCGGGCGCATCATGACCAATCGACTCCGTCCTCGATCGGCTGATCAGCGTTCTTATACTGACCAGATCCATCTACGCCGCAGAACTCGGCGACCTGGATCGCGGCGTACTCCAGGTTTCCTGACAGTTGGCCGTCGTCTTTTTCGTGATCGACCAGCATCTCCTTCAAAATCGTCTCCTGCTCATCGCTCCATGGCTGTGCGACATTAATCGAATCGCGGTCGAGCGCGTGCCACTCGGAGCAGGTAGTCTTCCCGGCATCGGTGCTTGAGCACCCCGCCGTTCCGAGTGCCACGACGGCGACTGATGTTGCGAGAGTTCGGGCCTTGAACTTCATTTGCTTACCTTCTTAATGCTCATGAGGGACTCGGTAGCGGGCATCGAATCAAATTGAGAGGGCGTTTCGAAGCGGACTGCAACTGTGTCGTTAACTGAGATGCCCGGCGTGTATTAGCGCACCAGGAATTACGGCCTAGGCCAGCTTCTCTCTCATCAGCGTCGAGAACTTTCGAAGCGATTTGAGTGCAGGGATCACCCTTGGGCCGGGAATAACGCTCAGGTAGTACTGACGTATTACCTTGAACTCGTCAATCTCAAGCGTGACTCGCCGTCGCCCATCTACGGCGTCGCTCCAGTGGACGCTCATCCTCATCTGGGTGACGAACCCGCCCGGTCCCTTCACCACGTAATTGACGTGATCCGCCGCCACTCGGTCCTCGTGAACGGTTGAAGTCATCGTGGTCTTGCTCGATTGCGCTGCTAGGCGGCCGGCCTTGACAATACTGTCTGGCGGAAGCGTTGAGTTCACCTCGAATCGTTCGGCATTAACCCTTTCGCGCGGGTCTACCATCAGCGTGCTCCTTCTGGTCGGGAGTTCAACGAGTCTGACGGTATGGTTCTGGCACGAAGGAAATTACCGCGATATGACGGGCACCTGGACGGTGTCTCGTCGCCTATGATTTGTCCATCAACTGCCCGTGGAACTACGGGCTCGCGTACCCAGACGACGGAATAATGTGAGGAGCATGCAGCCCGCCCCCGAACGCCGCGTCGTCGTGGTGGACGACGACACCTTGATCCGCGAAGGTGCGGCGAAGCTCTTTTCGAGGGTCAGAGTGGCCGGTACCTACATGTCGGCCGAGCGGCTCCTCGACGATCGCCCCAGCTGCGACGTAGTCGTCCTCGACCTCAATCTCAATGGAATTGGCGGAACGCGGAACGGGCTCAACGGCGCAGCTGCGGTCCGAGCAATAAGCGCCGCCGGGTATCGCGTTCTGCTGTACACCAACGAACACCGGCTACTCGTTCTCGCTCGATGTTATTCAGCGGGCGCCTTTGGACTCGTGCACAAGTCGGAGCCGATCAGTCACATCGAGGCTGCTATTGAGGAGGTGGCCCGCGGCGCGAAAGTGCTATCGGTGGCACTGGCCGGGCTTGCTGAGGCCATCCGTGCATCGGGCCATATGCGCGAGCTGTCGACGCGCCAACGTGAGGTGCTATCGGCCCGCGCCCGAGGTGAACCGTTCAAGAGCATCGCCAAGCGACTCAACATTTCAGAACGCACAGCCCAGGACTACATGAACAGGGTCAGCCTGGCATTCTCCGACTATCTGACAAACCACTCCGCGGCCGACCTAGAACGACATCTGGGCGTTGGACCGGGCGATCTTCTCGACGGCTGATCCCGTCAGGTTGTGTGTCCCGCGAGCGTCTTGTTCACTAATCGCATGAGCGCACGTGATGGCCGTGATGGATAGCGGTTCGGCACTGGGTGGGGGAGGTCGCCACGCTATTCGATCCTGGTTACCGAACATCGGGTTTGACGCTCGCGCGAGTGCCGAGCGTTCGCTGATACTCGCGGCAGCGTTCGTGCGCCTGACGGCGGTAATCCAGAGCGCCCTCTCATTACCGATGATCATGAAGGCTGCTGACACCCCGCTCGCTACGCTCCTTATCGCCCTCGCGTTCATCGCGGAATCGACTTTGGTGACGGTGGCTGCGGCGATACGCGGAACGGTCCCGCCAGGGCGGCAAGCGTTGCTCGACGCCGGGTTCGGGCTATTCATTCTCGTGCACCCGGCTATCTGGTGGACCAGCGGTCACGTGGGCTCATGGAGTCAGTGGCAGTTTGCTGCGGGGATGTCAGTTGCTTGCTATGTGGCACTCTCCGTCAACCGCCCGATCCAGATCGCGATCCTGTCTGTCTCGTCGGCAGTTGCTTACCTTATCGGGACCCTCGCCCCGCCGACGGAGAGTGAAGTGCAGTCTGCGTTCGTGAACACGGTCGCATTCCTGTGCCTCGTCCCTGCGGTGTTCATAGTCGCGACCTATCTACGATCGCTAGCGCGGCATTTGAACCGGGCTCGGGAACTGAACGCGAGGCTTGCGACGGACGCCGCGATCGCCGAGGAACGAGCTGCTCAGCGGATCGTGTTGCACGACACTGCAGGCTTCCTGGCCATGCTGGGAGAGAATGCAGACCCTGATCTCGATCGGATCCTACGGGCTCAGGCGCAGTCCATGAGCCGTGAGCTGCGGCGGCGGGTGTACACCACCAATGATCAGAGCCGCGAGCGAACGTTGCACGAGATTGTCGCGGCAACCACCGCTGCTTACGGCGACTTGCCGCTGGCGATCAACACTCTGCTAGCGAACGAGCGGCCGCTTACGACCGACGCGCAGGCCACTACGGCGTCTGCCTTGCGGACGTTGCTGGACAACATTCGTCAGCACGCGAACGCGGGTGCCGTGACTATTCATGCGACGGCCTCCGACCACGAGTGGGCCCTGGTTGTGCGAGACGACGGGGTGGGCTTCGACGCGACGGCACCGATGGGATTTGGACTCACCGAGCAAGTCGTCGGACAATGTCAGCTTCTCGGTATTGAGGTGACAATCGACTCGGAGCCTGGTGAGGGAGCCGTCATCGAGTTGCGGGGTTCCGGATCGACCTTCGCGTCACCGCCGGCCACCGATGTGGTGGACAACTGAAGCACCGCCCCCGCAACGGGGCCGGTGGGGCGTGCGTCGACTCGACGCTTAGTGCGGAGGATCGTTGTTCCGAGGTCACGCCCACAGCCAAAGCCACTGCAGATTGTGACTGCGCCGCTGGCCGCATAGTGCAACTGTCCACCAGGCAGGTCACGAATGAGGTGATTTCGCCATCGACAGTTCTGAACTGAATTCTGGGCCGTGGGCGCTTGCTACGCCGTCGACCAAGCGTTGCACTCCGTTGACTGGCACAGGAGAACTTGCTGCGTAACACGAGGGACATCTCGCGCACCACTTGATTTCGGTATCCCCTGCTCCTTGCCCAGATGGACCTTTTTGGCTCTGACGCTAAAGCATGCCGAGGCGCGAGATGACCGCGATAGAACGGGCACTTTCGATGCGAGGGGTAAGTAGGGTTTGCATCGCTTCGACCGCGAGGAGGTTGGCGATGAAACGCATGGCCCGACGTTGGTGGATAGCGGCAGTCGTCGCCGTCGTCCTTGCCGTTGGCCTGTGGCTCTCGGTTGACGGTAGTCGAGGCTCGACACCGAGCGCGTCCAGAGGCTCGCCAACAGCCACCAATACAGAATCGCCATCGAGCGGCGCCCCGCCAGCTGACGTTTTACTGAACCTGGCCGCTGAACTCAGCTCCGGTGATCCAGACCGGGTTCGGGCGTGCTTCGACGCCGTCGATGGCCAGTTGCCGACGGAACTGGTTTTGGGCCTGCAATCCGACCCCCTGGCCTTCGACTTGTCCACCGTGGAACCGATCGACGACTCTACGTCAGTGGTGGTGGCCGACCGTTTGGCCGATTCGTGGGACGTGTATCTCGGGCACCGAGACGGAGCATGGCGAATCACAGCGACAGTTCGGAGAGGACCATGAGCGCGAGTTCTGTCCGTTGGCGTATCAGTCCGGTGCTCTTGGTCTTTGGTCTGCTGGTTGCGCTAACGGCGCCGATCATCGCTGCGAGACCTGCCTTCGCGAATCAGGCTTACGAAACGTTCGTTGAGTTGTGCCCAAGCAACGTCGAGGGATCGTCAGATGTCTGGTCGGAGATGTCGTCGGGCGGGCGAGTTGTGGTGCTCGTACACGGATGGACAGCGTCTGCTTCGGACATGCAGCAACTCGGTGAGAACCTGTTGGAGCGTGAGCCGGACCTCGCGATCTTCCTCTTTGACTACAGCAAGTCCAATGGTCGGTGGGCCGATGAACCGGGGACCTCAGACTGCCTTGCTCTGTTCATAGAAGCAGTCTCTGAGTCACATCGGGCGGTCGGTGGATCGGGGAAGGTAGTGATCGTTGCCCATTCGATGGGGGGCATACTGGCCCGGTTCGCACTGAATGATGTGACCAACGGTGGAGTAGGCCAACCGGCTTCGCCCGATCGGGTTGGAGCAGTCATCACTATCGACACTCCACATCGAGGCTCGCCTTTCGGCGGAACGCTAGCGGAATTCAAGCAGGCCGGGGAACTCTTCTACCAAACGATGACGAAGGCCGAGGATATCGGCGCGGTGCCTCATCTCGGAACGCGCGCCGCGACCTGTTTGTCGCTCTACGACGACCAGCATCCCCTGCCAGCCGGGTGTGCCCGACCACCCTACTTGCCTGAGGGCATCCCGGTTATCCAGATCCAAGGTCGGGTAATCGTCGAGAAATTGCTGTTCGGTTTTCCCATCCCGAACAACGACATCGACCTGCTCAGCGACGGGATCGTAGGAGACGTATCACAGCACGGCTACAACGCCTCAGCCGGGTCCCCCCAGCCAAAACCGGGGGTCGGGTCGGCGATGCACACGATTGCCTGTCGGGTGAGTTCGGACGAGCTAGTGTCTGGAAAGGGATTGGAAGGCGCCGCGCGTGATTTCGCGCGCCTGGCGGGCGCGGGTCTTGAGCTCGTTGGTGACGGCGCCGACCTGTTCGCCAGTCTTTTCACGAAGAAGGTCGGCGACGCCAAGTACGCCGCACTCGGCGTGGTTGCTTCACAGTCAGCGCCGTGTGGGCACTCTCGAATTGTTAATCACCCGGATGTCGCTCAGCGAGTCGTAGACACGATAAACGGTCTCGCGCTCGATCCGCCGTCCCAAGGGCAGACGCTCGACGTCGAGCCGTTTGGCGGGGCGCAGTTCAGTAGCCCACTTGGTAGCCTCACCTGCGCCTTGGAGAAACTGGATGACGACCCGGGTGCAATATGTGACCTCACAGCAGGCGCTTCAGCGATAGCTCCAACCTGGCAAGAGGTCTGCCCGGACGGTGGGGGCTCAATAAGCCCAGGCTGGATCGTACTCGGCGACAAGGCCGGATGGATGTGCGCGGGTGGAATCGCCTCGTGGCCAGTAAATCAAGCGTGGAACGCAGGCGGATTCGGTGAGCAGATCGTCAAGGACGGGTTCACCTACGACGTGTTGCCATACGGGAAGACTCTGAAATACGGGAACATCAGTTGCGCGATGGCGAAGGATGGAGTCACGTGCTCCAACTCGGTCAGCGGCGCTGCCTTCAAGCTCAATTCCGCCGGAGTCACCTTCACGGGCTAGACATCGAGCACGTCCTCACCGATGCCCTGCGTGGAGGCTCGTCCCTAAAGTGGCGCTTTGCTCATCGTGCCGCCATTCGTACCGAAAATTGCCAGCTCGTCGCATCTCGGGCTAACTGAATTCCAACAAATGACAACGCCGAATTACAAGTCGGCGGACCTAATTCCTAAGGAGTGGACTACATGCGTATATTGGTGCTCTTGGTCGCGTGGTTATGTCTCGTGGCGTGCTCGGGCCCATCGACCGGGGATAACGGAGAGAATCGGAACGGTAGCTCGACTCCAGGGGCAAGCGCTGAAGCTGTAGCGACGGCTACTGAAGATCATGGATCTGTTGAAGCGGGGCTTCCGGGAGGGCAACGTGTTGTCAACTGGTCCGAGATTGAGCCCACGATCACTAGCGCTTTCCACGCGCTCCTGACTGAAAGCGGCGTGTCCTCAGACGAGGCTGGCCAAACTTCCTGTTTCCCGGCGTACAAACGCAACCTCTATGGCACCTCAACGCTAGGGCTATATGCGATGTGTGGGTCGTACTACACGACCTACGCTGGGCTAAACACGTGGATGTGGGTTCCCTGCATATTGGAGACGATCACAGTTGACGGCTTAGACATCACGGTTGACTATGAAGTCCTCGAGTCGGGCGAGCCGAAGTTCGGCTCGCCGATGAGTGAAGAGTTCATGCTCACAAGCAAGAACTCCGCCGGCATGGAGACGGACACCGTGTTCATACTTCTTCCGAATTCGGCAGGTGATACGCCGGTATACCGCACGGGAACGGCAGTCCCCTCGGTTCCGGCAAACACTGGCGCAAGTCAGCCCGAATCAGACAGGCTGACCTACGAATTCCTGGTCAATGGCACCGGTTCCGAGCGGATTACCGTTGAATTCTCGGCATTCACGATTGCACCAGCATCACACGCCGACGCATTGTTCGACATGAGCTACGAGGTCAAAACCTCAGCCTCTGTGTGGCTGCAGGACATGCAAGGTTTCTATGTGTTTCCGGTCTGGGATATTGACTCTGCGATGTGCAAGGACTTCCCCGCGAGCGATCCATGGGTTAAGGGCTACCTCGGCAAGGCGTACTGTCAGCCGGTGGTCTCCAACCTGGAAGACAGTACTTGGTCGGACACTCCTGAATTCGGGCCTAACATCGTTGTGAAGACGAAATTCGAGGGACTCGGAAAGACTGAGTATCAGGTCGCGGCCAATGGTGGATTCGAGAAACGGTCAGTGAGCGCGGAAACCTTGGCAGAGATAACGAAGCCTGCGATGTGGGTACTCATTCGAGGGCATGTCGACGACATCAATGAATGCGGCTACATCGGTTATGGGCACCCCACAGCGTTAGTTGCCACGACGAAGACAATTCCGTGTGAACTGGCAAAAGAGTAGACGTCGCGATGTAGCGCCCCGTGCGTATCCCCGCGTGCGGCTTCCTGACGGTGACCACCCGGTCGAAAGACATGACCATTCAGGCTCTTCCTATCTGAGGTGGGGTGGGCCAGTCCGCCGCCGGTGAGCAGCATGCGTAGTCGGTAGTGGTCGCGGTTGCGGAATCCGTGGGCGACGCGACGGTCGAGTTCGATCAGCCCGTTGATCGCTTCGGTGCCGTCGTTGCTGGCGCGGCCGGTGTCGAAGTAGGCCAAGAACGCCTCCCTCCGTTGCTGAGCGTTTCCCCGAGCCGCTTGATCTCAGGGATCTCGGCGCCGCAGCGCAGGATCGTGCGGATCCCGTAGAGAGGTTCGTTCTTCCGGCCGCATCCACGGCTGAAGAGAACGCTCCCGCGGGAGATGGCGCACCTGCTGTTCGCGCACCGGATATCGCGCTCCCGGTCGGCGACTACGCCAACTTCGTTGAAGATGACCGGCTGAGTGCGCAGCGACTCTCGTACCCATGAGGGGTCGTCGTGTCAGCGACATCCTCGGTTACATCGGGGCGCATGAACGTCGGTGAGGTTCCCCGGCTCTTCGCATTTGACCGTGTAGAGGTCGCCCCGCGCGTCGCTGGCTGGATGAGGGTCGAGGTCTTCCGAAGATGGGAGTTCTTACACCGCCCATCCGAAAGACCTCGACCTGCGTGACGCTACTACCTTCGCCTACCCCAACCTGGGCACCTGCACCCGGCTGGACGAGCTCGGCCTGAAGGTGACCCGCCAGCTGCTCAAACCCGACCGGGCGGTGCTCGCCTGCCGGGTGGTCGACCCGGACGGATTGGTGCCGCCGCTGCGGCTGCCAAGGCGTAGCCAGGGACACCGTCGTCCGCCGGTTCACGCACGCGCCGTTCGGATGGCCCCCACCACCCTGCTGGTCACGGTGCGCCGGTACCGGTGCGCGGAGTGCTCGCATGTGTGGCGTCAGGACACCACTGCCGCGGCCGAGCTGCGGGCGAAGATCTCCCGGGGCGGGCTAGCCTGGGCCCTGGTCGGCATCGTGGTCCAGCACCTGTCCATGGCTCGCGTCGCCGGGGGCTGGGAGTGGCGTGGCACACCGCCAACGACGCCGTCCTGGCTGAAGGACACCGGCTGCTGATCGACGATCCGGCCCGTCTGGACGGCGTCGAGGTCCTCGGGGTCGAGAAGCATTGTCGGCGTCACACCCGCCGCGAAGACAAGTTCGTCACGGGGATCATCGACCTGACCCCGGTCTGTGACGGGACGGGGCCGAAGCGGTGGACCGACGGGACTCGCGACGAGCACGTAGACGACCCCAGCTGTGATCGGTCCGTCTGGTGAAGCGGGCGGTCGCGAGCCGGTGGGCCGGACTTGCGCCACTCACCAATCGAGACGGGGATTGATGGACGCGAGCCGAGACGGGTGAAGAGCGAAATGCTCGCTGTTTGAGTTGACGGGTCGCTTGCCGCCGTGCTGACCCAGGTACTCCGCTACGTCTACTGCAATGAGGTCGCGAATATTCTGCTCTGAGTAGACGACGACAGTCGGCTCGGCCGACTGAAGATCGACGAACGCCCAGTAGCCGGATGAATCGACGGCAGGCGTTCCATCAGCCGTGCTGAGCTGCCAGCTGGCGGCAGACTTCGTGGAAACGCGCAGGCTTCGTTGCTTCCCGTCCCGTTCCGCGACCAAGCGGAGCCGATTACCAGTCTTCTCCTGGTTGACTGCCCAGCCCCTCGCCTGGAGCCATTCGGTCACTTCTCGCAGGCCGCGTTCCCGAGTGGATGCCCGCACATCGTCGGCTCGGGCTTGATCCATGCGCACGTCCACGAGCCGCCGCCCGTCCTCAAGGCGCCAGAAGTGCCATCCATTAACCGTGCGGCCAAGGGCCGCTTTCCCTGCGCCTGAGGGGGTGTCATACAGCCTGCCCTTGTAGCGGATGTCGCCACGATCGGTGATCTCGGCGTCCTCTCCGCCGGTGCGCGCCTTCAGGACTGTGCCCGGCAAGAGCCGGCCGGACGCGACGAGATCTTTGACGCTGACATATGTGGACATGGGCTTCTTGGCCTCAGGCAGACCACTATGCTCCTCGGGGATTGGCCACGTGGCGAGAATCGCGGCGGTCATCTCCTCAGTGCGGCCGTCAATGGCCGCCTCGTCCCAGGTGGCCCTGTCCGTCAAGTTGCGGGTCATGAGCATTACGTCGTGCCTGCGGAGCGCCGCTCGTTTACCAGAGTCCGAGCCCCACGCCGCGTTCGACACGGACGAGTTCAGAGTGTGCGTGAGTAACGTGAGGTTGCCGAGCCGGTGGACGTGATTTGTTCGCTCCACTTCCTCCGCGAGCGTCGCAACAGGCCAGTTGGTTTGCCATCGCCGGGGGAGCACGTGCTCAATCGCCATGATGCCGCGTGACGTTCGGACGCCAGTCTTGCTCTTTCCCGAATTGAACCCGCGGGCGTCGTCCTCGACCGCTTCGAGCAGCATGCGCATCCGAGCCGCGCTGTAGTGACTGTAGACGGGTGCGGTAGCTAAGAAGTCACGGATCTCGTCATCGTCCGGCCAGTAGGTGGTCTCGGTCGATAGGCGGGCTAGTTCGTTGCGGATCCTGGTGCCGATGCCATCGGGTGTTGTGTCGCGGAACTGGTTGATGAGACGAGCGACGATTCGACCGAGATCGGAGGCCGATAGTCGAAGTATGGCTCGCCGAACGAGCCAGCTCTCCACAGCGTCGATCGCGATCGAGAGCTCGTTCTCTGGAACGTCGAACCCCGGCTGATGTAGCCAGATCAGCATCGGTCGGGCGATCTGAAGGCCTATGGCGTCCATCCGATACACGGACAGGGAGACGCGATCGATCGAGGGATCCTGCGACGCAGCGCGCTCGACCCAACGTTGGTAAGTGATCGCCTGTCCGTGCAGCAGCTTGAGGATCTCGGCCGCGTCGCCGTCGAACTCGTGGTCGACGAAATGCTTGAAGCGGCGGAAGAACGCCCTGGGGCCGACGTCCTCGCCGACGCGGCTGACGAGCCACTGGTTCAGAAAGAGCGCAGAGCGGGTGGTCCGGACGCGGCCGACGGTTACTTCCTTTTCCCAGAAGGGTGTCTCGAATAGTCGCCAGTACTCGCGGTAGGCGACTTCGGGGCTCATCACCGAGCTCACTAGACGCTGGAACAGCAGGTTCTTGATCAGGTCCGCTGCCTGAAGCGGGGTGCCCCGAGCGTTGAGGGTCTCGAAGATCTCTTGCGAATCCTCGTCCGGCTTGAGCGCGATGACCACGAGCTGTAGAGCCGACGCGAGCGTGTCGGCGAGCGCGCTGGCCCACTGGGCCTGATCCTCGTCAGGCTTCTCCTGGAGCCAGTGCGCGATCCGTTCGGTGAAGAAGGCGTGCGCCGCCGCTACGAGCGTGTTCCCGGACTTCAACCGGGAGTGATCGACCGGCGCCGGCGCCTCCATGACTTCGTCGAATGCTTCGCGATCGGCGTTCGAGTGTCTCAGTTTGAGAAGATCGCCGTCGACCTCGTCAGCGTCGTTGTGCGTGAGCTTGCGCAGCCGGCTCGCCAGCCGGGTCTGCTCGAGCTCCTCGAGCGCGGCCGCCGCCGCATCCATGAGTAGCTGCAGTGACGTGATCCGCTGCTGCCCGTCAATGACCGACCACTGCGGGACGCCGCCGACGACGGCGCCTTGATCCTGCAGGACGACCGCCCCGAGGAAGTGTGTGACGTCGGCATTTCCGCCCGCGCGCGCTTCAGCCGTACGGCGGACGTCGGACCACAGTGGTGCCCACTGGTCTTCCTCCGTCCAGACGTATCTGCGCTGGAAGAGTGGGATGTTGAAGTTCTGGCTCAGTGCGAACAGCGCGTGCGGAGAACGTAAGTAGGTGTCCACGCTTACATACTGTCTGCTCCGGCCGACGATTTCACTCACCCTCCTCCCAACCCACCACCAGCGGGATGGTTGACAGCACCGACAATCTTCTGGACGCGCGTTGTCGCGGCGGGGTCGACCGCTAATGCTGGCCGCACCCACGACCGCGCACCCAGGTAATCGTTAGCGCATACCCGACAGCGGCCGATGGGTTGGGCCGGTGGATCCGTCGGCCCTCACTGTTACGGTCTGGCTAGTTTCTGCCCTGCGGGAGGACGTTGTGACCGAGGATCTGAACAGCTGGGTGAGTCGCCGGCTCGACGAGGACGACGGGCTCTCTGACGACGCGAAGCTGCTCATCATGGCGGCGCTCGACGGCGACGCCGCGCTGGCCGACATGGCAGGCTGGACGCCGCCGCAATCCGCGCCGAAGGCTGCCGATACGGTCGAGCCCGTCGGCGCGTTCCTCAAGCAGATCAAGGTTCGCGCATTTCGCGGGATCGGTGATGAGGCGCAAATTGATCTGGATCCCGGCCCGTCGCTCACCGTCATTTCTGGCCGTAACGGGTCGGGCAAGTCGAGCTTCGCCGAAGGCCTCGAAGTCGCGCTGACGGGTTCCACCTTCAGGTGGCGCAATCGGACGACGCAATGGAAGGAACGCTGGCGCAACGTCCACTGCCATGACGATCCGCGCATTGAAGTCACCTTGGTAGAGGAAGGTGTAGGTCGCACTCGTCTCGTCGTCGACTGGCCCGACGATGCCGACCTGGAGGCCCCGCGCACGACGCTCCAGCGCGAAGGTGGCAAACAGGAGCCCGGAATGGACAGCCTCGGCTGGGCGGGCCCGCTGGAGACGTACCGTCCGTTGCTCACATACGAGGAGCTCGGCGCGCTACTCGCCGCCGCACCGGCGGACCTCTACGACAAGATCTCAACCGTCCTCGGAATCGGCCAACTGAGCGACGCGGTGAGGCGGCTCGAGGCACATCAGAGAGGCCTGTCCGCCCCACAAGCCAAGCTCGCCAAGGACAGGAAAGACCTCCTGGCTCAGCTCGAGGCGCTGGACGACGAGCGCGCGCGTCAGGCCGCCGCACTGCTGAAGAAGCGGAAACCGGATGCCGGCCAGTTGCGCCAGCTGGCGATCGGGAGTGTGGGTGACACCGGTCAAGCGGCGCAGGTTCGCGCTTTGCTGCGGCTTCGGTTGCCGAGCGAACAGGAGTGCGCCGAGGCGGCCGACGAGCTGAAGGCCGCGGTCGGCGCTTTCGCGGATCTGGCACACGGGTCAGATGCCGCCGCCGAGCGTCGTGCGCAGCTCGTCGACGCGGTGATCGCGCTGCACGAGCACGAGGGGCGTCAACAGTGTCCGGTCTGCGGAGTGGGCACCGTCGACGGCGATCTCATCGCAACGCTGAGGGCCGAGCGTGCCGCGGAGCGGTCAGCGGCGACTGCCCTGCGTGACGCGAGAGACCGGCACCAGAATGCGGGCAACGCCGCACGGAGAGTGATCCAGCATCCGCCGGCCGCACTGAGCGTCGACCTGCCAGTAGAACTGACCGGGCCCGCTGCGGCGACTCGAACCGCGTGGCAAGACTGGGCGTCTGCGCCAGGAGACCTGCTTGAGCTCAGGGAGCACATCCAGACGAAGCGCGCTCCGCTCGACGACGCCCTCGCGAAACTCCAGACCGCGACCCAGCAGTACGTCGACGAGCTCGACGATGCGTGGGGAGCGATCGCGACGCGGATCGCCACCTTCGTCGATGATCTCGACGCGTGGCACAGGTCCGAGCCGGAGGCAAGCGCTGCGAAGGATGCCCATCAGTGGCTGAAGACGAACGAGATCGCGCTCAAGAACGAACGCGTGTTGCCGATCGCAGAGGAGGCGAAGCGGATCTGGGCAGGACTTCGCCAGCAGAGCAATGTCGACATCGCCGGCCTGGCGCTGGAGGGCTCGAACACCCGTCGTCGCGTCGTCGTCTCCGCCACCGTGGACGGCGAAGACGTGGGCGCCCTATCGGTGATGAGCCAAGGTGAGCTGCACTCTCTCGCCCTCGCGCTCTTCATTCCGCGAGCAACAATGCCCCGGAGCCCGTTCCGGTTCGTCGTCCTCGACGACCCCGTGCAGGCGATGGGCCCGGCGAAGGTCGACGGGCTGGTGAATGTGTTGCTCGAAATCGCACGTACCCGGCAAGTCATAGTGTTCTCGCACGACGATCGATTCGCCAGCGCCGTACGCCGGGCGCCGCGGGAGGTGCCCGTGAAGGTGCTCGAGATCCGCCGTGAGGCGAACTCGAAGGTCACCGCCGTGGTGGCCCTCAGCCCGGCGCAGCGCTATCTGCGAGATGCGTTCGCAATCACCAAGGACGAGGGCCTCGACCTCGAGACTTTACGTCGGGTGCTCCCCGGACTGCTGCGCATGGCGCTAGAAGCGCAGTGCCGCGAGGTGTACTTCACTCGTGGCCTCTCAAGCGGAGCGAGCCACCAGGAGGTAGAGGAGAACTGGGCCGCGGCGATGAAAACTAGGGCACGGTTGGGGCTCGCGGTGGCTGACGGCGCCGACCCGGCCGGATGGCTGAACCAGTACCCGCACCGACGTAGGGCGCTGAAGCACGCGAACGCTATCCACTCCCAGCTGGAAAGCGTGGCCCCGATCGATGCCTGCCGAGATGTCGAGAGCGCGGTAGATGACCTCGCGGCCGGTGCCCGATGAGATCGCCGCTCGAGCAAGCGAGAGGTCTGCTCGATGGATCGGTGGATGTGCGATCGCACTCGGTGCGCGCTGCCGGGTGGCTCGCCCGGGCCGAGCTGGAGGATGTGCTGGTCGGGTTGATTCGCGCGAAGGGCGCCGACCCTGGACGGTCCAGCGTGCGGACGAGACTCTGCTGCATCGAGGTTCTGTACCGAGATTCTCCTGATGTAGCAGGAAAGGCGCAGTTCGCGTGGGACTCGCTGTCACAGGCCGCGCACCATCACTCGTATGACCTCGGCCCAACGCACGCCGAGGTTGCTGCCGCGGTCGAGCTGGTGGCTGACCTACGATCACGCGCCGCGTTGCGCGACTGATTTGTGCCAGCAGACGCGCCCGGCGGGCGACTTGCTCATCATCCCGCCGGCCCGTCATGACCTCGAGGCGCTCGACGACAGTGCCGTCCTGCTCACCGTCGTCATCGCCTGCTGAACCCAGCCCGACGTCCCCCCTCGTCGAGCGGTGAGTCAGAGAGTGATCCCGGTGTCGGTGACCTTTCCGACCAGGCGGGACTTCGGAGTCTTCTCGCCGGCCTCGACGGCGATCGGCAGCCGGTTCTCCGCCGGCGGCAGCGGGCAGGTCGCGAAGTCGGTGTGCGCGCACGGCAGGTTCACCGCGCGGTTGAAGTCGAGCACGGTGTGGCCGGCTGCGTCCGGGGCGGCGATCGCGATGCTCCGGTTCGCGCCGTACGTCGTGATCCCGCTGGTCTGGTCGGTGAACAGCACGAACAACGAGCCCGGCTCGTGGCCGGGGAAGGTCGTGAGCCGGTGGGTCTCACCGTCGATCTCGAACTCGACCTGGCCCGGCGAGTCGTAGACATGCTGCAGGTCGTCGACCGCCGCGCCCACGGTGACGGCGCGGGGCTCGTCCCACGGCACGAAGCGGGCGTCGACTCGCCACGCGGGGTCAGGGCTGAAGGCCGGATTCCCCTGGTATTCCTTCAAGAACGCGTTGTCGGGGCGCCGCGGGCGCAGCAGATCCCGTCCTCCGCGGCGCGCCACCTCGATCACGCCGCCGTCGAACTCGGCATTGACGCCGCCGCGCTCGGGGATCGGTCCGAACTCGTGGCGGCCGGTGACGCGCTCGCCGCCGACGGTGAGGCTCTCCGACTCCCCGAGCTCGACGACGGGGCCGTTCTCCCCGGTGATCCAGGTTCCGGGCGCGTCGGGCAGCGTGGTGGGCTCCGCGCTCAGCCAGTACAAGCCGGTGATGGCGAGGAAGCCATGCCCGTCGGCCCGGTTCTTCTCGTGCTCGGCGTGCCACTGCCGCCATTCGTCGGCGAAGGTCTCCGTCGCGGAGCTTGTCGTCGTCATGGTTATCGATCTTCCTCTCGTTGTGATGCTACTTCGGTTGTATGGCTCAGATGTCCCATTCGGTGGCGAGCAGCTCGTGCGAGCGGATCCGGTCGCCGTGGTCGTGGGTGACGGAGGTGATGAGCAGCTCGTCGGCGCCGGTGGCCTCCTGCAGGACGCGCAGCTGGTCGGCGACCCTGCCCGGCGACCCGACGAACTGGGTGCGGACCCGGTCGTCGACGAGTGCGGTGTCCTCGGCCGTCCACTCCAGCCCCGCGACCTGAGCCGGCGACGGGAACGGGATCGCGCCCGACCCGCTGCGGATGCTGCGCACCCACGCGGCGTACGGCGACGCGAGCTCGCGGGCGCGTTCGTCCGTCTCGGCCACGACGACGTCTGCCGACACCACGACGTACGGCCGGGCGAGGTTCTCGGACGGCGTGAACGCGGCCCGGTAGGCCTCGACTGCGTCGAGGACGGCGGATGGCGCGACGTGGTAGTTCGCGGCGAACGGCAGTCCGCGGGCGCCGGCGAGCTGCGCGCTCTCTCCGCCGCTGCTGCCGAGCAGCCACACCTCGATGGTCGCGCCCTTGCCCGGCACCAGAAGGACCGGTTCTCCGTCCGCGGTGCGGTAGGTGCCGGCGATGAACGCCTGGATGTCGTCGACCTGCGCGGCGAAAGCCGGTGACTGCGCGCCCTCCTGACGGAGCAGCTGGTCGGCGGCGCGTGCGCGGGACGACGTGAGCTGCTTCGTGATGTCGAACGGCGCGGGCAGCAGAAGCCCGTTGACGACGCGCTCCTCCCTCGCCGGACGCGCCGGCGGGGCGCCGACCGCCGCGAGCGCTTCGGCGCGGCGCTGCCCGCTGCGGCCGAGCCCCAGGTCGATGCGTCCGGGGTGTACGGCGTCGATGGTGGCGAACTGCTCGAGGACGACCGCCGCGGTGGTGTTCCCGGCGAGGACGGCGCCCGAGCCCACGCGGATCCGGTTGGTCGCGGAGGCGATCAGGCCGACGAGCACCGCCGGCGACGAGCTGGCCACGCCCTCGTTGAAGTGGTGCTCTGCGACCCAGTAGCGGTGGTAGCCGAACTCCTCGGCGCGTTGGGCCAGGTCGATGGTGTTGCGCAGCGCCTGCGACGGGGTCGATCCGTCGATCACGGGAGCGAGGTCGAGAACGGACAACGGGATGGTGCTCATGTAGGGGTGAAGCCTTTCGGGTCAGGAGCGCGCCGCGGCGGCGTCGCGCAGGTGGCGGCCGGCGATCGCATTCAGCAGGTCGCGGGTGTAGTCGTGCTGTGGTCGGGAGAACAGCTCGTCGACCGGCCCGGTCTCGACGATCGCGCCGCGGCGCATCACCGCCGCCCGGTGCGCGATCTGGCTGACCACCGCCAGGTCGTGAGTGATGAACAGGTAGGTCAGCTGCTGGTCCGCCTGCAGCTCGACCAGGAGGTCGAGGACCTGCGCCTGCACCGACACGTCGAGGGCCGACACCGGTTCGTCGAGAACGACGAGCTCAGGGGACAGGGCGAGCGCCCGCGCGATCGCGAGCCGCTGCCGCTGCCCGCCGGAGAGCTCGGCCGGCTTGCGCTGCAAGGTCGATGCCGGGAGCGCGACGCGGTCGATCAGCGTCGCGACCCGGTCGTGGCGCTCGGCGCGGGTCCCGACCTTGAACACGCGAAGTGGCTCTCCGACGATCTCCTCGGCGTTCCAGCGGGGATCGAGCGAGGCGAACGGGTTCTGGTACACCAGCTGTGCATGGCGTCGTGCCTCCCGCCACGCGGATCCGCGCAGACCGCTGATCTCGGTGTCGCCGATGCCGACTGTTCCGGACGTCGGCTGCGTGAGGCCAAGGACGAGGCGGGCGGTCGTTGATTTGCCGGATCCCGACTCTCCCACCAGGGCCAGGGTCTGGCCCTTCGGGATCTCGAAGGTGACGTCGTCGACCGCGCGCAGCGTCTCACCGTGGGGCAGCCGGAACTCCTTGACGAGGCTCGTCGCCCGCACGAGCGGCGCCGAGTCGCTCGCGGGCGCCGGGGCGGTACGCCGCCGGACGCCGAATCCGCCGAGTTCGAGCCCGGGGGCGGCCCTCAGCAACCGCTTGGTGTACTCGTGCTGCGGGTCGTGCAGGACGTCGGCGGTGCGGCCGTGCTCCACGATCGCGCCGTGTGACATGACGACGATGCGCTGGGCGCGGTCGGCGGCCACCCCGAGGTCGTGGGTTACCAGCAGCACCGACATGTCGCGCTCGGCGCGGAGCGCCTCGATGCGATCGAGGATCCGCCGCTGCACGGTCACGTCGAGGGCGCTGGTCGGTTCGTCCGCGATGAGGAGCTGCGGCTCGGCGGCGGTTGCGATCGCGATGAGCACCCGCTGACGCATCCCGCCGGACAGCTCGTGCGGATACTGCCGGGCGCGCACCTCGGGGTCGGGCAGCCCGGCCCGCTCGAGTGCGGCGACCGCCTCGATCGCCGCGGTACGGCGGCCTGCCAGTCCGTGCACGCGGAGCCCCTCGGCGACCTGCCGCCCGATGCGCTGCACCGGGTTCAGCGAGACGGTCGGATCCTGCGGGACGAGGCCGATCTCCTTGCCCCGGATTCGCCGGTAGGCGCGGGTCGACGCATGTGCGACGTCGGTTCCTCGCCACGCGATGGAGCCCGCCTCGATCTCGGCGTTCGGGGGCAGCAACCCGATCACGGCGTGAGCGAGTGTGCTCTTGCCCGAGCCCGACTCTCCGACGAGCGCGACCACCTCGCCGCGCTCGATCCGCAGGTCGACGCCGCGCAGCGCGGGAACCCGCCCGCTGCGCGTCCGGTAGCCCACCTTCAGGCCGTCGACCTTCAGCAGGGTCGATGGGTCGTTGTTGCTCATCACGCACGCGTCCATTCGCCGTCGAGGGCCCGCGACACCCTGTTCACCGCGAGCACGGTCGCCGCGACAGTCAGGCCGGGCAAGGTGGTCAGCCACCATGAGGTGGCCAGGTAGTTGCGGCCCTCGGCGACCATCGATCCCCATTCGGGCGTCGGCGGGGGAGCGCCGTAGCCCAGGAAGCTCAGCGATGCGACCGCGAGGATGGCCACGCCGAACTCGAGCACGGCGAGAGCGAGGATCGGGCCGATCGCGTTGGGCAGGATGTGCCTCCGCAGCGTCGTCCACGGCCGTGATCCGACGGAGCGCGCGGCCTCCACGTACGTCGCCCGTGACACGCGCAACGTCTCCGAACGAGCGATCCGCGCGAACGTGGCGATTGAGCCGATCGCCACGGCGATCGCGACGTTCACGGTGCCGTAGCCGAGGGCGGTGATGAGCGCCAGCGACAGCAGAAGCGCCGGGATGGCGAGCAGGACGTCGACGAAGCGCATGATCGCATCGTCGACCCACCGGCCCAGGGTTCCGGCGATGAGGCCCATCAGGCCGCCGACGATGAGCGCGATCGTGACGGCGACCAGCGCCGATCGCAGCGACAGCGAGGTGCCGTGCACGACCCGCGTGAACACGTCGCGACCCAGGTGATCGGTTCCGAACAGGTGGGCCGGGCTCGGTGCCTTGAGATGGTCCGCCGGCTCCCCGGTCAGCGGGTTTCCCGAGGCTAGAAGGGAAGGGGCGAAGCAGGCGATGAGCACCAGCGCGAGGAAGACGACGCTGATGATCAGGCCCGGTCGGGCCAGCGCGAACCGGAGCCAACGGGGTAGGCCGCGCCGACGGTCGGTGGGGTCCGCCGCCGCCACCACTGTGCTCGGCGGGGCCGTGACCTCAGGCGGTTCGACGTCCCGCACGAGGGTGGCGGTGGCGAGCTCGGTCATGCGGGTACCTTTCTCGGCGTCGCGGTGCTGGTCGCCGTGATCCGGGGATCGAGCACGGGGTAGATCAGGTCGACGATCAGGTTCGTGGCTACGAACACCAGTGCGCCGAACACCACGATTCCTTGTACGAGGGGAATGTCCTGGGCCGTGACGCCCTGAACGGTGAGCCGGCCGACCCCAGCCCTGGCGAACACGGTCTCGACCACGACTGAGCCGGCCAGCAGCTGCCCGACCAGCAGGCCGACGGCGGTGAGCGCAGGCAACGCGGCGTTGCGCAGCGCGTGCGTGAAGTGGATGCCGGCCCTGCTCACCCCCTTCGCGCGAGCAGTCGTCACGTAGGCGTCGTCGAGCGCGGTGCTCAGCGACTTTGCGAGTATCTGGGCGATCACGGCGCCGATCGGCAGCGCCAGTGTCACTGCCGGCAGCACCAGCGCATTCAGACCGGTGCCGCCGATCGACGGGAACAGGCCGAGCTGGAAGCTGAACACCTGGATCAGCACGAGCCCGACCCAGAACGTCGGGAGCGAGACCGCCAGCGGCGGGAGCGCCAGGAGGAACTGGCGCGCCCACCGCGACTCGGTCGCCGTGGCGACGATGGCGAGCAGGCCGCCGCCGAGGATCGCCAGCAGCAGCGCGGCACCAGCCAGCACGGCCGTGCTCGGAAGCGCGTCGACAATCGACGACGTCACCGAACGGCCGGTCTGGATCGAGTCGCCGAAGTCACCCTGCAGCGCGGCCCACAGCCGTTCGCCGTACTGCACGATCAACGGTTCGTCGACCCCGTACTGTGCGCGCAGCTGGGCGAGCTCGGCTGCCGAAGGCGGTACTTCCTGGGCGGAGACCATCGCGTCGACGGCGTCGCCCGGGATCAGGTAGAGCACGACGAACGACACCGTGAACGCTGCCCAGAGCACGCCGACCGCGAGGGCGACCCGACGAAGGAGGTACCTGGTCATCGGCGCATCACCCCGCGTCGACCCACGTGTCGAAGAGCTGGATGCGCGACGACGCGTCATAGGTGATCTCGTGGATCTTCGCACCGTGCGCGAGCACCGTGGTCAGCTCTACGACGGGAATGACGTAGTAGTTGTCCACGATCAGCTTCTGCGCCTGTGCGGCGTACTCGGCGCGCTTCGTCGGGTCGGATTCCGATGCCTGCGCCGTGAGGACGTCGTCGAGATCGGACGCCGGAAGCCGGTAGTTGTTCGCCAGAGCCGTCGAGTAGTTGGAGCGCAGGATGTCCGGATCAGCCCGGGTGACGTTGGCCCAGTAGATGTCGAAGTCGCCCGACGACACGACCGAGGTCGACTCGGTGAGCTGCAGCTCCTTGAGCTGGATGTCGATCCCGGCCTCGGCCGCCTGCTGCTGGATCAGCTCGAGAGCGGGCTTGTTCGTGCCGATGACCGCCGCCCAGCTGACCGTCAGCGTGAGCTTCTGGCCGTCCTTGGCGTAGATGCCGTCCGAGCCCTTCGCCCAGCCGGCGTCCTCGAGGATCTTCGCCGCCTTCTTGGGATCGCTGCCGAGAGCGTCCTTCTGCGACGCGTACATCGGCGTCGTCGACGCGAGGATGCTGGTGGCCGGCTTGGTCTGCGACGTGTAGACCGTGTCGACGACCTGCTGGCGATCGATGACCAGGGAGAGCGCCTCGCGGACCACCGGGTCGGCGCCGAGCGGGCGCGAGTTGTTGAAGCCCAGGTTGAACACGACGCCGGGGTTGGACCGGTCCTGCAAGACGACGTCGGTGCCCTTGAACGCCGCTTCGTCCTGCGGGCCGATGCTGCTGATCGCATCGACCTCACCGGACTGCAGGCTGCCCGCGCGCACCCCTGACTCGGGGACGATCTGGAAGGTGACCTGGTCGAGGTATGCCTCGCCCTTGTGCTTCCACAGCGACGATCCCCAGTCGTAGCCGTCGCGCTTCGTCAGCACGATGGACTGGTTCGGGGTATAGGAGCCGAGGACGAAGGGTCCGGATCCGATGACGCTCTTGCAGCGCTCGTCGTCGCTGAGCGCCACGCTTGCCGGCGAGAGCAGGCCGAGGCTGTGCGTGGATGTCGCCTGGAGGAACTGCGCATTGGGCTGGTTGAACGTTACGGTCACGGTCTGCGGGTCGACGACCGTGCTGCTCGCGTAGCCGGCCAGGTAACCGCGGGCCAGCGTCGCGCGGGCGCCGAGGTTGACCGCGCGGTCGAAGTTCGCCTTCACGGCAGCGGCGTCCACTACCGCGCCGTCGGAGAACGTCGCTCCCTTGCGCAGGTGGAAGGTGAACGACTTCGTGTCGTCCGAGATCTCCCACGACTCGGCGAGCCACGGAACGATCTCGCCTGTCTCCGGATTCTGGTCGGTGAGGGAGTCCACGATCTGCCGGGTCGACCAGATGGTGTCGTTGCTGCCGACCTGCTGGGGGTCGACGCAACCGGCGTCGGAGCTGACTGCGAAGGTCGCCTTTCCGCCGCTGACGGGCGATCCGGCGGCCGAGTCTTCGGCGTTCGCTCCGCTGCCGCAGGCGGCGAGCGCGAGGCTCGCGGCGGTCAGCAGCGCGGCGGGGACGAGCAGGTGCCGGCGTCCCGGTCGTGGGGTGTTCATCGTGGTGCTCTTTCGGTAGCGGTGGTCGGTGAGGGGAGTGGTGGGAGAGCGGTCAGCGGTGGTCACGACGCGGCGGCCGCGGGATCGTTGGCCAGCGCCGACCAGCGCTCCGCGGGGGTGGCCGCGGGCAGACCGAGGTTGTCGCGCAGGGTGGCGCCGGGGGTGTAGTCCGCGCGAAGGGCGCCGCGCTCCTGCAGGAGCGGGACGACCTTGTCGACGAACGGATCCAGCCCCGCCGGGACGATGTGCGGGACGAGGATGAATCCGTCGCTGGCCCCGGCGAGAACGAACTGGTCGAGCTGGTCGGCAATGGTCGCCGGGCTACCGACGAACAGCCCGCGGCTGGTCACCTCGACGATCAGCTCGCGGATGCTCAGGTTCTTGGCCTCGGCGAGCTCTCGGTAGCGGCGGGCGGTATCGAGCACGCTGTCGACCTGGCGGGCGCGTCCCTGGATGATGGAGATCGACTCGACGTCGGGATCCTCAGCCGGCAGCGGGCCGTCGGGGTCGTACGACGAGAGGTCCCGGTTCCATACTTGCTCCAGGAGCAGGATCGCGGTCTGCGGGCTCACCTGCTGGAACCGCACCTCGCGAGCGATCTCGGCCGCCTCCGCGTCGGTGTCGCCCAGGATGAACCCGACGCCTGGCAGCACCTTCAGGTCGTCGGGCCGGCGGCCGTACCGCACGGCGCGCGCCTTGACGTCCTTGGTGAACGCGATCCCTTCGTCGAGCGTCCCGTGCCGGGTGAAGATCGCGTCGGCGAACTGGGCAGCCGATTCCCTGCCGTCGCTGGAATCCCCAGCCTGGAGGATGACTGGATGCCCTTGCGGGCTGCGCGGGACGTTGAATCGGCCGGAGATGGCGAACTGCTTACCGTTGTGCTCGAACGCGCCGGCGTGGCCGTCGCGCAGGAACGCGCCGGACTCCTTGTCCGCCGCGATGGCGTCGGGCGCCCACGAGTCCCAGAGCTCGCGCGCGGTCTGTACATGCTCCCGCGCCCGCTCGTAGCGCTCCGCGTGCGGCAGGAATCCGCCGCGGCGGAAGTTCTCGCCGGTGAACGCGTCGGAGCTCGTGACGACGTTCCAGGCGGCTCGCCCTGCCGAGAGGTGGTCCAGGGTCGCGAACTGGCGCGCCACCTCGTACGGCTCGTTGAAGGTCGCGTTGATGGTGCCGGCCAGGCCGAGATGCTTGGTGACTGAGGAGAGTGCCGCGAGGACGGCGAACGTATCGGGCCTCCCGACGACGTCCAGGTCGTGGATCAGCCCGCGCTGCTCGCGCAGCCGGAGTCCCTCGGCGAGGAAAAAGAAGTCGAACTTGCCGCGCTCGGCGGTCCGCGCGAGGTGCTCGAACGACGAGAAGTCGATCTGGCTGCCCGACGCCGGATCACGCCAGACGGTCGAGTTGTTGACGCCGGGGAAGTGCGCGCCGAGGATGATCTGCTTGCGTGGATTGCTGGTGCTCATGAAAGTGGTTCCCTTTCCCTTAGGCGATCGCGGCGTAGCGGTTGACCGCTACGGGGAGCCCGAGATGATCGCGGAGGGTGGTGGTCTCGTAGGTGTGGCGGAACGCGCCGGCCGACTGGAGAGCGGGGACGACGCCGCGGGTGATCGCGACGAGGTCGTCTGGTAGCACCGCGGGTCGCAACCGGAACCCGTCCAACCCGGCGTCCGCCCAGTCGACGAGCAGCGTTGCCAGCTGGTCGGGGGTAGTCGCGAGGATCGCGGCGTCGGAACGGAGCTTCTCGCCCGCGGTGTCGTCGAGGCGGCGCAGGCGGTCACGGGCGTCCTTCTCGGTGTCGCCCAGGACGACCAGCAGGTCTGCGTTGATCAGCAGCGGCGTACTGGTGCGGCCGACCGCTTGTTCGGCCGCGCGGACCTGCCCGATCAGGGCGGGCACGTCGTCGATGCCCTGCGGGGTGACGAAGACCAGGTCGGCGCCGCGAGCGGCCAGCTCGTAGGGGATATCGGCGTGCGCGAGAGCCGTCACGACCGGCTGGCCCTGCGGCGGGCGCGGTGTGATGGACGGGCCCTTGACGCTGAACTTCGACCCCTCGAAATCGATGTAGTGCAGCTTGTCGCGGTCGATGAAGCGGCCGGTCGCCTCGTCGCGGATCTCGGCGTCGTCCTCCCAGCTGTCCCACAGCCGGCGGACCACCTCGATCGAGTCGGCCGCCTCGTCGAACAGCTCGCGGATGGCCTGGCGGGAGTCCTCCTGGGTGGCCCAGTTTCGGTCGAGCTCGGGGATGTCGCGGCGGCCGAAGTGTGCGGCCTCGTGGGCGCGGCCGGAGACCTGCACCCGCCATCCGGCGCGGCCGCGGCTCGCGAAGTCCAGGGTGGCGATGGACTTGGAGATGTGGAACGGCTCGGTGTGGGTGGTGGTGACGGTGGGGACCAGGCCGATCGAGGAGGTGATGGGCCCGAGCGCCGCCGCGATCAGCGAGGCGTCGAGGCGCCCGCGTACCTGGTCGGTGCGGTGGTCGGGCGGCCCGCCGAAGTGGTCGGACTGGATGCCGAGGGAGTCCTCGATCGTCACGAAGTCGAGCAGGCCGCGCTCGGCTTCGGTGACGAGCTCTGCCCAGTAGGCGGTTGTGAACAGGTCGGCAGGACGGGCTCCGGGCTCACGCCAGGCGGCCGGATGCCACCCCGCGCCGTCGAGCGCGACAGAGAGGTTGATGTGTTCGGAGGAAGCGGACGGCGGGGTCGCCGGATTGTTGGACATGCGTGGAAGCACCTCAAGGTAGGAAGGCACATCACCGCTGCGTAAGGAATGCAGGAAGATCGCCGAAGCTGCCGAGGCGGCTACGACGAGACGGAACTATCCGTCAGGAGGTGATGTGTGGTGTGTAGGTCGGGCGGAACGCGCTCTTAGCGCGAACAGCGCATGCTGGCGACGAGCGCCAGATCGACGTACAGCCGCCAAGCGGCTTCGTGACCGGTCATCGGTCGTGAATGGGCGGTGCGAAAACCAGACGTGGCGTCCATGGCTGGTTTCTCCTAACCCGCGTGAGCGAACTCGTACTTGCCGGTCGCTGTTGCGATCCGGCCAGGTCTTCACCTGGAGCACCCCACCACGAGGCGGGGGTTGCCGATCGCCGAGCCAGGGCTTCGCGGCGATTCTCGTGACCTCGTTGAAGAGTAAACGAGCCTCGTTTCAGGGGCAAGTCATGTGCCCCAGATCACGGCGGGCGAGCATTCTGCCTACCCTGATGGGGTTGGGCCGCTGCTGATTGCGCGCAACCCCGACGAGGACTCCAGCCTGCCCTGTCTCGTGCGGATCCCGATCGGGCGACGGGATCGGTTCGTGCACGCGTTGATAGAACCACAAGCTTCCGTGTTCGTTCGGCCAGTTGAAACTAGGCCGGGTCGGCGCCAGACTGAGTAGAGACCGAATCCCGGTGCGCGCTGCCATGGACTGTGACTGGGCTCGAGCCGTAAGCAACATCGAGTCCCGGGTGAACCGCCCCGGCGTGTCCGGAGACTTTCTAGCTTGAGACTCCAACGGTTGCTGGGGTCTCGTGGTGAGCGTAGTGAGCGGCCTCTGCCTCGACGGGCGTGAGGTCGTCGCAGTACTCGTGGGGCCGGCGGTGGTTGTACCAGTCCACCCATTCAGCGGTGGCGACCTCGAGGTCGTCGAAGCCCTTCCACGGCCGCTGCTTCTTGACCAGCTCGGTCTTGTAAAGCCCGATGATCGATTCGGCCAGTGCGTTGTCGTAGGACGAGCCCACCGCGCCGGTCGAAGGCTTGATCCCGGCGGCGTCGAGCTTCTCGGAGTAGGCCACGGACAGGTACTGCGTGCCGTGGTCATGGTGCGCAACCAGTCCGGCCAGGTCACGCCCTTCGCGGCCGCGGGTCCAGATCGCCTGTTCAACGGCGTCCACGACGAGCTGGCTGGTCATCGTGGTCGCTACCGACCAGCCCAGGATCCGCCGGGCGTAGGCGTCGATCACGAACGCGGTGTAGCACCAGCCCGACCACGTCGAGCAGTAGGTGAAGTCCGCCACCCAGAGCCGATCGGGTGCTAACGGCCGGAAGCTCCGGTCGACGAGATCCAGTGGCTTCGGCGCCTTCGGGTCGCTGATCGTGGTGCGCTTGGCCTTGCCCCGCACCGCGCCGGCCAGGCCGAGCTCACCCATGAGCCGCTCCACGGTGCAGCGCGCGATCGGCGGCGCATCTGCGGCCCGCTCCCGGTTGAGCGTCAGCCACACCTTCCGCGCGCCGTAGACGCCGTAGTTCGCCGCGTGGACCTCGGCGACCTTCGGCTTCAGTTCCTCGTCGCGCACCTCGCGGGCGGTCGGCTTGCGGTGGCGGTGCTCGTAGTAGGTCGCGGGGGCGATCTTGGCGCCGAGCTCGGTGAGCGCGGCACAGATCGACTCGACACCCCATCGCAGACCGTCATCGTGGCGCTCACCGACGTGCTCGTCGATGTAGCGCACGATCAGCGCTGTGGCCGGTCGAGTTCGGCTGCGAAGAAAACCGACGCGCTCTTGAGAATCGCGTTGGCCCGCTTCAACTCGGCGTTCTCCCGCTTCAACCGCTTCAACTCCGCCGACTCCTCCGAGGTCACCCCGGGGCGCCTGCCGGCATCGACCTCGGCCTGCCGACACCACTTCCGGACCGTCTCCGGCGTCCCGACCCCGAGCAGTTCAGCGACCTTGCTCATCGCCGCCCATTCCGACTCGTGGTCGGCCCGAATCTCGGTGACCATCCGGACCGCCCGCTCACGCAGCTCGGCCGGGTACCTCTTCGACGTACTCCCAGACATGACTCCATCCTTCCCAAGGAACGGAGTCTCTGGACTTGCCGGGGCGGTTCATCGAGATCGTTGCCTGAAAAGGCAACAGGCTCGCGCAAGCCCGATGCGCGAGCGATTCCCTTGAGACCCGACTAGGAATCGTGCCTCACCACCGACGCGCTAATTCGCGACAGATCTCCTGAATATCTGCGGCCGAGGTGTCGGTGCCCTCAACGGTGCGACGCCGCCGGCTGCCGTCGGCTGCGATGAGATGCACCTGTGAACAGGCGCCCGTACTCTGGATGCCAAGGTCACTCGTCCGAACTCGGTTCCAAACCAAGGATTAGGTCATGAATGTGCTGCTCGCGGCGCGCCTTGTATCCATGCGCAATTGAGACGATGTCCGCGTCGGGCGCGAACTTGATCGCCGAACCGAGCGCCGCAATCGCATCCGCAACATCGAGGGATATGTCGGCTCCGACGAGTCGCAGCGCCTGGGCCATGCGGCCGTCTGGCACGTCTGGCACGTCTGGAAGCTTCTCGACATCGAAGGAACCGTCTTTCTTGAAGACTAGGAAGATCTCGTCACCGATCCCCAAGTCCATGTCCTCGAGGAAGCGCTTGATGCTTCCGAATGACGGCTGGTGAGTCTTGTAGGAGAACTTCTGGGGGCCGAGTCTGGACGACAGCTCGGCGTACTCCCCCGGCGCCATACGGAGGATCGTGGACAAGGCCGTTGATGCCGGCCACCCACTGCCCCGTAGGTGATCGAACGTCACCGTAGTGCGATAGAGCCAGTCGCCTCCTCGACGGTAGTAGCGCTGCACCTTTGCAGGATTTCTTCCCCCGCCGGCCAACTGTCCCGTCTCGGTCCGAACGATTCCGTTCATCACGTTGTACGGCGGGCTGCCTGCGTAGACCGCGACCGAGTTCGCAGAGACCCCGAACCTGCCGACCAGCGACTCGACCACTGTGGCCAGCGGCAACTCGCCATCGGCCTGCTCGAGAAGTTTGCCGATCTCGCCCCGAATATTCGTGTAGCCCTCAAGTCCCCACTCGGTCAGAGCGAAGTGCTCACGGTCTATCTTGGTGAAGACCGGATCGGTGCTCACCTGGTTGCGGAGGCTTCCTGCAGCTCCGCGTCCCACCTTCTTGTGCAATTCATCGAAGGTCAGTGGCGCCCCCTCGATCGACAGGATGGCCGCAGCCATGTCATTGAGCGACGCCGTCTTGAGGAGAACGAACTGGTCTCTGACCTCGTACCCCAGATAGATCAGCCATTCCTTCAACCACGGCAGGGAGCCGGCCTCGTCCCCGGATAGGGAGACGTCGGCCAAGCGGACCACCCCGTACGAGTCTGCCAACTCGTCGAGGAAGACCGACGTGTCGCGTCGCGCTGCCTCGAAGCTTGGCTCGGCACACCAACCGTCGGCGATCTCATACGCGTCATCCAAGACGTCGATCACCCTCCACGTGGGCTGACCCACGGAGACCACTTCGTGGGCCAGCGCGGGTGCCTGATCAAGCAACTCTTGGAGGGGGCGGACGCCGCGAATCTGCGTGCGAACGAAGTCTGCGGCACGGCCGACGGAGTTGGCCGCAGTGACGAGATCGTCGAGCTTGGCGCGAGCCTTTACCTCAACTTGTCTCACACGCTCGCGAGTCACCCCGAACTCCTGACCGAGCTCCTCGAGGGTCAGGGGCTCCCAGGCAAACACACGATCCCGTAGGATCTTCTGGTACCGCTGATCCAACCCGTAGATCGCGGCCTCAAGCGCGTCCGCCACGTTGACGTCAGTCGATGGGAGAACCTCGCCGGCGCTCAGTGCGAGCAGTCTCTTGCGCGCGGCGACCGCATCCGGCGGAGCTCCTAGAGGGAGCTCCCCCAGGAGGCCACTGTCAGCGCGTCCAAGGCTGAGGTTCCACTCTGCGAGGGTCTCGAGATCCCGGATGAGATCGCCCAGCCACGCGTTCGAAGGAGATGCGGTCTCGATCCCACCCGAAGACTGCAGCGGAGCGGAGGCCTGTGGTAGGGAGGTGGACAGCTCGGCGAGCTGCTGAAGAATCGACCTGACGGTCCCAATGCCAGCGTTGCGGAAGGCGAGCAGCTCCTCGAGAGACACATCGGCCAGATCCGCTGTCAGCAGCAGCTGTTCGCGATTGAGAACGTTCTTCGCGCGCACCGGAAGGTCCAACATCGCAAGGGAAATGTCCGGGGCGAGACCAGGAAAGACCTCGCCGATCGTCCACTTCCCGAGGTGGTCGATGGCTAGCTCAACGACCTTGCCTATGAGCGCCGCGCGTGCCGCTAACTCAGCATCATCGATCGGACTGCTCCACCACGCGTCCTTTGTGCCCCCCTCACTCGACGCCTTGCCGGGGAGCCACGGGAAGGCGTCTGCCCAGTTGCGCGGCCGAAGGTCGAGGAACTCGAAGTCTGGATCCACCATTCGAGGGACTCAGCCTGCCTTCTGAGCGTCGACGTCCACCGCCACCTCGTCGGCCTTGGCCGGGATCACCACTCCGTACTGGATGTGGTCCCTCTTGCTCTGAACCGACTTGTCGGGAACCCGGAGCGAAATCAGTCCCACGACTTCGTCGCGCGCCACCGCTTCGGCCTCGGATGTCTCGTCGCGATCCGCCACAAGCGAGACCACAAGTACACCGCGGGTATCGCTCTTGCCGAGGCCAGGCAGCGAGCTGCCCGACGGCACCGCGCCGGCAGCGAGGATGTTGCGCTTGTTCTCACCGGTGAAGTCGATACGCGGCGGCTGACGTCGCGCGCGCTTGAAGATCGGGGCGGGGACGGACAGCTCACTGAACTCCAGATCTCGACCGGACGCAGCACGCTGCGGCCAGATGATCGCCCAGTCCTTGATGCGCCCCTTCTGCGTCGCGGTAGCGATGAACGCGCGCAGAGGATCGATCACACTCAGATAGTTCTCGTGCCACGCCAGCTTGTCGAACAGCTTCAGGAACTCGTCGGCGTCAATGAGCCCGACCCGCGCGTGCTGCTCTTTGTTCGTGCCATCCGAGTCGACGTACGGGAGGACTGCCGCGTGGTCGGCCAACGCGAGCAATGGCAGGACAACGTTGTCCAGGTTCGCCTTGTGCTGAGCCCTGAACTTGGCTTGCTCCTTGGGAGTGGCTGGCGCCGTTGGCCGCGGCGGGATCGACGACAATTGGTGGAAGGTGCCGACCGAAGCGCGCGCCTTGACGACCGCGTTGAACATCTTGTTGCGGGCGGTCGGCTTCAGCCAAGGCAGGTGCTGGCTAACGAGCGGCGGGATCTGACGGGGCTCCACGAGCGGCTTCCCGTCCTCGTCGAGGCCGGCGTACTTACCCAGCTCGTCGCGGAATGCTTCCTCGTCGAGGAGAAGCGCTTCGAACGCCTCGTACAGATCCACCTTGTGGTCACGTCGGATGTAGAGACGCACCAGGTCGCGGTAACCCTCCCGGAATCCGAACCATCGACCCGCCTGCATCAGCGTGTCGGCCTGTCCGGCCTTGCGCCGGAAGTAGGAAATCGTGAGCCCCTCGACGGTGAAGCCACGGCTGAGCTTCGCGCCACCGATGAGGATGCGCCAGACCCGGCCCTTGTCGAAGTCGAGTGCCTCCTGCTGGGCTTGGGCTTCCTTGTCAGAGTTGACGATCAGCACCGGGTCCGCACCCCCACTCGTCATTTCGGCGATCGCTTCAGGGATGTAGGGCTTCAACTCGTTGAATGATGCGGGCACGGGCTCACCGCCAGCCCGAGCTGCCATCACGTCTGCGTAGTCGTCGTCGAAGAGCTTCCGAAGCCTCGCGAGTCCCTCACCAGACGTGAACTTGCCGGTGTTCCACAAGCCGCGGACGATGGACGCGGAGTCGACGTGCAAGGCATTGCGCACGTCCTCGTGGACCAACATGGTGTGGTGCCGAAAAATGCTCCCGGTCTTCGCCTCGCGGTACTTCTTGATGGCACCGCTGAGCACCCACGCGTCGAGCGCCAGCCGCAACTCGTCCTTGTGCAGTGCCGGATCTACGTCGGGGTCGCCAGACACTGCACGCACATAGGCAAGCTCGTTCGACGTGGCGACCGTCTTCGGAGCGCTCTCCCAGTCCGGATCGATGTCGTGGAACTCCTGGACGCCCATGTACTCCGGAGGCCGAGGAAGCGACAACACGAAGTCAGACGGGAAGAGATCGACCTTGTCGGTCTCGTCGGGGTCAATGAACACGTTCGCGAACGGGGTGGCCGTGTAGCCGACGTACTGGGCCCGCGGAACGATCTCCATGATCTCCGTGATGAGCTTGTTGATGATCGTGCGGTCCTTGGACTTCTTCGGGTCCTTAGTGTTGACCGATGCGACATCTGACTCGTCGTCGATGATCAGGGCCGGCAGCTCGTTGAGCATGGCCTGCATCGGCTTGAGATCCTTGATCAGCTTCTTTAGTGGCGCCGAGTTCTTCTTGACGATCACGACGTAGGCGTCGGTGTGGAAGAGGTTCTCCTCCGCGTTCAGCGGCTTCGACTTGTCGTGGCGCTCATACCGGAGCTGGGACATCCCCTGCGGCAGGCTCTTGTAGTCACCCTTGTGAGTGGTCACGCGACGAATGCGAGCGACCCCAGGCTGGTTGAGGGCCTCCTGGCCATGCCGCACGAACTTGTCTGCCAGCCAGTCCTCGTCCTGCTGGTAGTCGAGACCCTTGGCAACCTCGGGATCGTTCGGATCTTGCCCTGCGATGACGTTCTCGACACCCATGAGCTCCATGTCAATGCGCCGCTGGGTCTGCGCGCGCAAGATCTCGATGGTTCCGGTCATGACGATGACCAGTCGATAGCCCGCATCGATCGCCTTCGCGATGACGCCCGTGAAGTTGGCAGTCTTTCCACTCTGTACGTAGCCGACGACAAGGCCCTTCGTGCGCTTGATGTCGGGGCGCGTCGGGTCCGTCAGGCGCTCAACGACAGCGTCCGTACTCTGATCGATGGTCGTGATCGAGGCCGCCGGCCACTTCTTCTCCTGGGCGAGGTACTTCTCGTAGTGGTCCCAGTACATGGTGCTGCGCTGGTGGCGCACCTCCTCGTACCAGGGCTCGAACTCCCTCGAGATGACGATGGCACCCTCGACGTGGACGGGAATCTTCTCCCGGAGCACACCTTCCGCCTCGTCACTCAAGCCGAGGTTCTTGACCACGGCGATTCGTCGAGCGATGGTGCCCGACCCGGTCTCCTGCCCGTCGGCTCCGATCAACTTCAGATCGTTGCTCGCGTCCCACTTCGCGAGAGCGAGGCGGAGCTGGATCATGCCGGGGTCGTTCGGCGGCGCCTGCTGCACGAAGGCAACCAGGTCGTCCTCCGAAACCGGCTGGCCGGCGAAGCCACTCAGCATGGGCAGCACGGGAATAGGAGCCTGCTCCGCGAGGCCCTGAAGAAGATTCTTCAGCGGCTGGGACAGGCTGGGAGCAGCGAGGCTCATTCGGCAATCTCCGGGGGTTCGACAAGTGCGGCAAGCGCGCCAGGCAACGTGTGGTTCTGAAAGTGGGTGACGTCCACTCTGTACGAGAGGTCCGACACAACCTTGATGTTCGGGACGACCTGGCCGAGTCGGTCGAGGGTCAGTGCCGGGAACCGGTCATCGACGTCGTATGCCCTGAACTCACTGCGCTTGGCCCAGAACGTTGAGTAGAGCTCGGCGTCGTCGTCCCTCCAACCAACGGCTTCGAGAGCTTCGTCGACCTTCGGGCGGTGGCCGCCGGACTTCGCGCGGATCTGCGACACCAGCTGCGACAGGGTGCGCCCGCCTTCGATGTTGCTGCGCGTCAGCTGAATCGAGACCAAGCTGAGCGGTACGCCGCGCAGAGGAACGAGCTGGGTGAAGCCGTGCGTCATGTGACGACGCTGCTCCCCAGATGTCGTTTTGATTTCTAGGTGAACCTCGCCGAAGACGAAATCGTGCTCCTCCGAAAGGGGCCCTTGCCAGGATGCCACCGCCGGGCCGGCGCCGATCTTGTTGATCAGGTACTCAAGGACGAGGAGCTCGCCGAAGAGGCCAATCTCCTTGTCGGGACTGAGACCGGCCTTGCCTGCGAACATTCCTCGGTGTCTCTGGATGGCCGATGCCACGGCCACGGCGAGGGGCTCGCCCTCGATCTGGAGCTCGTCGGCGATGCTCGTAAGCAGCCCGTACGCGCCGTGGAGGTTGTCATCAACCGAGACGGTCAGTTCAGCCATGTCTCCGTCGTCCGAAGCCACTGGCTTGAAGGTGATGTTGCGCCACTTCGCGACGTCTGGCTCCGGCGGGACGAAGGGGGTCGTGAGCGTGATCGTCCCGAGTGCCGGATGGATGTCGAGCGTGCAGGAGGGCGTCCCGCTGATGGGAAGGACCACCGGGTTGCCGGCCGCCCAGAAGGCATCCACGTTCGCGAGGGAGTAGTGACGGGCATCGTTCAGTGGCTCACTCATAGCGCATCTCCTCCTCAGCCTCGACGGCTGCACCGAGGATGGCGCGCCAAAGGGCGATGTTGTCCTTGTCCTTCGGACCCAGGTTGGCGCCCTCAAAGATCTGGTGAGTCAGCAGGAACATCAGGGCCTTGACCAGGGGTGCGTCATTCAGGCTGCTCCCTTGGGGAGCAAACATCCACCGGTATCGCTGGTTGAGGAGCAAGGTGCTGTTCCCGAAGTCGATGTCGAAGAACTCGCCCTCCGGCATGCGGGTCCAGCGGATCTCCAATGAGTCGGACTTGATCAGACCGAGCTCGGCCTCGATCTGCTTGCGTACTGCTGGCGCGAAGCCGCGGTCGGGCGCGATGACCGGGTGACGCTTCATGGTCCGCTTGTTGGCGGTCTTGTACGTGTCCTCGGCGTCTTGGAGGTACTGATCGAACGTTGTGCCGTCCGCTGCCGACGCCTGTGCGAGTGCGTCCTTGAACCCAGCCTCGACGCGAAGTCCCGACTTCTCCGGGTTCATCGTCAGCAGAGTTCCGATCGCCGACGCGTCATCGATCACAACCCGAGCCAATTGGCGCCGAACCGTGGGGTTGGCTGCGGCTGACCAGCCGCCCACTTGCAGGAGACGATCGTTCCTGTAGATGTAGAACCCCTGGAACTTCTCGCCGGACTTCCCCTGGATGCGATAACCGGGGATATCCGTCTTGGCGGGCCAGATGTGGCACTCGAGCTTCACTTCATGGCCGGCCGCCGAGGCGACGATCGTCTTCGGGTATCCGGGACGGCCGGACGTGGCATAGCCGAAGGGGTCGATCGCCTTGACGGGCGTGCCAATCGCCTCATCCGCGAACTCCACCTCGTCCACGAGGACGTCGATGACGATGGACTTCTTCGCTATCAGTCGATGGAAGGTCACGCCCAGGTGCTGACGTACTGCGAGCTCGGTCTTGGACAGCCACTCGCGTGCCTCAGTGGCATTGCGGCCGTGGTACGTGCTGCGCAGCCCGGACCAGACGACTGTCGTTCCCCAGGCGACGTCGATCTGCTTCTGTCGCTGTTCCTGGACCTCGGTGGCAGCATCTGCGGACAGGACCTCGCACGAGAAGTCCTTGGAGAAGTTGGCGCGCTTGATCCGCCTTCCGACCGGCACCGCGCCGTACCGGCTCGACCAGACCGTCAGGACATCGCTGTGCCCGAAGGAAGCTGCCTTCAGGCCCACACCGAAGTGACCGAGGTCGGTGTCGCCGTACTCGCGCTGGTGCCCCAGCGTCATCGCCTGGTCGGCGGCGGCTGCGTCCATGCCCTTGCCGTTGTCGACGACTTCGATCTGGACCAACCGGTCGTCCTTGGTCAGCAGCCGAACGGAGATCCGGGTCGCTTCGGCGTCGATGCAGTTGTCGACGAGGTCTGCAATTGCCGACTCGAAGGTGTGATGCGATCCGAGGCTCTTGACGAGGCCGGCGTCAGGCTTCAGCTTGATCGTGTCGACGACCTCGACATCGTTCGCTTCTACCATTCGACGTCCTCGAACTCGCTGACGTCGAAGCCGAGTACGCGGCTGTTCTCCTTTACGGTGCGTACAACGTTCTCTCCGAAGCCGCTCGAGTTCTCGGCACGGACGTCGAGGACGATCTCGACGTTCTCGGCACCCTCTGCTGCCGCGATGTGGCGGAGGACTTCTTCGATTGCCTGCTTGACGCTCTCTCCCATGACGTCGGGCCTCGAGGTGTCGACTTCGAAGCGCGCACGGTATCGGCCGTCTTTGACGGATTGCAGTTCCGGCGTCGCAGTCGTCTTCTTGGGCGGCTTGGTCGTGGTGGAGTCGTCGCCATCGCCGTCGCCTTCGGCAGCCTTCTTTGCCTTGGCGGCCTCCTCTGCGGTCGCCTCTTCGCGCTGTCGTTGTGCCTGAGCTGCGTGCGGCGCGACGAGGTAGGTGTCGTCATCGACCCTCCCGAACACGTCCTCGTTCGGGATTGCCAGCCCTGTGAACTCACCCGAGGTCGCGTCGTAGCCCGTAGCGAGGGCGAAGCCGGTCTGAACCCAGGAGATGTCCGTCATGACTTCGGCGATTGCCTCGGTCAGGACTCCCTTGTCACGCAGCCGCGGGAGGTAGGGGTGCTTCGTGTAGTAGTCCCACAGATCGCCGACCCGAACCGGGCCCTTGTTCCAGACACGGTGAAGCTTCGAGTCGAGGTCGTATCGCACGGTCGATGCAGCGATCTGGACACGAAGGATGTCTTCACGCACAAGTTTCTTGCCCGTACGCACTGCAAGCCGCGACTCGTCGCCGTCCGCCTTGACGACGCCGATCACAAAGGGCTCGTCGTCGGCGCGATTGCGCGGGTGAAGCGCCCAGATCCAGCTCGTGGCGATGCGCTGGTCGACGATCTTGTTCGTCTCATCGACCTTGGAGGTGGCGAGTGCCACGCGCTGCTGGGTCAGGTCGAGCTGGTCCTTGTCACGAACGACGCTGCGCCAAGCCAAGTGCTGGCGGACCGCAGACTCGAGCTCGGCGTATCTCTGCTCGTCCGGGGCGAGAAACACGAGCGTGTTGCGACGCTCGCGATTACCACTCCCCCGTGACTTGACGACCTCGTGGGCGAACCTGATCGCCCCGGAGTCCGTGTCCTTGTTCTTGTGCTGGTGCTTGGGGTGAGTCAGCACGAGTCGCACCGATTCTGCCTCCGGCACATCCGACGAGTCCTCCGGAGCGACGATGGTGGATGCGATGTCGGCGCCGGCGTTCGACCCCGCCTGCTTCAGCCGGGTAACGACCTCGGCCCAGATGTCCTCGTCGTGGAGGTTCGCAGCCCGCTCGTTCACGGTGCGGTTGAGCGACGGTTGGAGGTCGTACCAGAAACGATCGCCCTCCGAGAACAGGTACGACGCGCGGTCGCTGAGCATCTGGAGCGACGAACCGAAGTTGCCGACAGTGTCGCCGGGCATGGCAACGCCGAGGAAGATGTGCTTGCGCTCCACCCCCTTGTGGGCGCTCTGGAGGGTTGCAGCCGATCCGAGGAAGGTCGCGCGAGCGATACGGCGCGTGAGTCCGCGGTCGCCGAACAGCGGCCGTTCTTTGTCGATCTGGAACGGCAGGCTGTCCGTGCCGTCGACGTCGGCGTCGATGACGGACTTCCAATGAACGTCGACGTACTGCGTGAGCTCACCGACAACAGATGGAGCCGAGACCGGCACCGAGCCGGGCATGATCAGCGCGGAGTCGTCACCAGAGGCGTGGAGGTCGTGAACGACGGCGCTCATCAGCCGCAGGACGCCGCGGGTCCGTTGGAACCGCTCCAAGGTCGACCAGTCCTCGTAGAGCCGCGCGAAGAGCTCGGGGTGGATCGGATAGGCGGACTTGATCCGCGTCTCGTATGACGTCTCGGTCGTGTCGCGCGGGAACTCGCCCATGTGGTCTCGGTAGAAGGTCACGAACTTGCGGGCGGTGGCGTTGATTGCACGCAGAGCTGCCGCATCTGGCTGCTCGAACAACCGTCGACGCACGATCTCGAAGGACTCCTGAGCCGAGGCGGGGTGCCACTGGTGTGCGACGCGTCCCACGACGTGCTCGAGTCTCTTGAGCGCTGCCTTTCCGTGCTCGCCGCCAGTCTCGAGGTCGGAGGCGAGTGGGCCGCCCGCGTCACCATCCTCGCGTCGGACGTCGCTGGCTGGGATCGACACGAGCAGCAGAGCGCCCGGTGTTGCCGCGACCGCTTCCGTGAGGGCCTGAGCAAAGGTGAACTGTGTCTCGAAAGTTCCGCCTGGGAGCGCTTCCTCACTCAGCTGGCGGGCGTAGGCGACCCACTCGTCAATGAGGATCACGCAGGGGGCGTACTTCGCAAGGAGCTCCCGCAGCAGGTCTCCAGGACTCGTGCTGTTGGCATCAGAGTCCGCGAGCATGTCGTAGGCCTCGCGACCGCCGAGCTGGCGGGCGATCTCCCCCCACAAGGTCCGAACCTGCATGCCCTCCCCGCGGTCACGCGCTTGACCTGCAGCAATCTCGTTGCCGACGACCGCCACGCGGTCCTGCTGCCACTGCTGGCGCAGGCTCGACGGGGCGACGATCAGGATGCTGCGACGACGCTCCGCCCAGTACTGCGAGATGACGATGCCCGCCTCAATCGTCTTACCGAGGCCAACCTCATCAGCGAGGATCACGCCCGGCAGGAACGGTGTCTGCAGAGCGAATAGGGCGGCGTCGATCTGGTGCGGCTTCGGCTCCACCTGGGCGTCGAACAGGAGCCCGGCGAGCTTGCCGACGTGATCGTTCGCGTAGCTGCGCTGCAACTCATGTGCGTAGTACTTGGCCTGGTAGTCGGTGATCCGGCTGGCCACTAGGGGTCCGTCCGCAAACACCGAGGAAGCACGAGCTCAAAGAGCATCTCCACTCGGCCTTTCGTTGTGCGTATCTAGCTCCGTGTGTAGTTCTCGTATGATCCTAGGGCTAACGCGAAGGCGTACGCAGCCTTCGAGCCTTTTCGGTCGAGGGTTGGTGGTCTCCGCGTTCGCTCCCGGCGTACCCACTGAACCGCTCGAGAGGAAGAAACCCGGGCGAAGGCGTCGTTTAATGGGATGACCGCTCCGGCGCCCTGCGCGCTGCTTCCTACGGGAGCGGCCTTGAAGGAGACAGACGCATGTTCGAACGCTTTACTGACCGGGCCCGCCGAGTCGTCGTACTCGCGCAAGAAGAAGCCCGCATGCTCTCGCATAACTACATCGGCACCGAGCACATCCTGCTGGGCCTGATCCATGAGGGTGAGGGCGTAGCGGCCAAGGCGCTCGAGTCGCTGAACATCTCGCTGGAGGCCGTCCGCAGCCAGGTCGAGGAGATCATCGGCGAGGGCCAGCAGGCGCCGACCGGGCACATCCCGTTCACCCCGCGCGCCAAGAAGGTGCTCGAGCTGTCGCTGCGTGAGGCGCTGCAGCTCGGCCACACCTACATCGGCACCGAGCACATCCTGCTCGGCCTGATCCGTGAGGGCGAGGGCGTCGCCGCCCAGGTCCTGGTCAAGCTCGGCGCCGAGCTCAACCGCGTCCGCACCCAGGTCATCCAGCTGCTGCAGGGCTACCAGGGCAAGGAGCCCGCGCCCGCCGGCGCGCCCGCCGAGGGGACGCCGTCGTCCAGCCTGGTGCTCGACCAGTTCGGCCGCAACCTCACCGCCTCCGCCCGCGAGGGCAAGCTCGACCCGGTCATCGGGCGCGAGAAGGAGATCGAGCGCGTGATGCAGGTGCTCAGTCGCCGCACCAAGAACAACCCGGTGCTGATCGGTGAGCCCGGCGTCGGCAAGACCGCCGTCGTCGAGGGCCTCGCCCAGGCGATCGTCAAGGGCGACGTCCCCGAAACGCTGAAGGACAAGCAGCTCTACACCCTCGACCTCGGCGCGCTCGTCGCCGGATCGCGCTACCGCGGTGACTTCGAGGAGCGGCTGAAGAAGGTCCTCAAGGAGATCCGCACCCGCGGCGACATCATCCTGTTCATCGATGAGATTCACACCCTCGTCGGAGCCGGCGCCGCCGAGGGCGCGATCGACGCGGCCAACATTCTCAAGCCGATGCTGGCCCGCGGCGAGCTGCAGACCATCGGCGCGACCACGCTCGATGAGTACCGCAAGCACCTCGAGAAGGACGCCGCCCTGGAGCGTCGCTTCCAGCCGATCCAGGTCGGCGAGCCGTCGCTGCAGCACACCATCGAGATCCTCAAGGGCCTGCGCGACCGCTACGAGGCGCACCACCGCATCTCCATCACCGACGACGCGCTGGTCGCCGCCGCGCAGCTGGCCGATCGCTACATCAGCGACCGGTTCCTGCCCGACAAGGCCATCGACCTTATCGACGAGGCCGGCGCCCGGATGCGCATCAAGCGGATGACCGCCCCGCCGGACCTGCGCGAGTACGACGACAAGATCGCCGGCGTACGCCGCGAGAAGGAATCGGCCATCGACTCGCAGGACTTCGAGCGCGCCGCCAAGCTCCGCGACGACGAGCGCAAGCTTCAGGAGAAGAAGGCCGAGCGCGAGGAGCAGTGGCGCCAGGGCGACCTCGACGTCATCAGCGAGGTCGGCGAGGAGCAGATCGCCGAGGTGCTGGCCAACTGGACCGGCATCCCGGTCTTCAAGCTCACCGAGGAGGAGACCACCCGCCTGCTGCGCATGGAGGACGAGCTCCACAAGACGATCATCGGCCAGGACGACGCCATCACGTCGGTCTCGCAGGCGATCCGCCGCACCCGCGCCGGCCTGAAGGACCCCAGGCGTCCCGGTGGCTCGTTCATCTTCGCCGGCCCCTCGGGCGTCGGCAAGACCGAGACCGCCAAGGCGCTCGCGGAGTTCCTGTTCGGTGACTCCGATGCGTTGATCCAGATCGACATGTCGGAGTTCCACGACCGTTACACCGTCTCGCGGCTCGTCGGTGCCCCTCCGGGTTACGTCGGGTACGACGAGGGCGGACAGCTCACCGAGAAGGTGCGCCGCAAGCCGTTCTCCGTCGTCCTGTTCGACGAGATCGAGAAGGCGCACCCGGACGTGTTCAACACGCTCCTGCAGGTGCTCGAGGAGGGACGTCTCACCGACGGCCAGGGCCGCATCGTCGACTTCAAGAACACGGTGCTGATCCTGACCACCAACCTCGGCACCAAGGACGTCTCGAAGGCTGTCGGCCTGGGCTTCCAGTCCGGCAACGACGACAGCTCCAGCTACGAGCGCATGAAGCTCAAGGTGAACGACGAGCTGAAGAAGAACTTCCGACCGGAGTTCCTCAACCGCATCGACGACATCGTGGTCTTCCACCAGCTCACCCAGGAGCAGATCGTCCAGATGGTCGACCTGATGATCGCCCGCGTCGGCGAGCAGCTGGCCCAGAAGGACCTCACCATCGAGCTCACCGAGACCGCGAAGAACCTGCTCGCACGCAAGGGCTTCGACCCGGTCATGGGTGCCCGTCCGCTGCGCCGCGAGATCCAGCGCGACATCGAGGACCCGCTCTCGGAGAAGATCCTCTATGGCGAGATCGAGTCCGGATCGGTGATCAAGGTCGACGTGATCGACGCCGACGGCAAGTCCCTGCCGCTGGATCAGATCCTCGCCGCGGACAAGAACAAGCTGCTCGACTTCCACTTCTCCTTCAGCAGCGAGAAGCGCGCAGAGCCGGTGAAGGTCGGCGGAGACGAGGCCAGCACCACGATCGACCAGATCGGCGGCACCGGTGCTGTTCCGGAGGCTTCTCCAGGGTCGTCTCCTGACCACGGGACGCCGTCCGGTGACAGCGCCGGCGGAGGCGCCACCATCTAGGGCCGGTCCTGCCTGCGACGTTCTGCTTCTGCGGGGCAGTGGGGCGCGCTATCTAACCGATAGCGTGCTCCACCGCCCCGCAGATGCGTGTGGCGGGCGATGACTACTCATGACCCGGTGGATGATGACGAGGAGCGTGAATGCGGGAGGTGCTGGGCAAGCTGGCGTGGGCCGTCATCGGCCTCGCCGCCGTGCTGCTCGTTGGATACGCCGTCCTGATGTTCTACCTGAGCGACACGCTCGACAAGGAGGGCGAGTCAGCCGGGTCGGATGCCGCATCGAGTACGGCGGGCTCTTCGACGCCTGCTCTGACACCGGCGGCCGAGCTGCAGACGGCGTCCTGCACCGATCTCGACGCGCTCATGCAACAGCACCTGCCCGACCTCACCGCCGCTGCCCAGTCGAACGGTGAGGAGCACGTGCTGCTTCACCTGGAGTGCGACAACGTCGCCGGGGAGCTGGCGGTAGACAGCGCGATCGGGTATCAGCCGGGGTGGTCGGACGCCGTCTCCGACCTCGTCGCTGTCACCGATGCGGGCGGCCCTCCCGGCGCGGGCGGACACTCTGGCGACATCCTGCTCAGCTTCGACGGCACGCAGACGCACGTCGTCATCGAGACCTCGCTGGCGACCGACCGCGCCGAGATGTCCGCGAGTGTGAAGGACGCCGTCGCGCAGCTCGCCGACCTCGGCGTCGTCGATCCCCAGTCGAAGCTCAAGCGCATCTAATCGTCATTCGCGCCGCAGGGCATCTCACTGCCGCGATGTGCGCCGAGCTGTACGAGGGCCCGTGGCGTACGACGAAGACAGCTGCCTTGTGGGGAACTCGCACCCCTAGGATGAACTCCAAGCCGCCATCAGGGCAGGCGAGCACGGTTGGGCGGGACGATGGACGACGATATTCGGCCGTTGCACGGTATCGACAGCGCGGTCTTCGGTAAGCAGGTCCTGGGCGGCTATCTCGATGAGCAAGAGAAGCTGATCTACTTCGGACGCCGCGGCGCGTGGATCCCGGTCGGTTCATCCGTGAGCATCCCCATCGCCAGCCTGGCCGTGTTCGTGCTCTGGTTCGTGTCGCTGCTGCTGTTGACCAACGCTGATGACCGATCTCCCGGGCGGACGATCACGGGCATCGTCTTGATCGTCGTGTTCGTTCTCGCTTTGACTGTGCCGTACCCGATACGTCTTGTGGTGGGCAGCGAAGGCAAGCTCCAGGCGGCGCTCAGGCGCGGAGACGTGATCTCGATGCGGATGACTCAGCCGCTCGCTCGCGATCTGCTGAGATTCGCCGAGTCTCACGCGATCGGTTACTTCGATCAGGCCGAGGAGCTCGCTCGCGCCGACGCGCTGCGGCTGCAGTCCGAGCAGATGCGCGAGCTGCACGCCGCGGGCAGCGTCGCCGGGGCCCATGACGCGCAGCTAGTGGGTCGGCTCGCGGCGTACGCCGACCGACTCGATGCCGCTGCTACCGATCGCGAGGCGACCGTGCGGGCCTATCTCGAAGGAGGTCGCCGTGGCTGACGCAGCACCCATTCGCGCCCCGCACCTACAGCCCAACGTGCGCGTCGGCCCACCGACCTGCTGGACGATCGCTGCCCCAGGCCGACGGCTGGTGACCCCGGCCTCGCCCATCCTGGGTGGAATCGGCGGGCTCATGCTCGGATCGATCGTTGCCACGTTCATTGGGAGCGAGGACGGGAATGTAAGCCTGGTGACCGTCGCGGTCTGCATCGTGGTCGGCGTCGGGTACGCGAAGTTGCTGAACCGGCTGCTCGGGAACGGGAGGCTGATTGCGCGCGGGGTCGCGGTGCGGATCCGAGAGTGCGAGCGGAACCGGGCGGTCGTGTCCGCCGCCGCACGCCAGGCCCCGGCGTACTTCGACGCGGCCGTGCGGGCCTCCGAGGTCGACAGGATCGAGGACGAGCTCGAGGGCCGGCTCGGGTCGGCTGAGCGCGCCGTCCGCTCGGAGGAGCTAGCCGAGGGTGTCGAGGAGCTGCGTCTGGTGCTCTCGCAGGCCTCGCTGACGCACGCGGCGGCGCTGCTGGATCCCAGCGATCCGGCCATTCGCGCCGCCGGCCGGATGACCGCCGCGATGTACGCCGAGCTCTACGAGGGTCAGGCCGCGGCGTACGACGAGGACAGCTGACTCCAGTGCTCGGCTCGTCGAGCGAGTCGGGTCCAGATGCAGCGGAGATCGCGCAAACCTCCCGCCCGCTGCGCCGCGAGATCCAGCGCGACATCGAGGACCCGCTGTCGGAGAAGATCCTCTATGGCGAGATCGAGCCCGGATCGGTCATCAAGGTCGACGCGATCGACGCCGACGGCAAGTCCATCCCGACCGAGAAGATCCTCGCCGCGGAGAAGAACGGCCTGTTCGACTTCCACTTCGGCTTCAGCAGCGAGAAGCGGGCCGAGCCGGTGAAGGTCGGCGCGGACGACGCCAGCACCACCATCGACCAGATCGGCGGCACCGGTGCTGTTCCGGAGGCTTCTCCAGGGTCGTCGCCTGACCACGGGACGCCGTCCGGTGACAGCGCCGGCGGAGGCGCCACCATCTAGGGCCGGTCCTGCCTGCGACGTTCTGCTTCTGCGGGGCAGTGGGGCGCGCTATCTAACCGATAGCGTGCTCCACTGCCCCGCAGATTGCATTCCGAGGCGATGCTGCTCGGCCGCGTCTCCTACCAGGAGTTCGCGCCGGTCTGGCCGTCGATGACCGAGGAGTTCGGCAAGTACAACGCCATGCCGAAGTACGTCGTCTCGACGACGCTCCCCGAGTCGGACGACGGCACCTGGGAGGCACCGCACGTGCTGCGCTCGCTGGACGACGTCCGCGCACTGAAGGAGACCGACGGCGGACCGATCATCGTGCATGGCAGCGCGACTCTCGCTATCGAGCAGGAGGCCTACGGCAACGGCGTGCTGAAGCTGGTGTACGACGTGGCGTAGCGGTCTGGGGCTGTCGACTGGCGGCTGCGCCGCGGTCTGCTGGTGGTGTCTGCCGCCGCCCGCCAGGCGCCGGTGACCCGCGTTCGTAAGAGAATCGGGGGAGGGTCGGGGCGGCGCCGGAACGGCCACTCGCCGACGAGCCGTCGTAGGGTTCCCCTTGACGACCGGCGATGAGGATGACGATGACCAAGAAGCTGCTGTGGGTGCTGCTCGGCATCGTCGCTGCCGTCGTCGCCGTGGTCTTCGCGATCGGTGCTCCCATCACTTTCGGGATGACCCGCGAGTACCCCGAGCCCGAGCAACCCGATCCGGCGATCGCACAGGGCATCGAGGAACAGCTCGAGCAGCAGCCTGGCGTCGCGCAGGTGACGGTGGTCGTGGAGCGCGAGTGCATCGACAGGTGCAAGGGTTGGCGGCCGCATTACCAGGCCACAGTCGATCTCGTTCCGTCGACCACCGCCGAGCAGGTGCAGCAGATCGTCGCCACCCACGACGCGTCCAGTGCCGAGCGGTTGCCGTCGGAGTTCACCGACCGAGGCGGCCCCGCTGTCACGCTCCGCTTCGATGACCAGCACTCCCTCGAGGTACGCGCTGCCGACCACAGCGGATTCAGCACTGCGATGGCGCAGGCATTCGTCGACACCGTCGTGCTGACCACTGCGCGAGCCGCCTATGTCGCATCAGACGACGCCGCTGCCGCGTTCGAGCTCAGCACTCGGCTCGAGGTGGCGACCTGCGCCGACCTCGACGGTGCGGCGCAGACGAGCGTCCCGGTGATCACCGGTGCAGCCACCACTGCGGGAATCCCGTCGGTCGAGGTCCAATTCAGCTGCCCCAGGGCGTACGGGACCGTCGCGGTGGCGGCCGGTACGCCGTACCAGCCCGGCTGGTCGGTCTTCGCCACCCAGATGGTCGACTTCCGGGAGACATACATCGGAGAGCCCGGGGACGACGGCATCGTGCAGGACTTCACGGCGTACGCCTACGAGTCGGAGACCCACCTGGACGTCGAGGTGAACTCCGGGCGCACCCTGCCGGACGAGGGTCACGCGCAGCTTCAGGCGATCGTCGACCAGATGGCCGCCGCCGGCGTCCTGAACCCCACCATCTCCATCACCCAGTTCTGACCCCGATTTTGGATTGAAGCGCTCGCTCAGCGAGCGCTTCAATCCAAAATCGGGCTAAGGGAGGGTGTAGGTGCCGTCGGGAGTGCGGACGGCGAGACCATCGGCCAGGAGGCCGGCGAGGGCTCGCTCCCGCTGCTCGCCATCGCTCCAGACGACGTCTAGCTGCGCCTTCGCGACGCTGCCCTCGTTGCCGCGCAGTACGTCCATCAGCAGTCCACGCACCTGCCGGTCGGTTCCGGCGAATCGCTGCACCCGTTTCGGTGGACCGTCGTACTCCGGCTTCCCCGCCGCCACCCACGCGCACGCGCTGACGATCGGGCAGTCGGCGCACCGGGGATTCTTCGCCGTACACACCAGGGCGCCGAGCTCCATGAGCGCGATCGACAGCTTTGCCGCCTCCGCGGGGGCGTCGGGCAGCATCGACTCGACCAGCGCGAAGTCGGCCTTCGTCGTGCTCGGGCCGGCGTCCGCAGCGCCCAGCACGGCGCGGTGCACGACGCGCCGCACGTTGGTGTCGACCACCGCCACCCGCCGCCCGAAAGCGAAGGCGCAGATCGCCGCCGCCGTGTACTCGCCGACACCGGGCAGCCCGCGAAGATCCGACAGAGCGCTTGGTATGACGCCGTTGTAGGACTCGGTGATCTCGGCCGCCGCCGCATGCAACCGCAGCGCTCGGCGCGGATAACCGAGCTTGCCCCACATCCGCACCGCCTCGCCGATGCTCGCCGCGGCCAGGTCGGACGGCGCCGGCCACTTCGCCATCCACGCCTCGAACGCCGGGATCACCCGCGACACCGGCGTCTGCTGCAGCATGAACTCGCTGACCATCACCGCCCACGGCGTCGCGCCCGGACCGCGCCAGGGCAGCTCGCGGGCGTGGTCGTCGTACCAGTCGCTGATCGCGGCCACCAGCGCGTCGTCGGACGAAGGCATGGCGACCATCCTGCCCGCTTCCGGGTGACTGGCGCTGCTGAAAACGCAGCGGCAGAAGCAAGACGAGGGTCACTATCCCGATGCCCGGCCGCAGACGCTGCGTTTTCAACCGCTCCTTTGCCGGACCCACGGGGGCAGACGGAGTCTCGACGGATCCGGGCTGCTACGGCGTTTGCTACCCGGACTTGAGCCGTCCACGACCTAGATTTGAAGACGTGCTCGAACCAGTCGGACCACTCCACCCCTCGGTGTACTGGCGCCGGCGCATTGCTGCGCTGGTGGCGGTCGTCCTGGCCGTGATCGTGTTCTTCTGGGTCACCGCGCGGATCTTCGGAGGGGACGACGCACCGGCCTCGGCCGCAACCAAGACTTCCTCCTCGGCGGACGCCGGATCCTCGGCGAGCGAGGGTGATGGTTCGAGCGGCTCCGATGCGAGTACTTCTGGCGCCAGCGGCTCGGGCGTCAGCGGCTCGGCCGCGGCGGCCTCGGGCGCTTCGGATGCGTCGGCGTCCGGGGCGCAGCAGCCCAGCGAGCCTACGCCGAGGACTTCCGCGGAGCCTGCGCCGGCCACCGAGCCCGCTCCGGCGCCGGCACCCCCGGCTCCGCCCGCTGCCCCCGCCGTGTGTGAGGCTGCGCAAATCGTCGTCCAGGCGGGCATCGCGACCTCACCGATCCGCTCGGGCGACAAGCCGACGCTCGTGCTGAGCGTCACCAACGCCGGTGGGACCGAGTGCCTGCGCAACCTGAATGCGGCCAACCAGGAGCTGCTGGTGTACGCCGCGGACGGTACTCGCCTGTGGTCCAGCAACGACTGCTATCCGGAGTCCTCCGACGACACCCGGCTGCTCGCGCCCGGACAGAAGGTCGACTTCTCGCTGGTCTGGGCCGGCAAGACGTCGTCGCCGGGCTGCTCGACCCCGCGCCAGACGCTCGGCGCCGGCAGCTATCTGCTCGAGGCCGTCCAGGACGGCGTCGTTAGCGAGCGGGTCCCCTTCACCATCGAGCCGTAACCGGTACTTGCCGTCGCGGATCGGTGTGGCGTGCGGTTGCGGCAGGGGCGAATTCGCTAGCGCCGAGATAAACCTCGGTCACCGGAAAACGCGGCCAGAGAACGCCCCTGCTAAAGGTGGCGGTCGAGGATGGTGGTCTCGGCCAGGCGAGAGAGGCTCTCGCGGATGCCGCGGGCCCGGGTCTCGCCGACGCCCTCCACCTCGGTCAGCTCCTCGGGAGTGGCGGCCAGCAGTCGCTGCAGGGTGCCGAAGTGATCGACGAGCCGCTCGATGACCGGCACCGGTAACCGTGGAACCCGAGCCAGCAGCCGATACCCGCGTGGGCTCACCGCCTCGTCCAGCGATTCCGGCGTCCCGGCGAAACCGAGGGCGACGCTCATCGCCGCGAGGTCGATCAGGTCCGCCGACGGCATCCCCTCAAGCTGCTCGAGCACGCTCTCGACGCTCCGCGCCCGGCGGCCGGCGACCAGATAGTCGCGTACGATCAGCGCTCGCTCGTCGACGACCCCGGCCATCAGCTCCTCGAGCTGGAGAGCCGGCAGCCTGCCGTCGGTGCCGAGCTCGCTGACGTACCCGGCGATCTCCTCGGAGATCCGAGTGACCATCTCCAGCCGCTGGCTCACCGCGGCCACGTCCCGAACTGTCACGAGATCCTCGATCTCCAGCGCAGAAAGGGTTCCAGCGACTTCATCGAGGCGATGCTTGTACTTCTCCAGCGTCGCGAGCGCCTGGTTTGCCCGGTCCTGCAGCACAGTGGGATGCTCGATGCGGTGCCGCTCGCCGTCCGCGTACAAGGTGATCGCGTTCATTGACTGGCTCACCGCGATGACCGGTACGCCGGTCTGCACCGCGACTCGCTGCGCGGTTCGGTGCCGCGTCCCGGACTCGTCGGTGCTCACGGACGCGTCGGGCATCAGGTGGACGCTGGCCCGCACGATCCGCGTACCGTCGCTGGAGAGGACGACGGCGCCGTCCATCTTGCACAGCTCGCGAAGCCGGGTTGCCGAGAACTCCGTGTCGATGGGGAAGCCGCCGGTGCAGAGTCCTTCGACAGCGCGGTTCCAGCCGAGGACGATCAGCCCGCCGGTGCGGCCGCGCAGGATCCGGTCCAGACCCTCGCGCAGGGCCGTTCCCGGCGCCATCGAGGCGAGGATCGAGCGGAGCATGACGTCCTATCGAGGCGGGGTACGAAGCGGCGTGACTGACCCGCTCATGCTATCGCTGCGCCCGACGTGACCGGGAGGCCAGCCGTGCGAGCCAGCCGTCGGTCCACCCCGGCGTCGGCGCCTACCCTGTCGCCGATCCTGCCCCGGCCCCAGGCCGAGCCGGCAGGCCTGCCGCGAGCAGCGCCTCACGCAGGCTGCGCACCTCTACGACCCGTAGGCCTGCCGGTGCCTTGCCCGTACCCGGTGGCACGATCGCCGTCTTGAAACCCATCCGCGCGGCTTCGGTGAGCCGCCGCGACACGCCCGTCACGCGGCGGATGTCGCCGGCCAGACTGACCTCGCCGAACGCCACGAGGGACGGCGGCAGCGGCTTGCTGCGCAGGTCGGAGGCGAGCGCCAGCGCGATCGCCAGATCGGCAGCCGGTTCGGTGACCTTGACGCCCCCGACCGTCGCGACGAAGACGTCGCGATCGCCGAGTGGATAGCCGGAGCGCGCCAGCACGGCCAGGCTCATCGCTACCCGCGAGGAGTCCAGTCCGCTGACCGAGCGGCGCGGCGACGGGATCTGGCTCGGGTTGGTCAGGGCCTGTACCTCGGTGGGGATCGGACGGCGTCCCTCGACAGCGATCGTGATGCAGGTGCCTTCGACGGTGTCCTTGCGGTCGCTGATGAACAGCCCGGAGGGGTCGGCGAGGCCGCGGATTCCGTCGTCGACCATCTCGAAGCAGCCGACCTCGTCAGCGGCGCCGTACCGGTTCTTGATCGCACGCACCATCCGCAGGGTCGAGTGCCGGTCACCCTCGAAGTGCAGGACGACGTCCACGAGGTGCTCGAGCATCCGGGGCCCAGCGATCGAGCCGTCCTTCGTGACGTGCCCGACGAGGACGGCGGCGATGCCGCGTTCCTTCGCCAGCGCGATCACCGCGGCTGCGACCGCGCGCACCTGCGTGATGCCGCCCGCGGAGCCGTCGACGGTGGGGGAGGCGAGGGTCTGCACCGAGTCCACGACGAGCAGGCCGGGCCGTACGGCGTCCACATGCCCGATGAGCGCCGACAGGTCGGTCTCCGACGCGAGGTAGAGGGACGGCGCGAGCGCGCCCGTTCGCTCGGCGCGCAGTCGCACCTGTGAGGCGGACTCCTCACCGGTGACGATCAGCGCCTTGCGGTCGGCGTCCGCGAACTTGCTCGCGACCTCCAGCAGCAGGGTGGACTTGCCGACTCCCGGCTCGCCCGCAAGCAGCACCACCGAGCCGGGCACGAGACCTCCGCCGAGCACCCGGTCGAGCTCGCTGACGCCGGTCGGCCGGGCGCGGGCCGCCTCGACGTCCACCTGGCGGATCGGCTTCGCGGGAGCGCTGACGGCGCCGGCGGTGAGGCTGCGCAGCGCGGCCGAGCCGCCGCCGGACTCCTCAAGCGTGCCCCACGACTGGCACTCCGGGCACCGCCCGAACCAGCGTGCGGTGACGTTGCCGCATTCGGAGCACTTGTAGCTCTGCTTGACCTTTCCTGCCATGCGCTCCACTCTGCCTCAGCGCCCAGACAAAACAGCAGACGCCCGGCCAGCCGGCCGGGCGTCTGTCTGGAAGCTGTGCAACGGGGTTAGTGACCCCCGCCCTCACCCTCCTTGGGGTGGTACTGCTGCTCGGGATCGCGCGGGACGTCCTCCCACTCGACGGCGATGGGCACCTCGATCTCGACGTCCCCGGCCTCACGGAAGCTGATCGTGACCGGGATCAGCGTGGTCGGGTAGGCCTCGTCGGCCAGGGTGGCGGTGACGGTGGCCTCGCCCTGGTCGCCGCCGATCACGAGCATGCCGTCGGCCGGCACTGTGAGCGCGCCCTCGGCCGAGGGGGCCTCGGAGTTGGTGTCCGCATCGCCCTCGGGGGCGCCGCTCTGACCCGCGCTACCGCCGCCTCCGGAGATGGTGGCTTCCGCGCCGTCCACCGTGATGCTGGTGATCTCGTCGGCCGCGCCAGTGCTGGTCACGACCATCTCCATCTCCACCTCGGCGCCGGCCTCGTACTTGCCGTCCTCGCCGGGCGAGACGAAGTGCGCGTTGAGAATGCGCAGGTCACCGGTCTCGGCGGTCGATCCCTCGACCGCGGGGCGCTTCTCGGTTGTCTGGGCATGCTGGCCAGCCGAGCAACCGGTCAGCGCCAGGCCCACCGCCATCGGAAGGGCGATCGCGGCGGCAGCCAGGCGGGAACGGCGCGCGCTGCGGCGCGGTGCGGCGGTCAGGCTCACGACAGACTCCTCGATCTTGGTGCAAGCGTCTTCGCAATAGAGTAGTGCGAGGACCTCACGGGGATGTCACCGGCACGCGTCATTTGGCTCATCCACGATCGCCCCGCGCTCTGCCTGGCTGCCCTTCCTTCGTAGTGCGCAGCAAATTTTTGCGCAGATGTCAAACCGGAGTTGCTCATGAAAACCGCCGCTGACCTGGCAAAACGTCGAACCTCTCAACTTTTCTCGTCGTTCATGGCGTGTTAGAATTGACACAACCCGATAGGAGATAAGCAAATATGGAATTCAACATCGGCGAGACCGTGGTCTACCCCCATCACGGGGCGGCACTGATCGAAGCGATTGAGAAGCGCACCATCAAGGGCGAAGAGAAGACCTATCTGGTTCTCAAAGTTCAGCAGGGTGACCTGACCGTGCGCGTGCCCGCGGACAACGCCGAGGTCGTCGGTGTTCGTGACGTTGTCGGCCAGGAGGGTCTGGACCGGGTCTTCGAGGTGCTTCGTGCGCCGCACACCGAGGAGCCGACGAACTGGTCGCGTCGGTACAAGGCGAACGTCGAGAAGCTTGCCTCCGGAGATGTCAACAAGGTCGCTGAGGTAGTCCGCGACCTGTGGCGGCGGGACAAGGAGCGCGGGCTGTCCGCCGGCGAGAAGCGGATGCTGGCCAAGGCCCGTCAGATCCTGGTCTCGGAGCTCGCGCTCGCTGAGGACACCACCGAGGAGAAGGCGGAGATCCTCCTCGACGAGGTTCTCGACTCCTAATCGGAGCAGCACTCTTCGATGCAGTGGACTGATCTGTACATCGCGAGTGCTGGCATGAAGGTCGCCTGCCGGCTGACGTCGGCGGGCGACCTTCACTCTTTCTCCGGCACAGTGGCGATCGGGCCGGACGCCGACGTCCTACCCGCGTTGGCAGATCAGGTGACGCGCTGGGCTGGACAGGCCGAGGCGTGGGTGAGCACGACGCCGATGCCGGAGACCGTCAAGGACGTCGACGCCGACGGTCTGGTGCGCGCGACGGTGCCGCGTGAAGAGCTGGCGATCGCCGGTTACCCGATTGTCGCTGAATCGACGATTCTCGATGGAGCTGATCCCGAAGCACTCTTGCGGAATCTTCTGGAGCGTGCGGGACCGCTGAACTCGCTGCCCGCCTGACCCCTGCGGCTTCAGAGAAGCCGCGGGCGACACCGTGACTCGGTCGCAAGCGCATGGCTCATCCGACGGTCGTCAACGGCGGCCGGAGGCTCGTGGCTCATCCGACGGTCGTCGACGGCAGCCGGTGGTTGGTGGAGACGCGGCGGGGTGCACTGGTGTCAACGACCAGCGTCCTTGTCGTGCAGGCCGGTGAGCGTCGCCTCAGCGACCGATAGATCCGCCGCATAGGTGATCTTCAGGTTCTGCTCCTCGCCAGGCACCGCCCGTACGTCGTACCCGGCACGCTCCAGGTACGACGCCGTGTCGGTGCCGATATACCCGGCGCTTTGCGCATCGTCGTACGCCGCTAGCAACCACGCGGCCGGACCGCCCTGCGGCGTCTGCGCCCTCATCAGATGCCCTGGCGCGGCGGAGATCCGCGACGCCGCGATGTGCACCAGCGGGGGAGCCTCCAGAGTCGGGACGACTCCCTCGACGCGAGCGCTGCGTACGACCCGATCGATGAGACCCGGTGACACGCACGGCCGGGCGCCGTCGTGGATCACCACTGACGCAACGGATCGAGCCGTGATCTCGGCGCGCAGCAGGTCGAGCGCGGCCCGTTCGCTGTCGGCGCGCTCGGCGCCGCCCTCAATGACATCGCGGACACCGTACGTCTCGGCGATTCGGCCGAGCTCGTCGAGGTCGTCGCGATGCCCGACCAGCACGACGCGGTCGATCGAGGGATGTGTGGCGAAAGCGGCGATGGACCAGCCGATGACGGGCCGTCCCGCGAGGTCCAGCAGCACCTTGTTGCGATCGGCGCCGACGCGCGTGCCGCGCCCTCCGGCGAGCACCACTGCGACTGAGAAGCTCATGATCAGCCGAGCCTACTGCGGCCGGGGCGGCCGCCATGCGGTCAGGAGGCCGGTGGGCTCCAGCGGGGATCGCGGCCGAGGAAGGCGAACAGCCTCTCCTGCTCGGTCGCGTCGTCCGGCACGGGCTGCTGTTCGCCGAACTGACCGGTCGGCCGCAGGAACTCCTCGGCGGCGCGCATCCCCTCGTAGGCGTCGTGCACCATGTCGGGATCGAGCCGGTCGGGCTGACCGGTCGCGCGGGCCAGATCCCAGGTATGCAAGAAGACGTCTCCGGTGAAGATGCGATCGATGATCACCGGCAGGGGGTTTTCGCCGGTGTTCGGGTTCGCGTGGATGATCTCCATCGACGCCGGATCGTCGAAGATGGCCTGCACCTGACGATCGAGGTTCTCCCACGCCCCGACCGGATCCTTGGACGCCGGCGGCCCGGGGTCGAGCTGCACGGCGCTGCTGAGGACGGCGGGCAGCCAGGTGGCGAGGTGGTCGACGATGTCGCGCGCCGTCCACTCCTTGACCGGCGTCGGAACGTCCCAGTCGCTGACCGCCCGGACCCGGCGGTCGAACTCGGAGGCGATCGCCCGGTACTTCTCGGCGAGCGCGCGCTGGGGGAGCGGGCTGAGCGCAGCCGCGTCGCTTGCGATCAGGTCGTCGAGCTTCGCGTATCCCTCGTTGACGCCGACGTCCATGCCGCTCTGGAGCCACGCATCCCTGCCCTCGAAGGAATCGACCAGCGACTGGGCATGCAGCCGGGTCCGGCCGTCGCCGAGGTCCTCGAAGGTCATCGTCTCCAACGACACGGCGTCTGGCATGCCCTCCCAGGTGAAGGTCTGGACGATCCGGTCGGGGCGGACCTCGTGGAAGCAGCCCCGGAAGGCGAACTCCTCGCCGGCCCGCAGGTTCAGGAACCGCCATGACCCGCCGCTGCGCGCGTCCCAGTAGTCGATCCGGGTCTGTACCGAGTGCGGGCCGACCCACGCGGCGTACAGGTCCGGGTCGGTGTGGGCGCGGAACAGCTGCGCCGGCGTCGCCTTGAAGTCGCGGGTGATGCGGATCAGTGGCACGTGCTCAGCGGCCTCGATCCGGGCGGTCGTGATGTGGTCATTGGTGCTCATCGGTGCTCTCCTCTCGAACGGGGGTGGGTTTGCTCGTTCTGTTCCATCTCGTCCTGCGCCATGCGGGCCAGGACGTCGTCGAGCCGGGAGAAGCGCTCCTCGGCCTGTCGCTGATATCGCTCGATCCAGGTGGTCAGCTCGCCGAGCGCCTCGGCCTCCAGGTGTGCCGGACGCCGCTGGGCGTCGCGACGGCGGGAGACGAGGCCGGAGTCCTCCAGCACCTTCAGATGCTTGCTGATCGCCTGCAGGCTTACGTCGTACGGCGCGGCCAGCTCGCCCACCGTCGCGTCGCCGATCGAGAGCCGGACGACGATGTCGCGCCGGATCGGATCGGCCAGCGCGGCGAACGCCCGGGACAGAGTGTCTGTCATCGCGCCCCTTTCTCAACCGATCGGTTGAGAAAACCGTAGGCCTTGGTGCCGACAGTTGTCAACCAGACGGTTGAATATCCGCGGTTGGTGGCCATCTACGCTGGGCGCATGATCGTCCCGCGCGTCGGCACCGGCACCGACATCCACGCCATCGAGATCGGTCGCGAGTGCTGGGTGGCGGGCCTGCGGTGGGACGGCGTCGACGGTTGCGCCGGGCACTCGGACGCCGACGTGGCGTGCCACGCACTCTGCAACGCGCTGCTGGCCGCCGCCCAGCTGGGCGACCTGGGAGCGGTCTTCGGAACCGGCCGACCGGAGTGGGCCGGTGCGTCCGGCGTCCAGCTGCTGACCGAGTGCGTGCGGCTCGTGCGCGACGCGGGCTTCGAGATCGGCAACGCCTCGGTGCAGATCGTCTGCAATACCCCCAAGATCGGCACGCGGCGCGACGAGGCGCAGGCCCTCCTGAGTGAGGTCATCGGGGCGCCGGTGTCGGTCGCCGGCGCCACCACCGACGGGCTGGGCTATCCCGGCCGCGAGGAGGGCCGCCTGGCCAATGCCGTCGCGCTGATCTACCCCCGCTCGTCGTCCGTCTCCTGACCCCGCCGTCCGCCCTTGTGGTTCTGCGGGGCAGTGGAGCACGCTACGGGGCCGAAAGCGGTCTGCCCAGCCCCGCAGAACGGAGTTGACAGGGTGGTCAGGTCGCCGGTGGGGCGTTATCGTCGAGGCGGAGAAGTTCGTCTTGCTAACTAGTCAGGAGCGCACATGAGCGACAGCGAGCTCGTCAAGGTAGAGATCACCGACGGCGTCGGCGTGATCACCATCAACCGTCCCGAGGCCAAGAACGCGGTCAACCTGGGTGTCGCCCAGGGCGTAGCCGATGCCGTCGACAAGCTCGAGGCCGACGACTCGGTCGTCGCGCTGATCATCACCGGCGCCGGCGGCACCTTCTGCTCCGGCATGGACCTGAAGGCCTTCGCCAAGGGCGAGCGCCCCTCGATCCCGGGCCGCGGGTTCGCCGGCCTCACCGAGGCCGAGATCGCCAAGCCGCTGATCGCCGCCGTCGAGGGTTACGCGCTCGCGGGCGGGTGCGAGCTGGCCCTCGCCGCCGACATCATCGTCGCGGCAAAGACCGCTCAGTTCGGCATCCCGGAGGCCAAGCGCGGCCTCGTCGCTGCCGCGGGCGGCGTCCTCAAGCTCGCCAAGACCATGCCGTACGGCGCCGCCATGGAGCTCGCGCTGACTGGCGACTTCATCAAGGCCGAGCGCGCTCAGGAGCTCGGCCTGGTCACCCGCGTGGCCGAGGAGGGCAAGGCGCTCGACGAGGCGCTTGAGCTGGCCAAGAAGATCGCCCAGAACGGACCGCTCGCCGTCAAGGCCTCCAAGCAGCTCGTCTCGGGCTCGATCAAGTGGATCGACAAGGACCTGCTGGCCTGGCAGGCCGACATCATCGACCCGGTCTTCAAGAGCGAGGACGCCATCGAGGGCGCGACCGCGTTCGCCGAGAAGCGCGCCCCGCAGTGGAAGGGCAAGTAGCCCTCTCAATAGGACTCCTCGATGCCCGTCTGGACGCCGCGACCCGGCGTCCGGGCGGGCATCGCCGTCCCTGTCGGTCCGTCGGCCAGGATCCGTAGGACGACGTCGCCGGGCGATAACGAACATGATTCGGTCGTCAATTAAACGGCGTTCAACTCTTGTGATCGCTATCACTAGCGGATAGCGTTCGGTCATGCGACTCAAAGTTGATCCCGAGGCCTGCCAAGGCCACAACCGCTGCAAGGTACTCGCACCCGAGCTCGTCGACGTGGACGACGAGGGGTACGCCGTGATCAAGGGTGATGGCGAGGTTCCCGACGACCTGCGCGACAAAGCCCAACTCGCCGTCGACAACTGCCCCGAGTTCGCACTGTCGCTCGAGGAGGACTAGGACGAATGTCAGCCGAACCGCTAGATCTCTCGAAGGGCCCCGGTGAGCCGATGCTCGCCTCCGACGGCCACGAGCTTCCCGAGGGCGTGGTCAAGATGTACCCCTCCAGCCACGGGATCCCGGTCGCCGACTGGGCGACCGACTTCGACCACGCCGACCCGGCGTACAACAAGAACGCGCACGAGATCTGGGACGACCTTCGCGAGAAGTGCCCGATCGCGCACAGCAACCGGTACGGCGGCACCTGGCTGCCGACCACCCACGCCGATGTCCGCGCCATCGCCTACGACACGGACAACTTCACCAGCCGCCAGGTCGTCGTGGTCAACGGTCGCATCGATCCCGCGATGTCGCCGATCGGCCAGGCCCCGCCGATCACCAGCGACCCGCCGTTCCACCAGATGGCGCGCAAGCTGCTGCTGTCGCAGTTCCGCCCCAACAAGATCGATCCGCTAGAGGATGAGATCCGCGAGATCTGCCGCCAGCGCCTCGACGACCTCGGCGAGATCACCCCGGGTGAGACGGTCATCGACGCCGCCACGCAGTACGCGCAGCACATCCCGCCGGCCGTCATCTCGCGGATGCTGGGCTTCCCGCCTGAGGACGACGACAAGTTCCGCTACTTCATCTACAACGTGCTGGAGAACATCGACGCGCCGCCGGAGGAGAAGGCCGCGTTCGGGCTGGAGTTCAACGCCTACCTCGACGAGCAGATCCAGGCGCACGTGGAGAACCCGCGCGACGACCTGACCACCTACCTGCTCAACTCCGAGATCGGCGGCCAGCCGCTGGCGCATGAGACGGTGCGTGGCGCGATCCTGCTGCTGCTGATCGCCGGCATCGACACCACGTGGAGCGCGATCGGCGCCTCGCTCTGGCATCTCGCGCAGAACCCGGCGGACGTCGAGCGGCTGCGAAACGATCCCGACGTCATGATCTTTGCGTTGGAGGAGTTTCTGCGGGCCTACGCGCCGGTCACCATGGCGCGTCTGGTCAAGCAGGACGTCGAGTTCAACGGCTGCCCGATGAAGGAGGAGGACTTCGTCCTGCTTCCCTTCCCGGCCGCCAATCGCGACCCGGAGTTCATCGAGAACGCGGACAAGTTCATCATCGACCGCCAGGTCAACCGGCACTCGGCGTTCGGTCTTGGAATTCATCGCTGCCTGGGATCCAACCTGGCCCGTCTGGAGCTGAAGGTGGCCATCGAGGAGTTCGTGAACCGCTTCCCGGACTTCTCGTTCCCGAAGGACGGCGACCAGACCAAGTGGAGCGTCGGCCAGATCCGCGGCCCCCGATCCATGCCTATACTGATCCGATAAGTCTTCCTCCCGTATCGGGCGCGCATCCTCCCAGAGCGCGCCCGATACGCATGTCTAGACCCGTGCCGACGTCCGCGAGGCACCTCGCTAGGACGACGGATCAAGGACGTCCCCGGATGGTCCGGGATCTATTTGTCCCCGGATGTGGCAAGAACGCCGCATCTGGGGACATCTACCTGCGGGTAACCAGCCTCAGCCGCGGCTGCCGGTGGGTAAGCAGTCTCAGACGAGGCCAGCTTCGTAGGCGGTGATCACGATCTGCACGCGATCACGAGCACCGAGCTTGCGCAGGATCGCCCGCACGTGCGTCTTCACGGTGGTCTCCGACAGGTAGAGCTCGTCGGCGATCTCCGGGTTCGTGAGCCCGCGGGCGATCAGGCGGGTGATCTCGCGCTCGCGCCCGGTGAGCGACCCCACCGCCTGAACCGCCTGGAGCGCCTGGTCGGACGCCGTCCGCGCGGAGCCTTCGACGAAGTGCTGCACGAGCCGGGCCGTCGTGGCCGGGGCCAGCACCGCCTCGCCCGAGGCGACATGTCGGACGGCGGCAATCAGCTCCTCGGCCGGCGCGTCCTTCAGCAAAAAGCCGCTCGCCCCGGCACGCAAGGCATCGAGGGCGTGCTCGTCGAGGTCGAAGGTCGTCAGCACGAGCACCCGCGACTGCGGCTGGTCACGGCAGATCGCCTCCGTGGCGGCGATCCCGTCCATGACGGGCATGCGGACGTCCATTACGACGATGTCGGCCGCGTCCCGCGCGTTCGTCTCGACTGCCTGCCTGCCGTCGTCCGCCTGCCAGACCACCTCGATGTCCGGCTGGGACCCGAGGGCCATGGCGACGCCGCTGCGCAGCAGGGGCTGGTCATCGACGAGCGCTACTCGGATCACTTGACCTCCAAGGGAAGGACGGCGTGGACCACCCAGTCGCCACCGTGCGGGCCCGCGGCGAGGGTACCGCCGACGGCCTCGGCGCGCTGGCGCATCCCGATGACACCGGACCCGGTACCCGAGTCCGTCGCACCGGAAGCCGGGTTGGTCACGGTGATCGCCAGCCCGTCGCTCCAGTCGAGCTCGACCGTCACCGGGCCGGACCCGTGCTTGAGGGCATTGGTGAGCGACTCCTGCACGATCCGGTATGCCGCCAGCGCCACCGCGGCCGCCGGTTGCTGTTGCTCCCCGCGCTCCACCAGCCGGCCTCCCGACTGCTCGACGAGCGCTGGGATCCCGTTGATCCCGGTCAACGGCGCGCCGCGGCGTACGTCGTCTGAACGGAGGACGCCGAGCATGGAGCGCATGTCGGCGAGCGCCGTCCGGCCGGTGGTGCCGATCGTGCGCAGGACGTCGCGGGTCTGCTCGTCGGTAGCGATCATCCGGCCACCCTCGGCCTGCGAGACGATCACCGCGAGCGAGTGCGAGACGACGTCGTGCATCTCGGCGGCGATCCGGGTCCGCTCGTCGGACGCGGCCTGCTCCCGCTCGCGCTGCCGGTCGGCCTCGGTACGGCGGGCGCGCTCCTCGAGCTCGGCGAGGAAGGCCACGCGGGTCGAGCGGAGCCGGCCCAGGGCCCACGCGGCGATCGGGCCGAGGATCGCGACGCCGGCGAGAATCACCGCCGCTCCGGCCCCCGTGCCGACATCAGAGGTCCAGTCCAGCGTGGTGGAAAGCCGCCAGGTCACCGCCGAGGCGCCCAGCAGCGCGGCTCCCAGCGAGATCAGCGCGGTGCGCGCATCACGCCGGAGCGCGACGGCGTACAGGGCGTAGAAGAACAGCAGCGACGACGGCAGCACGATCGCGGGGATCACCTGCTCGGCGAGCGTCAGGTGTGGCGAGAGCGCCAAGGTCGCCATCGCCGCGCAGGCCACCCCGTAGGTCTCGACCGGCCAGCGCCGGCTGGTGAGGAAGACCGCGTGCAGCGCGACGACGGCGACCAGGTCGGCCCACTGCCACGCGGCGCCGAGCGTCGACCCGCGGACGCTGGAGATGCTCGCCGGCAGCAGCACGCCGCTCGCGATCACGAAGACGATCAGGTCGATCGCCTGCGCGTTCCGCTCGGGCTTGCTGGAGCTGAGGTCGACGGTCATCGTGGCCAGCCTAACGAGCCGGCGCGTACGCCTCGGTCGCCGCGCGACGCCGGCGCTCGGCGTACGCGACGGCCGCGACAGCCAGCGCGAGTGCCCACACCGGCCACACCATCTCCGGCAGCCAGGCGCCCCAGTAACGCTCGGCGCCCGCGGGCGCCATCGAGATCTCGCTGCCGGTCACCATCGCGCGGATGAAGTAGGCGCTCGCGGCGGCGACCAGGAACGCCACGCCGCACGCGAACCGCGTCACGAACCGCACCGGCACCGGCTTCCCACCGACGAACGGCATCCACCGCGGAAACACCTCGCCCCACGGCCGCAGCAGCCCGATGGTCAGGACGGCGCCGCCGACGGCGAGCAGCCCGAGCACCAGGCCGTTGTTGACGATGGACTGGATCGACTCGAGGAACTCGGCGTCCAGGCCGAGCGGGATCCCGAGGACCCACGCGATGCGGGTGACGGCGTAGAACAGCGGGCAGGCCGCGGCGATCGCCACCGACGAGTACAGCACCCGCCGTAGCCGAGGGCGGTCGAGGTGCCCGAGCAGATGCTCCCGCGGCCAGGTGCGTCGCGCCAGCCAGAACAGGACGCCGGCCGCGACCAGGATCAGGACCGAGCGCCAGAGCACCCAGGAGCCGAGCACCTCGCCGGCGGCGGGTGCCTTGTCGCTGCCGGTCAGCCAGCCGGCGATCAGGATCGGGAGGTAGGCGACGAGCTGGAGGCTGAACGGGTCGCCCCACAGCGCCAGGACGACGACCCCGAGGGCCGCCAGGAGCAGAGCGGACACAGTACGTGGATTCATGACTCGATCGTCGGCCGCACGGCAGTGCCTGTGCGTCATCCACCGGGTCCGAACCGCTCATCCCGTGGGAGGAGAAATGCCCGCCCCGGCGGCGGCTGGCCGTTACGCTGTCGGGCAACACCGAGCAGGGGGTAGGTCATGGCCGGGTTCCACGACACCGAGAGCAACAGCAGCTCGACCCGGAGGTTCATCATCGACAGCCCCAGTCCGGAGCTCGTTCAGGCGCTCGCCGCCCAGATCGCGCTGCCGCCGGACAGCCCGACGGAGAGCTGGCGAGTCGTGCGGGTGCGCTCCATCGAGGTCGAAGCGCAGATCGAGCGCACGGTCCGGCACGGCAGCCAGGGCACCACGGAGCAGCCGATCATCCTGGACCGGTCCAAGGACCCCCGCCGCTGACCTCCGCGACTGTGGCCCAGGTCGTGGCACCACCCTGACCGCGTGCGCAGGTCGCCCGGTTCAGCGACTACGCGCCCAGGTCGTGGCGTTTCGAGGACTAGCCGGGCAGGTCAGCGCGCAGGACCCGGCCGGCCAGCATCGACACCAGCACAGCGAGGACGCCGGCGGCCACGGTGACCGCGAAGGCCGGGGTCGCGCCGCCGCTGTCGGCCAGTCGGCCGGCGATCGCCGCACCGACGGCGTAGCCGAGACCGGTCGCCGCGGCGAGCAGCGTCATGGCGGCGCCGGTGCGCGCCGGGTCGGTGATCCGCTCGGCGATCGAGAAGTTGGTGATCATGAACGGTGCCACCGCGAACCCGAGCACGATGAGGATGACGACCAGCCAGCCGAGCGAGCCGACCCAGAGCAGCGGCAACGACAGCACGAGCAAGGCGACCGCGAACACCAGCATCCGGCGCGGCAGCGGGAAGCGGTCCGGGATGACCGCCATCGCTACTCCGGCCACGACGCTGCCGACGCCGAGCAGCGCGTGCAGCAGGCCGGTCAGGCCGGGCTGACCGGCGTCGTTGGCGACCACCGAGTTGCCGGTCTGCACCGAGCCGAAGATGATCCCGATGGTCAGCTGAGCGACGGTCAGCACGATAATTCCGGCGGTCAGCAGGCGGCCGGGGGCTCGCTCGTCCGTCGGTCGACGTCCGACCAGCTCGGCGGTGCGGTGCAGCGCGAACGCCGTACCGAAGACCCCGAGCACCGCGGCGGCCAGCAGCACAGCGAAGCCGGGCGAGACCACGGCGATGGCGAGGCCGACCAGCGCCGGGCCGAGCACGAAGGTCGCCTCGTCCGCGGCGCCCTCGTAGGAGAAGGCCGTACTGACCAGCCGGCCCTGGTTGGGCGCGGCGGCGGTCATGGGGCGCCACCGCACCCGCGCGAGCGGACCGACCTGCGGAATCGCCAGGCCCGCGGCCGCAGCCACCACCGCGATCCACGGCCACGGCACGTCCATCCAGGTCAGGACGACGACCGCCGCGAGGCCGACGGCGCCGGCGAGCGACTGGACGAGCGCCACCGGGCGCTGTCCGATCCGGTCGGCGAGCGAGCCGAAGAACGGGGCTCCGACGGCGTTCGCGACGGCGAGCGCTCCGGCGCAGAACCCGCCGATGCCGTAGGAGCCGGTGGCGTCCTGGACCAGCAGCAGCGTGCCGATCTGGCTCATCGCCAGCGGCAGTCGGCCGAAGAAGGCGAAGACGACGTACGACAGGCCGGAGTACGCGAAGAGCTGGCGGTAGGCGGCGATGGCTGACATCGGATGCGGGACCTCAGGGTGCGGCGGGGCGGACGGCGCGCCTACCCACCCATCAGGTCGCGCCAGGGTCCCTGTGCGTCGACCAGTCTACGTGCGTGAGGGGTCGCGGGTGCGGCCCGGCCTCGCGGGGCTTCCCGGCCCACCCGCCACCCGGCAGGCCCACCCGTAAGATCGACCGGGTGACCCTTCGCCTTCATGACAGCAAGACACGAGCCGTGCGCGAGTTCGTGCCGGTCGAGCCGGGCAAGGTCTCGATGTACGTCTGCGGCATCACCGTGCAGGGACCGCCGCACATCGGCCACATGCGCGTAGCGGTGGCCTTCGACGTCGTACGCCGCTGGCTGATGCGCTCGGGGTACGACGTGACGTTCATCCGGAACGTGACCGACATCGACGACAAGATCCTCGACAAGGCTGCCGAGCACGGCGTCGACTGGTGGAAGTGGGCCTACCGCTACGAGCTGGTCGGCACCGCCGCCTACGACACGCTCGGCGTCCTGCCGCCGTCCTACGAACCGCGCGCCACCGGCCACATCCCCGAGATGATCGAGCTGATGGGCGAGCTGATCGACCGGGGGCACGCCTACGTCTCGGACGGCGACGTGTACTTCGACGTGAAGTCGTGGCCGCGGTACGGCGAGCTGACCGGGATGAAGGTCGACGAGCTGCAGCCCGCCGACGACACCGATACTGATGCGCGCAAGCGCGACCCGCGGGACTTCGCGCTGTGGAAGGCATACAAGCAGTCCGAGCCACGGACCGCGTCGTGGCCCACCCCGTGGGGCCGCGGCCGCCCGGGCTGGCACCTGGAGTGCTCGGCGATGGCGCGGCGCTATCTCGGAGCGCAGTTCGACATCCACGGCGGCGGCATCGACCTACGCTTTCCGCACCATGAGAACGAGATCGCGCAGTCATGCGCGGCCGGGGACGAGTTCGCGCAGTTCTGGATGCACAACGCCTGGGTGACGCTGGCCGGCGAGAAGATGTCGAAGTCGCTGGGCAACACGCTGTCGATCGAGGAGCTGACCAAGGACTCGCGGCCGGTCGACCTGCGTTTCTATCTCGCAACCGTGCACTACCGCTCCACGGTCGACTTCAGTGAGCACTCGCTGGAGGAGGCGCGGGCGGCTTACTCGCGCATCGAGGGGTTCATCGAGCGGTCGGGCGTGACCGGCGAGGTCGCCGACGTCGCGCTGCCGGAGGAGTTCGTGGCCGCGATGGACGACGACCTCAACGTCTCGGGCGCGATCGCCGTCGTCTACGACGTCGTCCGGCAGGGAAACTCGGCGCTGGGCGCCGGGGACAAGGCACACGCCGCCGATCTCGCTGCGCAGGCGCGGGCGATGCTCGACGTGTTCGGTCTGGACCCGCTCGACCCGCAGTGGGCGTCAGCGGGCGGTGCCGATCTGGGGTGGGCGATCGACGACCTGCTCGCGCAGCGCACCGAGGCTCGGGCGGCCAAGGACTTCGCGCGTGCGGACCAGATCCGCGACATGCTGACCTCACGCGGAGTTACCATCGAGGACACCCCGGACGGCCCGAAGTGGAGCATCTGATGGTGCAGGAGGCGAGCACGCTGTCGATCAACGAGGGGGCGCTCTTCCCGATCTGCGAACTGTGCTTCGGCAGCATCGCCGTCACGACGATGGCCGACGGGCAGGAGTGGTGCGCTCGGTGTGCCGATTGGTACGCGAGATGGAACTCGATGAGCGTGGAAGAATGGGAGAGCGGCAGCGGGCGTCGGCGCGCCGCTTGGCCGACGGCCGGCTGACACTCGCGCGGCCGGGCGCTCGTGCGCGGCGCCGTAGGATGTCGGGGTGAGCCAGAAACCGACGTCGTCGACCAGCCGCGCTGCGACCCGGGGTTGTCATGCCCGGTAACTCCCAACGCAAAGGCGCGATGCGCAAGAGCGGCACCAAGAAGGGCCAGGTCGTTGGGTCTGGCGGCCAGCGCCGCAAAGGGCTTGAGGGACGCGGACCGACGCCTCGCGCCGAGGACCGCCCCAACCACAAGGCATACCGCCGGTCCCAGGGCGCGAAGAAGGTCGCCGGGCGCACGTCGACGGTGCGGCGGCAGAGCGGTGGCCCCGAGCTGCTGGTCGGTCGCAATCCGGTGGTCGAGGCGCTGCGCGCCGAGATTCCCGCGACCGCGCTCTACATCGCCGAGCGCACCGACATCGACGACCGGGTGCGCGAGGCGATCAAGATCTGCAACGAGCGCGGCATCCCGATCCAGGAGGTGGCGCGCAGCGAGATGGACCGCCTCACCGGCGGGGCCCTGCATCAGGGCCTCGGCATCGCCGTACCACCGTTCCAGTACGCCGACCCGGCCGACATGATCGCATCGGCGGTGGACGCCGGGCAGGTGCCGCTGCTGGTCGCGCTGGACGGCGTCCAGGACCCGCGCAACCTCGGCGCCGTCGTCCGGTCGGCAGCCGCCTTCGGCGCGCACGGCGTCATCGTGCCGGAGCGCCGCGCCGCGGGCATGACGGCCACGGCGTGGCGGACGTCGGCTGGTGCGGCCGCTCGGCTGCCGATCGCCCAGGTGACGAACCTGTCGCGCGCGCTCGTAGCACTCCAGAAGGCCGGCGTGTTCGTCGTCGGTCTGGCCGCCGACGGTGATGTCGAGCTGCAGAACCTCGACATGGCAGGCGATCCGCTGTGCATCGTCGTCGGATCGGAGGGCAAGGGGCTCTCGCGACTCGTGGCGGAGAAGTGCGACCAGATCGTCTCCATCCCGATGTCGGGAGCAACCGAATCACTCAACGCCTCGGTGGCCGCGTCGGTCACCCTGTGGCAGGTCGCCAGCGCCCGCGGCGCTGGTCAGGAAGGACAGCAAGCATGACCACGGTCGACCTCGGCATGCCGGGACGTCCAGGAACGCAGATCGACCGCAACACTGTTGACGAGGCGAGCCGGCTGCGGCTCGAGGAGCTGCTCCAGGAGCGGTTCACCGGGGACATCGAGTTCGGGAGTGGCACGCGGGCGGCGTACGCCAGCGACTCGTCAAACTACCGCCAGATCCCTTTGGGCGTGGTGTTTCCGCGCAACGAGGACGACGTCGCCTGGGCGCTCCACTGCGCCCGCGAGGTGGACGCCGCCGTCCTGTCCCGCGGTGGTGGAACCTCCCTCGCTGGTCAGTCCTGCAATGTCGCGCTGATTATCGACTTCTCGCGGCACATGAACCGCATCGTCGAGCTGAACGTCGAGGAGGGCTGGGTGCGGGTGCAGCCGGGCATCGTGCTGGACGATCTGCGCCTGGTCACCGAGAAGCACGACCTGACCTTCGCGCCGGATCCCGCCACGCACGCCTACTGCACCATCGGCGGAATGATCGGCAACAACTCCTGCGGCACGCACTCGGTGTACGCCGGCAAGACCGTCGACAACATTGAGTCGCTTCGGGTGATCACCTACGACGGGCACACCCTCGACGTCGGCAAGATCAGCGAGGACGAGCTGGCGAAGCTGACGCGCGTGCCTGGTCGCACCGGGGAGATCTACCGGCAGATCGCCGACATTCGCCAGAAGTACGCCGAGGCGGTACGTGCGGAGTTCCCTGACATCCCGCGCCGAGTGAGCGGCTACAACCTGGACTCGCTGAGCGAGGAGGGCGGCCCGCACATCGCGCGAGCGCTGGTGGGCAGCGAGTCGACCCTGGTGGTCGTGACCGAGGCCAAGCTCAAGCTCGTGCCATGGCCCACGCACCGCCGGCTCGTCGTCCTCGGATACGAGGACATCTTTGCTGCGGCTGACAACGCGCCCGCATTCCGTCAGATGCGCGGCATCATCGGCTGCGAGGGCGTCGACGAGCAGCTGACCATCTATATGCGTCGCCGCAACATGCACCTGCAGTCGCTGGCGACGCTGCCGGCGGGCAAGGGGTGGGTGCTGGCCGAGTTCGGCTCGTTCGACGAGGCGGACGTCGAGGCGATGGTCGAGGAGGCAGTCGCCGCTGCACCGGGGAATCCGAGCGTGTTGATATGCCGCACCGCCGCAGAGCAGAAGGCGATGTGGGCGGTGCGCGAGTCCGGGCTGGGCGCTACGGCGCGCCCGCCGGGGGAGGAGCCGCTGGTCGAGGGCTGGGAGGACGCCGCGCTTCCCCCGGAGAGGCTCGGGGAGTACCTGCGCCGGATGACCAAGCTGTGGGACGAGTTCGGCTACCACGGCTGCTGGTACGGCCACCTGGGTGATGGCTGCATGCACACCCGCTCCAACTTCCACACCGAGACCCTCGAAGGGTTGAAGGACTACCGTGCGTACCTCGAGAAGGCGGCCTCGATCGTGGCCGAGCTCGGCGGCTCGATCTCCGGTGAGCACGGAGACGGGCAAGGGCGGGCCGAGCTGTGGGCGAAGATGTTCTCCCCGACGCTGATGAAGGGCTTCAAGGAGTTCAAGCAGGCCTGGGATCCGGCGTCCCGGATGAACCCCGGAAAGCTCATCGACCCATTCCCGCTCGACACCAATCTCAAGCATGGGCCGGATCGGCCGCACAACCCGCTGTCGAAGACGACCTTCTTCTTCGGTGACGAGGGCTACTCGCTGCAGGATGCTGCGGATCGTTGCGTCGGCGTCGGGCGGTGCCGCCGTACCGACACGAACACGATGTGCCCGTCGTACCGTGCCACGCGCGACGAGAAGCACTCGACGCGTGGACGCGCGAAGCTCTTCCAGGAGATGTTCCGCGGCGAGATCACGGAGGCGACCTGGCGCAACGAGGACGTCAAGGAAGCGCTCGATCTTTGCCTGTCGTGCAAGGGATGCAAGACCGATTGCCCGACGAACGTCGACATGGCGACCTTCAAGTCGGAGTTCCTGTCGCACTACTACAAGGGGAAGGTGCGCCCGCGCGAGGCCTACTCGCTGGGCATGATCCGCTACGGGTCAAAGTTCGCCTCGAAGCTGCCGTCGCTGGCCAACGGCGTACTCGCCTCGCCGGTAGGGAAGGTGCTGAAGTCGGCGGTCGGTGTCACCAACTCGCGTCCCGCGCCGCACTTCGCCGAGGAGACGCTGCGCGCGTGGCTCAAGAAGAACGTCGCGCAGCAGCCGGGCGACGTGGTGCTGTGGGTCGACACCTTCACCAACTACCTCGGCCCCGAGGCGGGGATCGCCGCTGTCAAGGTGATGCAGGCGGCCGGTGGACGCGTGGTTGTGCCGCAGGAGGACCTGTGCTGTGGCCGACCGCTGTACGACTACGGGATGCTGTCGACGGCGAAGCGGAACCTCGAGAAGACGATGCGGTCGTTGCACCCGGCGATCGAGGCGCGGACGCCGGTCGTCGTCCTCGAGCCGTCATGCCTGGCGACCTTCCGCGACGAGTTGCTGGGCCTGTTCCCGGACGACCCGCGCGCCCAGGTACTCAGCGAGATCGCCTGCTCCCTCCCCGAATGGCTGATCGCCCGCCGTGCTGGGAACGGGCCCGAACGGTCTTCGAGTGAGCGAGGAACTGGCGACGTCGAGACGCAGCCAGAGGGGAACGTGCGCAAGCGGGTCCTGCTTCAGGTGCACTGCCACCAGAACGCGAACGGTGGGTACCAGGCGGACGTCGAGATCCTGACGGCGCTCGGCTACGACGTGAAGGTGCTGGATTCGGGGTGCTGCGGTCTCGCAGGCTCGTTCGGGTTCAACGCCAAGCACGCCGACCTCTCGAAGAGGATCGCCGAGGATCGGCTGCTTCCGCTGCTGTCGGCCGATCCTGACGCTATCGTCGTCGCCGACGGCTTCTCCTGCCAGACCCAGATCCGCGACCTCGCCGGTCGCGAGGTGAAGACCATCGCCGAGCTCGCCGCCGAAGCCATGCAGTAGCCACCGCGCCCATACGGTCGTCGACGAGCGCGGAACGCTTGGAGACGTCGCAGGCCGAAAGTGCCGACGACCGACGTGGCAGTCCGTAGCCTTAGGTCTTAACTTTCTCCATTGAGCACTTCGGTGCCTATTTGAAACAGGTACATATCCAGCACCTTCCCGACCGGGAGGTTTGGGGCGCCCACAGTGGTGTCGGAGTTGAATGTGGATAGTTTTGCCGTCGTTCGGTATCTATCGATTTCGTCCGTATGTGTTTGGGTGAGTTCGACCATAAAGTCATAGTAGTTTCGATTAAAACTCGCGATGCCTTGCTTCCCTTTTGTTTGCTGCAGTTTCCTCACTCCAGCGAGAACGTAGGTGTCCATCGCGGGGATGCATCCCCAGACACCCAGAATCACCTTGGTGATGAGGGTGGCGCTCGGTTGGACATGGCTGGGCAGCGTCACGGATAGGGCGCCGTAGACCTCCTCAAGCGCCCGCCACTCACTATTCGAGCCCGCGAGTTGAACCCCGCGCATTTCTTCGTCATGCGCATTGATGACATCCATGACGGGCACAAAAGCCGTAAGGTTAGTCCGCATTAGGGCTCCGGATCCGCGAAACATCCCCCAGTTCGCGAGGTAATAGCCGAGTTCGAGACAATCTCGGCGAAGGTCTTCGCCTCGGCCCGCTCGAAACCACGAGTAGCAGTAATCCCAACTTGGTTCGCTACCTGGCGGTGTCACCTCCGGTAAGACGGTGCTGTCCTGTGTCCCTGTTCGATAGCGTTCTAAAACCTGATCAAACTCATCTCTCATCATGCTGGCCTCAGACCTTGACGTTATCTAGTCAGACAGTAGCCAGCGGCATTGGGCGTGAGAAGCCCCTTGTCGCGTGGACGACGCTATCCGTGCACAGCGCTCAGGCAACCGCCGAGTGCGCGCAGTGACTCGCGGAGCTCGTATGGCTCGAGCACCTCGATACCGGGAACCGTGGCGAGTTGGAAGGTCGCGACTTCGACATTCTCGACCGGTAGCGTGATTATTAGGTGCTCGCCGTCGATCTCGGCGTCGTCGATGGCCTCGGCGGTCAATGGCCCGGGAACGTGCCTTCGCAGATAACCGGCCGAGCCGGCGGGAAGCCGGATAATCGTGGCAAGCCGCCGGATGCTTCGATCAAGTTCGCCGGCCACGGTGCTCCAGTAGTCTGCGAGCACGAATCCCTGCTGGCGGCGGGCAGGCTCTGCTCGACGGCGAGCCGACTCGATCCGCTGGAGCCGGTAGGTTCGTGGATTGCCGCGGTGGAAGGCAACGAGATACCAGACACCGGATTTCAGGACCAGACCGGCGGGGTCGAGCCGCCGGGACCGTGACCGGTAGCGGATGTCTAGCCGACCGCCGTCCCACACGGCGGAGGCGACGATAGCGAGAGACGGTCCAGGGTCTCGCTCGCCGAACCAGTCCGTCGAGTCGATGTGGAAGCGTTCGGTGACGGTGTCGAGTTGCGTCACCACCGACGGTGGAAGCCCGGAGCGCACCTTGGATCGCGCGGTCGCCAGGACCGCCGCCATCCCGAGGTCCGCGGCACCGGCCGGCCCGAACAGCAGCGCGCTGATCTCTTCACCAGTCATACCGTCGATCGGGGATCGCCAGCCAGTCATGAGCCGTACGCCGCCAGCGGGTCCGGCCTCAGTCCACAAAGGTACGCCCGCGTCCTGCAGTGCCTGAATGTCGCGATACACGGTCCGCACCGAGACGTCGAACTCCTTAGCGAGCGCGACAGCGGTGTGACGTCCGGTACGTTGGATCGCCAGCAGCATGGCGAGCAACCGTGATGAACGCATGCGCTGAATCTACGCCTCAACCCTGACACTAGATGGCAGGGTTACCGCGGACGATGGAACGCATGAAGACAGATAACGGCAAGACCAAGACTTTAAGTGGCCGGATCGCACTTGTGGCCGGGGCGACCCGCGGAGCGGGCAGGGGAGCAGCGAGGGCGCTCGGCGAAGCGGGAGCGACCGTGTACTGCACGGGCCGGTCCGGCGGCGGTGAGCGGTCGGAGTACGACCGGCCCGAAACGATCGAGCAGACCGCCGAGCTGGTCACCCGGGCAGGAGGGCGGGGTATCGCCGTGCGCGTCGACCACACGAACGAGGCCGAAGTACGCGAGCTCGTAGCCACGATCGAGCGCGAGCACGGCCGGCTCGACGTCCTCGTTACCAGTCTCGGGGGCGAGCATCTGCACGGCGAGTGGGAGCAGCCGGTCTGGAAGCAGGACGTCGAGATCGGACGCCGCATGCTGCGCGGCGTGCTCGAGGCCCACCTGCTCACCGCCACCTGTGCCCTGGACCTGCTGCACCGCCACGAGGGCGGCCTGCACGTGACGCTCACGGACGGCGACGCGGCGTACAACGACACGCACTACCGGATCAATGCGTACTTCGACGTGATCAAGACCGGCCTGATCAGACTGGCGTACAGCCTCGGCCACGAGCTCGCTGAGCACGAATGCACGGCCGTGGCAGTCAGTCCCGGCTGGCTACGCTCGGAGATGATGCTCGACCTGTTCGGTGTCCGCGAGGAGAACTGGCAGGAGGCATGGACCGACACCGGCACCGGCGAGGTCGCGCCGGAGAGCTTCGCAGTCTCGGAGTCGCCGCTGTACGCCGGCCGATGCATCGCCGCGATGGCTGCGGACCGAGACAAGGCGCGCTGGAACCAGCGGTCGACGACGTCCGAGGTGCTGGGACGCGAGTACGGCGTGACCGACACCGATGGTTCCCAACCGCGCGCGTGGGCATACATCACCGCGCTGGAGGCTGGGGAGACCCCCGAGGTCGGCGAGTACCGCTAGATCGCGTGGCAGACTCGGAACGTCCCCGACACGAGGAGTTGCCCGATGCGGATCGTCCGATCCCTGCTGGCCGCACTACTGATGCTCACGCTTGCCGCCTGCACCTCAGACGACGAGCAGTCGCACCCGGACGGATCCGAGACCGCGGCGACGTCGAGCGAGGCGCCGAACTCCGGCATCATGCCGGGCGGCCCGGTCGACCCGGTCGCCGGCGGCGCCACTCTTCCAGAAGCCGGTCAGTGCTGGAACCTCAGCGCCCAGGACCTCGACGAGGGCATGGCGATGGTGTCAACGGCCGCTACCCCGGTCGATTGCGGCGCCGAGCACAACTCGGTCACCGTCGCGGTCGTCGGCATCCCTCCCGAGCATGAGGTGCTGGTCGAGGGCGCGGTCGCGACTGGGCAGGCGGTCGATCCCGGGCACGAGTCGAACTGGCGCTCGGTCGTCGCCCCCGCGTGCCGAGCCGCGTGGGACCAGGGGTTCGCGGCCGCCGCGGTCGATGTCGGGGGGGGGGGGATCGCGTCGGCGTACAGGGCCTCGACGTTGCACGGGTACGCGTGGCCCCCGACCGCCGAGGAGTGGAACGGCGGGGCGCGGTGGGGGCGGTGCGACATCGCGAACCCGACCGCCGAGCCGATCGCCTTCGAGACCCCCACGCCCGATCTGGCCGAGGTTCCGGACGAGCTGATCGCCTGCCTGAACGCCAATGCCGAGGGCTATCTAGCGATGCCCTGCGACGACCCGAGCGTCAACGGTCAGGCGGTCGTGACCATCGTGCTCGACGCCGCCACTACCGAGTCGGCCAAGCAGGACTACGACGCCTTCTCCGGCCAAGCCGGCGCGATGTGCGCGGACACCGTCCAGAGTGCCTACCCCGACGCGGGAAAGGACGGCAAGGCGGCGCTCCCGATCGCGTTCTCGTTCACCGGCAGCTTCGACTGCTATGTGGACCGTGCCCCCGGCGACCCCTTCCTGAAGTAGTCGTGTCGTGCGTGCTGCCCGCCTGCTGCTGACGGTTCCGCTGCTGGTCACCGTTGTCGCCTGCAGCCCGGATGCGGACGGGGAGTCCGCGAAGCCCGCCGCCGCGCCGCAAGCCGGCTCGTGCTGGGAGCTCACCGGGCAGCAGCTCGATCCCGGGTCCGCCGTCACCGCAACAGAGCAGGAACCGACGGACTGCGCCGCGTCGCACAACGCCATCACCGTGGACGTCGTCGACCTCCCACTCGGGCAGGAGACGGCCCTCGGTGAGCTGGCCCAGGCAGGGGAACGGCTCGACGCTGCGGACGACGAGACGTGGGAGACCGTGGTGCTGCCCGGTTGCGCGCCGATCTATGGGCAGGCTTTCGCCTCCGCGGCTGTCGACGTCAATGACAAGTGGGCCCAGGCGGCCTATCGCGCGACATCGCTTGCGCCGCGGGTCTGGCTGCCGACCGCGGACCAGTGGGCTGACGGTCAACGGTGGATGCGGTGCGACCTGGTGAGCCTCACCGAGACGCCGCTCCCGATCGATGCGCCCGGCCTGGACCTGGGGACGGTGCCCGAGGAACTGGCGCTGTGCCTGAAGGTCGACTCGGCCGGTACGACGCCCCTCGCATGCGACGATCCGCAGGCGAACGCGCAGACGCTGGTCACCGTCGTCCGCAACGGCAAGACCCCGATGGACTCGGCCCCGGCGGAGGACGGCTATGGAGCCGATGTTGCGCAGATGGTCTGTCAGGACGTCGTCACTGCCGCGTATCCAACGGTCACCGGTGAGGTGAAGGCGGCGATTCCGGGCGTACACGGGATCACCGGAACTTTCGACTGCTATATCGACCGAGCAGCGGGAGCTCCGCTGGTCACGTGACGGTGGTTGCGGGCATTGTCATCCTGCGTCCTCTCCGCGCGCCTTCGACGCTGGTCGACGAGCGTGTGTGGGAGCTGCCGCGAGGATCAGCCGATGAGCCGTCGACGGAGGAAGCTGGGGATCAGCCGATGAGCTGGGAGATGGTGTAGATCGCCAGGCCGGCGAGGGCGCCGATCACGGTGCCGTTGATGCGGATGAACTGCAGGTCACGTCCCACCAGGGTCTCGATTTTGCGGGAGGTGTCCTGGGTGTCCCAGCGCGCGACTGTGCCGGAGATCAGGTCGGCGATGTCGTCCTTGTACTGGTCGACGATGTAGAGCACGCCGCGCTCGATCCAACCGTCGGCCTTGCGCTGCAGCTCCTTGTCCTCCTGCAGCATCCGGCCCAGTCGCATGATCGTCGAGTCGACGCTCTTGCGCAGGTCGGACTCCGGGTCGGCGGCCATCTCGATGATCTGCCGCTTGAGCGTCGTCCACGCACCCTGCGACCACTCGCGGACGGCGGGGTGGTTGAGCACGTCGTCGCGGATCGCGGCGATCTTCTCGGCGGCCTCAGGGTCGGTGCGCAGCTGCTCGGCGTACTCGCGCACCTTCACGTCGAACTGGGTGCGCATCGCGTGCTGCTCGTCGTTCGAGACGTCGTCGATGAAGGACTGGACGCCGTTGAACATCCGCTCGAAGATCTTGTCGTCGACGAACGACGGCACCCAGTCGGGGGACTCCTGGGCGAGCTTGAGCCGCAGCACCGCCCGGTTGTCGTGCATGAACTTCGAGATGCCCTTGAGCGCGGCAGTCATCATGTGCTGGTGGTTGCCGCCCTCGACGGCGACGTCGATGAGCTTTGCGAGGATCGGTGCGGCGTCCACCTGCCGCACCCGCTTCATGATGATGTTGTCGAAGGCGTCCTGGACGTCGTCGTCCGTCATGATCTCGGCACCGACCTCGATCGCGTGGCCGAAGTTGTTGCCCAGCTTGCGCGCGTTCTCCGAATCTCCGATGTACTCGCCAACCTTCTGCGACACACCGACCTGCCGCAGCTTCTCGGCCAGCACCGGCCCGGTCAGGAAGTTCCCCTGGACGAACTCCCCCAGGGACGAGCCCAGGGAGTCCTTCTTGTTGGGGATGATCGCGGTGTGCGGGATCGGGATCCCCATCGGATGCCGGAATAGCGCGGTCACCGCGAACCAGTCGGCGAGCGCGCCCACCATCGACGCCTCGGCGGTGGCCTTCACGTAACCGACCCATCCCGGCGCGTCATTGCGCTGCCAGATCACGCAGATTACGAAGACGATCGCGGCGAAGACGAGCAGCCCCGTGGCGACCATCTTCATCTTCCGCAGCCCGGCCCGCCGCTCGTCGTCGGTCAGGCCGCCGAACGACTCGGGTGTGGTCGGGGTGCGCGTCAGTACGTCGATACTCACCAGATGAGCGTATGCGCTAGTGGGCCTCGGCGTAGGTTCTCGCCGCGCGTACGTCGAGCCCGAAGACCACCTCGGTCTCGCCGAACAGCAACCGGGTGGCGGCGAGCGCCGCGGCCTCGACGTGCGCGATGACGTCGTCCGCCAGTGCTGCGTCGCAGTGCACCATGACCTCGTCGTGCTGGTAAAAGACGATCCGCGCCGCGTCGGTGTCGCCGTACGCCCGGTGCAGCCGCTGCCGCAGGATCCCCAGCAGGGAGCCGGCCCACTCCGAGGCGGTGCCTTGGACGACGAAGTTGCGGGTGAACCGGCCGCGTGCCCGTTCCTGGGCGGGCGTGGGGTCGCGCTCGCTGCCCGGCGGGCAGGTGCGGCCCAGGCGGGTGCGCACCACCCCGCCTCGCTCGCCGGTGCGGGCGGCGTCCTCGAGCAGCTGCAGCGCCCGCGGGTAGCGGTCCCGCAGTACCTGCAGGGGTCGCGCCGCACCGCCGCCGACCTGTCCGTACATCGCGCCGAGCAGCCCGACCTTGGCCTGGTCGCGTCGTCCGTCGAAGGCCTCGGTGGCGAGCGCGGCGTACATGTCCTCGGCGCCGGCGGCGCGCATCATGCCGGGATCGCGGGAGAGTGCCGCGAGGATCCGGGGCTCGAGCTGCGCGGCGTCCGCCACGACGAGCGTCTTGCCGGGGTCGGCGACGACGGCCGAGCGCAACCGCCGGGGGATCTGCAGCGCACCGCCGCCCCGGGTCGCCCACCGGCCGGTCACTACCCCCGCCGGGAGGTACTCGGGCCGGAACCGGCCGTCGCGCACCCACTCCCGCAGCCAGGCCCAGCCGTTGGCGGTGTGCAGCCGGGAGAGCTCCTTGTACTCCAGCAGGGGCGCCACCGCGGGGTGGTCGACGCCGGCGAGGTGCCACTTGCGGGTGCTCTGGAGGACGATGTCATCGCGTGCGAAGGCGGCAAGCACGTCTTGCGGAGAGTCGGGGTTGACCGGCCTGCCGAAGGACTCGATGATCCGGTCGGCCAGCTCCTGCAGCCGCGATGGCCGCGCCCCGGGAAGGGTCTGGACGCCGAGTGCCTCGGTCAGCAACCGGTCGTGAATCGCGGCGTCCCAAGGGATCCCGGCCTCGGTCATCTCGACCGCGAGGAGCGCTCCGACGCTGTCGGAGGCGATGAGCAGCCCGAGCCGGTCGGCGTGCCCGGTAGCCGCCAGCCGGCGCTGCTGGTCGGCGTACTGGGTGGCCGCGACTGCCCCGGCGTCCGCGTCGTCGTCCTCAGTGAACAGGGTCAGCGACGTCGGCGGAGCACTCGCCGGCCCGGCCACCGGGGTGCCCTCGAACGCGCTGATGACCGATTCGGCGTGCGCGAGGTCGTAACACCGATCGAGCCGGACGCCGCCGCGGCGGAGCACCGGATAGCTCGCCGCTGCCGACGGGATCAGCCAACGAGGGTGCCCGCCTTGCTCGATCTGGTTCAGCTCGTCCAGGGTGACCTCCGACGTGCGCCCGACGTGGTGCAGCCAGGGAGTCCCGTCACCGCGTACGCCGATCACCCTGGTCACCTGTTCATTCTGGACGTCCCGGCAGACACGCGGCCCACCCCGGGTGCCCCGGGGTGAGCGATCGAAGAGGAGTTAACTGTCGGTAAGGTCGTTTGCTCTAGTGAGGTGCATCATGTCCGCCAGTCCCGCCGGCGCCCCCGGATTCACGAGTCCGGTCATCGTGGTCATGGGGGTGACTGCTTGCGGCAAGACGACGGTCGGAGAGGGCATCGCCGAGCGCCTCGACATCCCGTTCGCGGACGGCGACGACCTCCATCCCAGGGCTAACGTCGAGAAGATGGCCTCCGGCCACGCGCTGACCGACGAGGACCGCTGGCCGTGGCTGGAGAAGTGCGGCGAATGGCTGGCGAACAACGCCGAGACCGGTGGGGTCATCGGGTGCTCTGCGCTGCGCGTGGTCTATCGCGATGTGATCCGCAGGCACGTCCCGGGAGTCTTCTTCGCGCACCTGCACGGTCCGCAGGAGGTCGCGGTAGAACGGGTCGCGGCGCGCAAGGGGCATTTCATGCCCACCACGCTCGTGCAATCGCAGTACGACACCCTCGAGGCGCTCGAGGAGTGGGAGAACGGCATGGTCGTTCGCTTTGACCTACCGGTGGACACGATCGTCGACACCGTAGTGGCACGGGTCGCGCAGAGGAAGTAGGGAGATGTCGAGATGAGTATGACGGTGCTCGCGGCCGATCTGGTCGAGCCGATCGCCTCGACCGGCCGGCTGGTGGTCGCTGCGCTGGTGGCGATCGCGGTGATCGTGGCGCTCATCCTGTGGGCGAAGCTCAACGCGTTCATCTCGCTGACCATCGGCGCCCTGCTGGTGTCGACATCGCCGGAGCCGATCTGGGCACCGCGGTCGAGAGCTTCACGACCGGCGTCGGGAACACGATCGCGGGCGTCGGGTTGCTGATCGCCTTTGGCGCGGCGTTCGGCAAGATCCTGGTCGACTCCGGCGGCGCCGACAAGGTCGTCGACACGATCATCTCCAAGTCCAGCACCGCCTTTCTGCCGTGGGCGATGGGCATCATCGGCGCGATCATCGGCCTCCCGATGTTCTTCGAGATCGGCCTCGTCCTGTTGATGCCGGTGATCATGCTGGTCGCGTGGCGCTCCGGCCTCGGGCTGATCCGCATCGGCATCCCGGCATTGGCCGGCCTGTCGGCAATGCACGGACTCGTGCCACCGCACCCCGGCCCGCTGATCGGCATCGACACCCTCGGTGCGAACCTCGGTATCACCATGGGTCTGGGCATCCTCATCGCCATTCCGACCATCGCGATCTCCGGCCCGATGTTCGCCAAGCTCGCGGCCAAGTGGGTCGAGCTGCCCACGCCGACCCTCTTCGAGGGTGAGCGCGAGAAGGTCGAGGACGCCCGAGGCCAGGACGCCCGACACCAGGAGGCCCGACACCAGGACGCCGACCACGCCGACCATGCCGACCGCGAGGACCTCGACCACGCCGACCGCGAGGCCGGCGACTCCGACACCGAGCAGACCACTGTCGGGAAGTCGGTCAGTACCCGGTCCAAGCCCAGCCCGTCCTTCGGGATGACCATCACCGCGATCATGGTTCCGGTCGTGCTGATGCTCGGAAAGGCGCTGGTCGAGATCTTCGTGACCTCGGCGCAGTCACAGGGAACCTGGTGGTACAAGACCATCGAGTTCGTCGGCACTCCGCTGATCGCGCTGCTGCTGACTGTGATCGTGTCGTTCTTCCTGCTGGGTACGCCGGCGGGCATGGGGCGCAAGGAGCTGGCCGACTCCGTCGCGTCGTCCCTGCCGCCGATCGCTGGGATCATCCTGATCGTCGGCGCAGGGGGTGGCTTCAAGCAATCGCTCGTCGACACCGGAATCGGCACGGTGATCGCGAAGTTCGTCGCCGACTCGAGCTTCTCGCCGATCCTCATCGCGTGGTTCGTCGCGGTCCTGATCCGCCTCGCGACCGGTTCGGCCACGGTCGCGACGATCACGGCGTCCGCGATCATGCTCCCAATCGTCGAGACGCTCACCGAGTCCGGGGACATGTCCACGGCGATGCTCGCGCTGATCGTGCTCGCGATCGGCTCGGGATCGGTGTTCTTCTCGCACGTGAACGACGCCGGCTTCTGGCTGATCAAGGAGTACTTCGGGATGTCGGTCGGAGAGACGGTCAAGACCTGGTCGATCATGGAGACGGTCCTGTCGATCGTCGGCCTGGTGTTCTGCCTGATCGTCGGGATCTTCGTCTAGCTCTCAGGACGTGAAAGAGGGAGGACCCGGGCGGGTCCTCCCTCTTTCGTTCAGCGGCGTTGCCTAGACCGGCTTGGGCGGCTCGACGTCGCGGCCTTCCCAGTCCTTGCCGGCCTTGTCGGCGTTTTCGGACGCCGATGCCGTCTGCTCAGACGCGATGCGCTTGGCTTCCTCGTCGGTCATCTGGCCATCGTTGTCGTCGATCGGCTCGTTGCTCTTGTCGTGAGTCATCCGATTCTCCTCTACTTCTTGGGGTTCTTCGGCTTGGCCTTGTCGGCGGCTGCCTGCTCACCCTGCGCGCCATCGTGCACCAGGGAGCCGTCGGAGTTCTCCAGGTGGGCTCGGATGAACCACTGGAACTGCTCAAGCTGGGCGACCTGACCGATCAGCATGTCCTCGGTGATCGGGTCGACGTCGCCCGCGGCCTCGATGGTCTTGCGGTGGTCCTCGACGACCCCGGTGTAGACGAGATCGAGGGCCGCGAGATGCTCGAACACGTCACCGCGCCCGATCGAGTAGTCGTCCCAGGTGCGGTCGGCGACGATCGCACCCGGCGTCCCGATCGGGGCCACGCCCATGGTGGCCATCCGCTCGGCAGTCTCATCGACCATTGCCCGGACCGCATCGATCTGCGGGTCGAGCATCTCGTGGACGCCGATGAACCCGCGTCCGGTGACATTCCAGTGCGCCTGCTTCAGCGTGAGGGCCAGGTCGTTGAGCGCGTGCAGCCGCATCTGCAGCTTGCCTGCGAGCTCGTGGCCCTTCGTGGTCGGTACGCCGGGAACGGTGTAGTCGGCGCGGTCGGTCTTGGCGGCCTTCGCCATCGTGGTGATCCTTCCGTCGGGGGTCTGACGGTGAGTCAGCTTCTGAGGAGTAATACCCGCTCAGGGAGTTGTCTACACCCAAAGTAGGAAGCGTGGGGGTGGTGCCGGTTCTGGGGCGTGGTTATGTTGATCTTGATCCAGACGTCAACTTTGAGCGGAGCAGCCGTGAGCGACAACGTGAATCCACCGAGCATGGACCCGATGGACGAGATGAATGACCTGCGGATGTCGAAGGAGGCGCTCCCGCTGCTGGACCACGTCAAGCGGTTCATCAAGGAGACCGTCGACCCCATGTACGAGGAGTACGAGCGTCTCGGCGAGGGCCACACCGACCGCTGGACCTTCGCGCCCGGTCAGCTCGAGGCACTGCAGAAGGCCAAGGACAAGGCGAAGGAGGAGGGGCTGTGGAACTTCTTCCTGCCGGACGCCGAGACCGGAGAGGGCTTGTCGAACCTCGACTACGCCTACATCGCGGTCGAGCTCGGCAAGAGTCCGCTGGCCTCGGAGGCGATGAACTGCTCGGCGCCGGACACCGGCAACATGGAGGTTCTCGAGCGCGTCGGAACGCAGGAGCAGAAGGACCAGTGGCTGCGGCCGCTGCTGGACGGCGAGATCCGCTCGGCGTACGTCATGACCGAGCCGGACGTCGCGTCGTCCGACGCGAAGAACGTGCACACCCGCGCGGTGCTGGAGGACGGCGAGTGGGTCATCAACGGTGAGAAGTTCTTCGCCTCCGGCGCCGGTGACCCGCGCTGCAAGATCATGATCGTGATGGTGCAGACCAGCCCCGACGCGCCGCCGGCAAGCAGCACTCGCAGATTCTGGTGCCGAAGGACACGCCTGGCGTGGAGATCCTCGGCCCCATGGAGGTCTTCGGCGAGGACCACGCGCCACGCGGTCACATGCACATCCGCTTCAACAACGTGCGCGTGCCGGAGTCCAACATGCTGCTCGGTGAGGGCCGCGGCTTCGAGATCTCCCAGCTGCGTCTCGGACCCGGCCGCATCCACCACTGCATGCGCACCATCGGCAAGGCCGAGGTCGCGCTTGACCTGATGGTCAAGCGCGGCATGTCGCGGACGGCGTTCGGCCAGCCCCTGGCCAAGCTCGGCGGCAACCTCGAGAAGATCTCACGGGCCCGCATCGAGATCGAGGCGATGCGCCTGATCGTGCTGAAGGCCGCCAAGGCCATGGATGTGCTGGGCAACAAGGAAGCCCGCATCTGGGTCTCGATGGCCAAGGCGATGGTGCCCGAGCGGGCCTGCCTGATCATCGACCAGGCGATGCAGATCCACGGCGCGGCGGGTGTGTCGCAGTGGACGCCGCTGGCCGGCCTGTACACCGACGTCCGGCATCTGCGCTTCGCCGACGGCCCGGACGAGGTCCACCACATGGTGGTCGGCCGCCACGAGCTGTCGCAGCACTAGCCCGCCTACCGCCACAAAAATCTAGTGAGGACGATCAGGTACCACTATGGGACCTGATCGTCCTCACGAGATTCGGGCCGTGCCGGCTATCCGTCGAAGGCCTCGTCGCGTTCGCGGGTACTCGGCTGCTTGAAGCGGTCGCCGTACACCTCGTCGAAGGCCTCGAAGATGTCCTCCAGCGGCAGCTCGACGTAGTCGCCGCGGTAGTTGACGTACTCCATGTGCCGGTTGCCGGACTCGTCGAAGGGGTGCATCAGCGCGTCATCGTGACCGTTGAACTCGAGCACCTTGGTGCCGAACCGCTCGCACAGCTCCTTGTTGAATGCCGAGCTCGCCTTGCGCCAGGCGCCGTCGATCCACATCACTGAGTAGCCGTGGTAGACGAACAGGTCGGTGCCCATCTGCTCGTGCAGCTTCTCGCTTGCAGGTGGTTCTTCACATCCGCGAACCCCACCCCTGCGGGAATCCCGACCGCGCGGCAGAGGGCGGTAAGGATGATCGACTTCGGCACACACCAGTTGGATGCCGAGTCCAGGATGCTGCTGGCCCGGTAGTCGGTCCTCGCGTACGAGACGTCGTAGGGGTCATAGCGCCAGCCGTCGCGGACGGCGTAGAAAAGCGCGACCGCCTTCTCGCGATCGGTCGTGGCGCCGGCGTCGGTGCACACCTTCTCGGCGTACTCGACCACGGCCGGGTCGTCGGAGTCGATGAAGTAGGTCGATTCTGTGCAGGCAGCCTGCGGCGGCGTCTGGATCGTCTCGGTGCTCGGCTCGCTCATGCGGCCATTATGCAACCCTGGCCGGTCGTCCGAAGCCAGCGATCACCGACGCGGATTGCCCAGGGGGCCTATACGTTTTAGGATTCAGGAGAATTGGTACTCGGCGTCAGGAGGAAGCATGGTGCACAGGGGTGGGTTTCGGGTGGCGGCCGCGGTGGCTGCGTGCGCACTCGTCGGCGTCCTCGGAGGATGCGGAAGCGACGACGAGGCGTCCGCGGGCTCGGACCCCACAACCGGTGACTCGCAGTCGACCGAGACCGATGATCCGGGGGAGTCGGACGACACCGATGCTCCCGATGACGGTGAGTGCCAGTGGGTCAGCGCAGACGCCGTCACCGAGGCAGTGGGTCAGCCCATGACGCTCGATACCGCGGGTGAGGCTGGGTGCATATTCAAGGCCGAGGCCGAGGGCGGCCCGGCGATCTGGGTGATGCTGACCGAGATCGCCATCGATCAGAAGGAGTACGCCGACGGCTCGAAGGAGACCTGCGACGAGCCGATCACGGACGTCGACGCGGGCGACATCGCATTCACCTGCATGCAGATCGACCCGCAGGGCACGGTGTTCAAGGACAAGCTCGTCGCCACCGTCGACGCCAAGGACTTCGAGTCGGACGACGCCGCGTTCGCGGCCCTGGCGAAACTGCTTCCGGAGATCGACCTCTAGTTCGGGCCTTGCTGCGTCTCGGCGTCGGTCGCTGGCGCTCCCTCGCTCGACGACCGTGGGTGGCTCAGCCGATCTTGCGTGGTTCAGTCGATCTTGCGCGGGTCCGCCGGGGAGCCGGTCTCGGACTCGCCGTCCTGCACCTTGTAGAAGGCGGTCCGCCGAGCCCAGGCGTGCATGCTCTCCAGATCGGCGATCTGACGCTCGGCCTGCTCGATGAACCGCTGGAACACCTCTCTGCCGACCCCCAGCGCCTCGTGGTACTCGGTCAAGGTCTGCCAGCCGCTGATCTTACCCGCGATCGCGCTCTGCATAAGTTCGCTCTCGAGCACGGGTGTCATCGGCGAGGTGCTCAGCGGTCGGCGGTTGAACTTCAGCCGGCCGACGCGCTCGCCGACCCAGGCGAGAGCCTGCCGGTAGCTGCGCTGGGGGAGCTCGCGCCGCCTGATCAGCTCCAGGTAGAAGGCGCGTTCCTCGCGCAGCTCGCGCGCGATCCGGCTCAGGTTCTCGCCGTGCGGGGTGTCCTGGTACTGCTTGGCCATGTGGTTCAGCCGGGCCACGCCGGCAGTCGCGCCGCTGACGTGATCGTTCATGTACAGCGATAGCAGATCCCAGTCGATGGTGTCGGTGCGGTCCTTCGGGTTCATCTAGGTGCCTTTTCGATCGTCCGGGCCAGTCCCGGGGCCCGCTGACCGCCGTTGGTTCGACGCTGCGGTGGTCCTCGTGAAGGCCATACCCGCGAGCCTCGGCCTCCACACGTATCCGAGGCGTTGAATTTTGATTCGATGACAGTTAAATTAGACGTATGTTGAATCAAGGCCTTGATCTTGCCGAGGTGGAGTGCTGCGCGCCGCTGATCTCACGCGCGTTGTCGGCGTCCGAGGCGGGCACTCTCTCCCAGGCGTTCAAGGCCCTGGGCGATCCGGTGCGGCTGCAGCTGTTCAGCATGATCGCGAGTGCGGACGACGAGGTCTGCGTGTGCGATCTGACCTGCGCCTTCGACGTCACGGCGCCGACCATCTCGCACCACCTCAAGACCCTGCGCACTGCCGGGCTGGTCACCAGCGAGCGGCGTGGCACCTGGGTGTACTACCGCGTCGTCCCGGCGCTGGCGGACCTGCTGTCCCGGCTCTTGGCAACCAAGGAGGCGGTCGCGTGACCCGCGCCGAGCACACGACTGCGGTCGATCCCGTCGAGGCCCACGTTGGCGCCCGCCTGTCCTTCCTCGACCGTTATCTGCCGCTCTGGATCGGGCTGGCGATGGTCACGGGGCTGCTCGCCGGACGGTTGATCCCCGGCTTCTCGGACGCGATCACCGCGGTGCAGCTCGACGGGGTCTCCCTGCCGATCGCGCTCGGCCTGCTCGTGATGATGTACCCGCCGCTGGCGAAGGTGCGCTACGACCGGATGGGCGAGATCGCCAGTGATCGGCGTCTGATGGGCATCAGCCTGGTCCTGAACTGGCTGGTCGGACCGGCGCTGATGTTCGCCTTGGCGTGGCTGATGCTGCCGGACCTGCCGGAGTACCGCACCGGCCTGATCATCGTCGGCCTCGCGCGCTGCATCGCGATGGTGATTATCTGGAACGACCTGGCCTGTGGAGATCGCAACGCGGCCGCCTTCCTCGTCGCGCTGAACTCCATCTTCCAGGTGCTGATGTTCGCCGTACTCGGCTGGTTCTATCTCGCCGTGCTGCCGGGATGGCTGGGCCTGCCGCAGGACGACCTGGACGTGTCGATGTGGCAGATCGCGAAATCTGTGCTGATCTTCCTCGGGATTCCTTTGCTGGCAGGCTATCTGTCTCGCAAGCTGCTCGAGGCGCGCAAGGGCCGTGAGTGGTACGAGGGGACCTTCCTGCCTCGCATCTCGCCGTTCGCGCTCTACGGCCTGCTGTTCACGATCGTGATCCTGTTCGCTCTGCAGGGGCGGCAGATCATCGACAACCCCGGCGACGTCGCCCGGATCGCTCTGCCGCTGCTGGCCTACTTCACCGTGATGTGGACGATCTCGCTGCTGGCGTCGAAGGCAGCGGGGCTGGGGTACGAGAAGAGCGCGACGGTCGCGTTCACCGCTGCCGGCAACAACTTCGAGCTCGCGATCGCGGTCGCCATCGGCACCTTCGGCGCCGCGAGCGGTCAGGCGCTCGCCGGAGTCGTCGGCCCGCTGATCGAGGTGCCGGTCCTCGTCGGCCTCGTGTATGTGAGCCTGTGGCTGCGCCGCAGGATGTTCCCCGCCGAGCAGCCCGAATCCCCGCGAACGGAGGCAGGTCAGCCATGACCCAGGACGGTGCGGCACCCCCGAGCGTGCTGTTCGTCTGCGTAAGCAACGCAGGCAAGTCCCAGATGGCGGAGGCGCTGATGCGCCAGATCGCGGGCGACGCGGTCGAGGTCCACTCCGCGGGGACCTCGCCGAAGACCGAGGTGAATGCGCTGTCCGCGCAGGTCGTCACCGAGTCGGGCGCCGACATGCGCCAGGCGACCCCGAAGGGCATCGACCCCGAGCTGCTCGCTCGTGCCGACCGGGTCATCATCCTCGGCGACGACGCCAAGGTCAACGCGGCGCCGGGGATGCGGGCGAGCATCGAGCGGTGGTCCACCGACGAGCCCAGCGAGCGCGGCATCGAGGGCGTGGAGCGGATGCGGCTGGTCCGCGACGACATCGCCAACCGGGTCGCGGCGCTGGCGCTGGAGCTCACCGGGCAGCCCGCGGGCAACCTCGGGCGCTACCAGAAGCTCATCGAGGACCTCGCCGACCGGTACGAAGGCGTGTTCACCGAACCGGAGGTGCGCAGCGCCGTCCGCGAGGCACACTCAGGGCTGCTGCCCGGGTGTACCGTGGCCCAGTTCCTGCCTGTGCTGGTCGGCCGGTACGCCGGGGAGATCCTGAGCGCTCGCGCGCAGGCCGAGGGCAAGGAGCACCAGCCGTTCCCGCAGCTGCTGTTCGTCTGCGTGCAGAACGCCGGTCGTTCGCAGATCGCCGCGGCAATGGCAAAGCACCTGTCCGGCGGCAAGGTCAACGTGCGGTCGGCGGGGTCCAACCCCACCGGCGAGGTAAACCCGATGGCGGTCCAGGTGCTCACCGAGCGGCGCATACCGATGCCCGATGCGTACCCGAAGCCCCTCGGCGACGACGTCATTCGCGCGTCGGACGTCGTCATCACGATGGGCTGCGGGGACATCTGTCCGGTGCTGCCGGGGAAGCGGTACGAGGACTGGCCAGTGGCCGACCCGGATGGCGCCGACATCCAGACGGTGCGCAAGATCGCCGACGACATCCAGATGCGGGTCACTCGCCTGCTGGGCGAGCTGCGCCGCAACTGACACCCCCACCGCGACTGACACCCCACCGCGGCTGACACCCACACCGATCGAGGAGCTTCCTGTCATGACCAACCGTCCTGAAGTGCTGTTCGTCTGCGTGCACAACGCCGGCCGCTCCCAGATGGCTGCCGCCTGGCTGCAGCACCTGGCTGGGGACCGTGTCTCGGTGCGGTCGGCCGGGTCCGCGCCGGCGGACGAGATCAATCCCGCCGTCCGCGAGGCCATGGCGGAGGTAGGCATCGACATCAGCCGCGAGGTGCCCAAGAAGCTCACCACCGAGGGCGTCGAAGCGGCGGACGTCGTGATCACCATGGGCTGTGGGGACGCCTGCCCGGTGTTTCCCGGCAAGCGGTATCTCGACTGGAAGCTCGACGACCCCGCCGGGCAGGGAATCGACGCTGTACGGCCGATCCGGGACGAGATCAAGAGCCGGGTAGAGCAGCTGATCGCCGAGATCGCGCCGTCCGACGACATCCGGGAGACGGTCCGGGCGCGCTACGCGCAGGCTGCGCAGGCGATCTCGTCCGGCTGCTGCGGCGGCAACGAGGAGCTGTACCGCGACGGGGTGTTCGGGGCGTCGCTGTACGGGGAGGACGCCGACGAGACGGTGCAGGGCTCGCTCGGGTGCGGCGTCCCCACCGAGGTCGCCGACCTCGCCGAGGGCGAGACCGTGCTGGACCTGGGCTCGGGGACCGGGGGCGACGTGCTGATCAGCGCTCGCCGCGTGGGGGAGACCGGCAAGGTCTATGGCCTCGACATGACCGACGAGATGCTCGAGCAGGCCCGGGCGAACGCCGAGCGAGCGGGCGTGCAGAACGTCGAGTTCCTCAAGGGCTACCTGGAGGAGATCCCGCTGCCCGACGACAGCGTCGACGTCGCGCTCTCGAACTGCGTGATCAACCTCGCCGCCGACAAGCGCGTCGTGATTCGCGAGGCGGCGCGCGTGCTGCGGCCCGGTGGGCGGGTCGCCTTCAGCGACGTCATCGCGGATCCGGCCATGCCGGACGACGTCCGCGCCGACATGCAGCAGTGGACCGGCTGCATCGCGGGTGCGCTGAGCGCCGGCGACTTCGAGCGGTTCCTGAGCGAGGCCGGTTTCCGCGACATCTCGGTCACCCCGACCCACGACGTCCACGAGTACGCCCAGGCGGCGATCATCCGGGCCACTCTCGCCTCCTGACCACGACGGGCGGCTCTCGACGGCTCGGGAGGAGTGGAGCTCGTCAGTTACCCGCGGGCAGTTGTCCCCGGATGCGCCAAGCGCGGCGCATCCGGGGACAAGTTCATTCGCCGGCCGGCACACCGGGGGAGCCAGCCGGCGAGCAGCCCTGCCACACCGACCAGCACCGCGATCGCCGGGATATAGGCGATCGCGGCCTGCAGGACTTCACCGAGCAAGCCGGGATCGTCGATCACGCAGGCGCGCCCGGGTGATGCCGAACGTCTTGACGAGCCCGTCAATGTCGATGACTGGAGACATCGTCTCTCCTTCGTTCTACGACTGCAGAATGCGCCTAGCGCGCGAATGCCCGCTGTGTACGGTGGGGCGCATGATCGCGGTAGCCAGCCCGATCGTCCGACGTCCTCGAGGAGTAGACGCATGAGCGACGAGAATCCCGTCCTGACCGAGCGCCGCGGCGCCGTCCTGCTGATCACCCTGAACCGTCCCGAACGTCTGAACGCCTGGGACGACGGCATCCAGGCCGGATACTTCGGCGCCCTTGCCGAGGCCGCGGCCGATGCCGAGGTCAAGGCAATCGTGGTGACAGGTGCCGGCAAGGGCTTCTGTGCCGGCGCCGACATGGACCGCCTCAAGACCATCGACGAGCGCGGAGAGGTCGGCCAGGCCGAGCGACCGATGACCTTCCCACTTACGATCGAGAAGCCGATCATCGGCGCGATCAACGGCGCCTGCGCCGGACTCGGTCTCGTTCAGGCGCTGATGTTCGATGTCCGATTCGCATCGCCCGCCGCCAAGCTGACCACCGCATTCGCCAAGCTCGGCCTGGTCGCTGAGCACGGCATCTCCTGGCTGCTGCCGCGGTTGGTCGGAACCAGCCACGCGCTCGACCTCCTCATGTCGAGCCGCATCATCACCGGCGAGGAGGCGCATCGCATCGGCCTGGTCAACCACCTCAGCGACGACGTCCTGGACGACGCCCTGGCGTACGCCGAGCTCGTCGCCACCACCGTCTCGCCGAAGGCGATGGCCGTGATGAAGCGGCAGGTGTACGCGCACTGGACGGCTAACCTCGAGACCGCGAAGGCAGAGTCCGACCAGCTGATGAGCGAGTCGATCGCCGGCGGTGAGATGGGCGAGGGTGTGCAGGCCTTCACCGAGAAGCGCCTCCCCAACTACGAAGGCATCTCACAGCAGCTGTGACCTGGTCGTAGTTGACGAGGAGTTCGGGAGGGTACGCCGATGGGCTCGGCCTCGGCGTCGCCGTCCTGCCGCGAATGTCGAGTCGGGTTTGAGGACCTCTGGGAGGAGGTACGACCTCCCAGAGGAGGTGTCGCGATGTCAGTCGGCAGTCGGAGACTGCGCGAGCTGGTGGCGCTTATCTGTGTCGTGGTGCTGGCACTGACCGCATGCGACGGGGAGGACGACGACGCGCCCGACCCGGACGCTCTGACCGCGACGACGGCGGCCCCATCACAGTCGGCGCTCGTCCTCGACGGCGCCACGCCAGCCGATCTCGCCCACGGAGTCAGCAGCGCGTTGTTCGAGTCCGCGCCGGTCGTCGTGCTCGCCAGCGAGTCCGAGCAGCTCAGGGCGGCGTCCGCGGCGGTGGCTCTGGGCGTGCCGGTTCTGGTCGACGGTCCGCAGACTGCGGATGAGCTGACGCGGCTGGAGACCGAGGTCGCCCTCGTGATCGGGACCGTGAGCGACCCGGGCATCGACGTGGTCGTTCCCACCGCCGACGACGAGCTGGCTCAGCTGATCGGAGCCGAGTCCGCGCCCATCCCGGTTACCGAGGCCGAGGCGGCGGCCCGGGTCGCCGCGCTCGACCCGGCCTCGCCGGCGCTGCTGATTCCAGAAGCTGGGACAGACCCGGGCGAGAGCCTGGACAGCGACCGGGACGAGCTCCCGCAAACCCACCCTCCCGAGCGCGACGAGGCGGTCGTCGTCCTGTCGACCGGAGCCGCCGTCGACGCGGCTGCGCTAGGTAGCGCCAAGGCGGCCGGCGCCCAGACCCTCGTCAATGCCGCCCCCGACCCGCGGGCGACCAGCGAGACGGTGCAAGCGCTCGCCGCGGCCAAGCCGAGCACGGTCATCGGGCTCGGTCCGGCGTACGGCGACCCGGACCGGCTGGCTGCGAAGGCGACCAGTGCCGCGACCGGAGTCGAGCTGCCGGGCGGCGGGCAGCTGGCGCTCCCGGGCAAGACCTACGTCGCGCTCTACGGCTCGCCGATCACCGGAGCGCTGGGTGTGCTGGGGGAGCAGTCGGCCGAGGAGACGATCGCGCGCGCTCAGGAGCATGCCTCGTGGTACGAGCCGCTCACCGACGAGGCGGTCGTGCCGACGCTGGAGATCATCGCGACGGTGGCCAGCGAAGGCCCCGGCTCGGACGGCGACTACTCGGCCGAGAGCGATGTCGCCGAGCTCGAGCCGCTGGTCGACCTCGCCGAGCAGAACGGGCAGTACGTCATTCTCGACCTGCAACCGGGCCGCACGGACTTCCTCACTCAGGCCAAGCTCTACGAAGAGCTGCTGAAGCGCCCGCACGTAGGGTTGGCGCTCGACCCGGAATGGCGCCTCGGCCCCGACGAGAAGCACCTCACCAAGGTCGGCAGTGTGCCGGTCGAGGAGGTCAACCAGGTCGCCACCTGGCTGGCCGATCTGACGAAGGCGAACAACCTGCCGCAGAAGGTGCTCGTACTGCATATGTTCAAGGTCGGGATGATCCCGGCCGTGGATACCGTCGATCAGAGTCGAGACGAGATCGCCGTGCTCATCCACGCCGACGGGCAGGGCGGCCAGGGAATGAAGCAGGCGACCTGGAGCGTGCTGCACCAGAACGCGCCGTCCATCAACTACTGGGGCTGGAAGAACTTCTACGACGAGGACAAGCCGATGTTGACCCCGGAGCAGACCATGAGCCAGGTCGATCCGATCCCGGACTTCATCAGCTACCAGTGAGCATTGTTCGGAGCCGGCCAGGGGACTCGAACCCCTAACCCTCTGTTTACAAGTCGGGGCGGGTTGTCCGTTCTCGCCCGTTCTTTCTCTCTGTAGTTGGGATCGGCCGCGTTCCCTGCCGTCCTCATCCGGTGCTTTCGTGTCCCGCGCCGTTTGTGACCGATGTGTCCCCGGTCCTGGCTACCCTCTCCCCATGCAACCAGACCTACTCGCGCCATGGGGATCGAGAAGCGACATCGTCATGGCAATTGCTGCGAGCGCGAGCGTTGCCCTAGCGCTCGTCGCAATCGTGGTGGCGATCCTTGCAAACGGCCGAGCCTCCAAAGCCAACGAGATCGCGAAGAAGGCCAACGAGCACGCGGAAAAGGCCAACGAGCACGCGGAAAAGGCCAACGAGATCGCGACCGAGGCCGTCGAACAGTCGAAGCAGGTCGAGATCAGCGGAGCGTGGGACGCCGTCCTCATGGCGGCATCCCCGTTGGTCTCAGCGAACCCATGGGGCGAGCCGATCGCGCCAATGATTCGGGAGTTGCGCGGGCGTCTACAGAACCTCACCCATCGACTTGGCGCACCGGACGGCTTCAACGAGTGGTGGAGGGCAACTGCGAGATGGGGGCTGTTTCTCCTCAACGAGATGATGGAGAAACCGCAGCCGAAGACAGTGGATGAATACGGCCGGGCACATGCGGAGTTCGCCCGCTGGGCATCGGTCTTCGTGCAGAATCTCGGAGCGTTCAGGCTGGCCGGACTCCAACGCGACAAGTTGGCAGTCCTCACGGAAGATGCGAAGCAGCAGCTAGAAGCCATCGCGAGGCGCAACCCCGGCTGGACCCTCGCGGATCCCCAGGAGGGAGTCACGTATCTCTAAGGGGCGCTGTCGACTTAGTGCCGCGTCAGAGTGACGCAGGCTCCACATCCTCCGTCGTGGCAAGGTCGAACGGTTCGGGCACCGAAACGACGATCGCATTGGTTTCGAAGTTCTCTCGTAACGGCACGAAGGCGTCGAGAGCAGCCTGGTTGGCCACCCACCCGTCCGGGAGTTGACGAACAAGACCAAGCTGCTGTAGCGCGGACAGGTCGCGGCTTACGGTCTTGGGCGTGACGCTCCCGTAGTGAAACGCGAGTTCCGTCTCTAGAGTCGGCACTTCGTCCTTGGGGGTGGGTGTGTCGGGATGCAGCGCGAGGGCCAGCCGGCTGCGCCGCTTCTTCGGCTTGCCTTCGCTCTCGTTCTGCATGACTTCGTGCACGTACGACATCCAGGCGATATGTCGCTGCTGAGCCTGCACGACCGAAATCTGATCGCGAAGTTCGTCCACGTATCCCTCGATTGAGTAAAGGATGAACTGTGAGACTTCTCGTGCCTTCGAGGCACGATCGAGCTTCCGGTAGTACTTCGGTCTGGTTTCGTTGTAGAAGTTCGACAGCAACTGGCAGGATACCCAAGGCACCACGCCAGAGTGAGCAAGAATGGCTGCCTCCAGCAACCTTGCAGTTCGCCCGTTTCCGTCCCCGAAGGGATGGATCCAAGCCACGTACAGGTGCCCCAGGGCGGCAGCCATGAACGCGTTCAGGAAGCGTTCGTCGGACTTCTTTTCGTTGTCCTGCGATGCCTCGATGAGGCTATTCAGCCAGTCGCACAGCCGATCCACGAGCTCAGGGACAGAGTTCGGCCTCGGAGGTCGGTAAGAACCAACGACCACCTGTTCACGCGTGTACTCGCCTGGCACGACGTGGTCCTCAAGATCGTCTAGCCCGTCGAGGACCTGGCGATTCTGCTCCCGGATCCAATTGGGAGTGAGCCTGAATGGCTTGCCGGATGCCGCTTCGGCGCGAATCTCAGTCAGCGCTTTGGCGACGTTTAACACCTCCACCTCTTGATACTTCCGAGACTCAGGTAGTTGCTTCTTCCCAGCAAGGACGTCTGACACGTCGGCTTCTGAAAGGGTGTTGCCTTCGATGGCCGTTGTGCCTTGGATGCCGCGAGCGAAGTAGATGTGAGATAGGTGCTGGGCAAGTTTCGGCGGGAGGGGCGTACCGCTGAGGTGCTGGCACTTAGAGAACGCCTCGCCGAGTTTCAGGTTGAAACGCTCAGGCTCGTAAGGAGCGGTAAACGTAATGAACGGATGAGTGGTATTCCAATCCGACTTGACCATCCTGCAAGGATGGATTATCGGCGCCATTTTGTCCACAAGAGTGTCCACAGTGTTGTCTCGCGGCGTGGGGTCGGAGAGCGCCCCGGCGCAGATATCGCGCGAGAGGGACTTCCGGCCCCGGGGGCGCGCCGCCGATGAAGTTGACGCCGCGCGGTCGGGTGCGGGTGGCTCGGCGTAAGGCGAGAGCCAGAGGGGCGGCGGGGGTGCCGCCTGGCTAGGCCGGGGACCTTGTCAGGCGGGATAGTGATCGACTCGCGCCGACCTCGGGTTGCTCCAGCAGGTCGGCGGTGAGCATGCCGGCTGCGGTGACAAAGACTTGTGCTCAGGATAGCGACGGCCCCTCCCTATCCGAACTAGGGAGGGGCCGTTTCTATGCCCTGACCTGGGGGTCTAGGCGTGAGCCGGCCAGGGGACTCGAACCCCTAACCCTCTGTTTACAAGACAGATGCGCTGCCAATTGCGCCAGGCCGGCCTGCGCCGTACCGCGTACAGCGCAGCGCCCATCGTACCGTCTGCCGGGTGCGGCGAGGCCCGGGTCGGAGGGATGAGGACTGCCCCAGCACTGCGCGCCAAGTGGACAGGGGCAGAATGTGGCGGGGCCGAGAACTGGCCGAAGGGTGGACGTCGCGGCACCGGGCGAGCCGTAGCCTGGTGAGATGCAGGGGAAGGTGCGGATGGCAGCCACTCAAGGCTCGCCCATCTCGCGCGGCTTCCTGGTCTCGGCCGTCCTTGTCATCGGTCTACTGATTGCTCTGCCGGTCGCGGAGACCGTCGTCGCGAACCACCCGGCGCTGGCCATGGTCTTGACGCTCGCCGTCCTCGAGATCTTGGTCGGGATCGTCGGCGCGGTGCTGCTGCACCGCCGCGGCGAGCTCGTCTATCGACCGGCATCCCAGCTGCGGTGGGCATCCGCGCTCTGGCTGATCGCCCTGTGTCTTCCGTGGGCGGCGCTGATCGTGGTGAGCCGGCAGGCTGCGTATCTCGGCTTCGTCTTGTACTTCCTGGCTCTGTGGTTGCTGCCGTCGTCGATCGGCCCCGCCGCCACCTTCGGGCTCGCCTTGCTGACCGGGTTCGGCCTGAGCGTGCACCACGGCTGGTCATCCGGCGCGTTCGTTGGACCGGTATCGACCGCGGCGGTGCTGATCGCAGGGATGGCCGGCCTGCGCGCGATCATCACCGAGCTGTCGGCCCGTGGCGAGCTGATCGCCGCGCTCGAGGCCGCGCAGACGAGGCTGGCCGAGTCGGAGCGGGAAGCCGGCCGCCACGCCGAACGCACCCGCCTTGGCCGAGAGCTGCACGACACGGTTGCCCAGCACTTGTCGAGCATCCAGCTGCTGCTGCACGCGGCTGAGCGCGCGCCCGAGGATGAGGTGCGAGCCACCCACCTTCAGGAGGCGCGCGACGCGGCGTCCACCGCCCTCGCCGACACCCGCGCGTTTATCAAGGACCTCACGCCCGCACCGCTGGCCGGCCGGTCGCTGACCACCGCCATCGAGCGGGTCGCGACCGAGGCCGCCGCGAGAACCGCCATGCAGGTCACCATGCGAGTCGACGGCGCGGCCCGCAATCTCCCCACCGCCACCGAGGCGACCGTGCTGCGGATCGCCCAGGAAGCGCTCACGAACGTCGAGAAGCACGCCCAGGCGAGCGCGGTCGACGTCCGGCTCGAGTACGAGGACCATCAGGTCAGTCTTGAAGTGAGCGATGACGGCCGCGGATTCGACAGCGAGCAGGTCATCAACGGGTCGCCGGCCGACTCGAACTCCTTCGGCATCAGCGGCATGCGTGCCCGAGCCGCCGAGCTCGGCGGGTATGTCGCAGTCGTCGGTGAACCTGGCGAGGGAACGCTCGTCAGCGCCCAGATCCCCACCACACCAGCACAACCCGGAGAAGCCACATGATCCGCGTGCTCATCGCAGACGACCACCCGATCGTGCGGACTGGCCTCCGCGCGGTGTTCGAGGGCGAGCCGTCGATCGAGATCGTCGGCGAGGTGGGCCGCGCCGAGGACGCCGTCGCCCGAGTGGACGCCCAGGCAGACGGCATCGACGTCGTCACCATGGACCTTCGTTTTGGCGCCGGGATGTCCGGCGCCGAGGCCACCCGCGCCGTACGCCGCCGCGAGGACGCGCCCGCGGTGCTGGTGCTGACCAACTACGACAACGACGTCGACATCCTGGAGGCGATCGAGGCCGGGGCGAGCGGCTACCTGCTCAAGGATGCGCCACCCGCGGATCTGATCAGCGCCGTGCAGGACGCCGCGGCGGGGCGCACGGTACTCGCTCCGGTCGTTGCCAACCGGCTGCAAGAACGCCGCCGACGCCCCGAGGTGGCGCTGACCCCACGAGAGCATGACGTGCTCGCGCTGGTCGCCGAGGGCCTGACCAACGACCAGATCAGCCAACGCCTCTACCTGAGCAAGCCGACCGTCAAGAGCCACCTCGCCCACATCTACGGCAAGCTCGACGTCTCCAGCCGCACCGCCGCGCTAGCCCGCGCCCGCGACCTCGGCCTGCTCCGCTGACGGCATGAGCCGGTGCCTACCGGCTCTGTCGCTCCTGCAGGCGGGCCATGCCGCGCAGCCACCGGTCGTGGTCCGAACCCTTGCGGCGCATGTACTCGCGGACCTCCTCGTGCGGCAGGACCAGGAACACCTCGTCGCGCACCGCCTGCAGCACGGTCTTCGCGACGTCCGAGGGCTCCAGAACACCACCGGCACTCTGCACCACGCGCGCTCCGAGCGAGTCGGCCTCGTCGGTCGACTCCAGGCCGGTGTTCAGCATGTCGGTGTTGACACCCATCGGGCACAGGCAGCTGACCTTGATGCCGTCCTTGGCGTACGTGATCGCCAGCCACTCCGAGAACGCGACCGCGGCCGACTTCGTCGTCGAGTACGCCGCCGCGCCGATCTGGCTGAGCAGGCCCGCAGCGGACGCTGTGGAGATGAAGTAGCCCGAGCCCCGCTCGACCCATGCCGGTACCAGCATCCGCGCGGCGCGCACGTGCGCGAGCACGTTGACGTCGATGATCTGGTCCCAGTCGTCGTCTGAGTCGCCAATTCCGTGCGGGCCGATGATGCCGGCATTGGCGAAGTACATCTCGATCTCGCCGAGCTCGCTCTCGGTGCGCTCGATGATCCCGCGGATGACGTCGTTGCTGCTGACATCCCCGGCCATGCCGATCACCGAGCCGGCGTACTTCTCGGCCAGCTTCGCGACCGCGGCGTCCACCCGCTTCTGGTCGAGATCGACGACCGTGACCTTCGCGCCTTCGGCGAGCAGCTCGTGCGCGAGCGCCTCTCCGATCCCGCCGGCGGCCCCGGTGACGACTGCGACCTTGCCCTGAATATCCACCTGATCGATTCCCTTCGCGATGTGATCGTTAGCGAGCACGGAGCGGCCGCGCTGACGTGATCGTCGCACAGGGTTATCGGTCGGTGACCCTCCCGTGAACACCTGCGCAACGGTGCGCTCACCTGGTTCCCGTGAGTGTGTGGACGGCGTTAACGTCGTCGGAGCCACGACGACAGCGTCGTCCGCCCCCCAGCACCGGTGGGTTCTCCGCTACCAGCCAATGAGGTCCTCGATGCCGACGTCCCTCCGCACCGCCGTCCGCAACTTCATCCTCGTCATCGCGACCGCGCTCGCAGCCACGCTGATGACGCAGCTGCCAGCCGCCGCGGTGAGCGACGGGGTGATCATCAACGAGCTCTACGCTCGCGGCGGCAGTGCTAACCAGCCGTACACGAACAAGTTCGTGGAGCTGCACAACCCCACCGGCACGGCCATCGACCTCAACGGCATGTCGATCCAGTACCGCTCGGCGACCGGCACCGGGAACGCCAGCGGCGTCGTTGCGCTCACCGGCACCATCGAGCCCGGCGGCTACTACGTGATCCAGCTCGGCAGCAACGGCACCACAGGCGCGCCCCTGCCGGAGCCCGACCAGACCAGCGGAGTGAACCCCTCAGGCACCACCGGAACCGTCTTCCTCGCGAGCACCACCACGGCGATCAACCCCGCCACGCAGCCCGAGCTCGTCGTCGACAAGCTCGGCTACGGCGGTTCGAACTCGCCGGAAGGAACGGCCGCGACCTACACAGGAAGCAACTCCACACCCGGCTCGCTCGGCCGCACCACCGCTGTCGACACCGATGACAACGCGACCGACTTCACCTTCCTGGAGACCCCGACCCCGGGCGCAGCCAACACCGGCACCACCCCCGATCCCGACCCGGATCCAGAGCCCGAGCCGGACCCGACCGTGGTGTCGATCGCCGAGATCCAGGGCGCCGGCGCGGAGACCCCGATGAACGGGCAGCGCGTCACCACCATCGGCGTGGTGACCGCCAGCTACCCGACCGGCGGGTTCAACGGCTTCTATCTGCAGACTCCCGGCTCGGGCGGCGTCGAGGACAGCACCCCCGGTGCCTCCGACGGCATCTTCGTCTACCTCGGCAGCGGCGCCGAGCCGGCGACGGTCGGCGCCTGCCTGACCGTGACCGGCACGGCGGGCGAGTACTACGGGCTCACCCAGCTCAGCTCGCCGACGATCGCGCCCGCGAGCGACTGCGCGCCGGCGAAGGCGGTCGAGCTCGAGACCCTGCCTGCGACGGACGCCGAGAAGGAGCAGTACGAGGGCATGCTGGTCCACCCGATCGGCAGCTACACGATCACGAACAACTACCAGCTCAGCCAGTACGGGCAGATCGGCTTGGCGTACGGCGACCAGCCGCTCTACCAAGCCACCGACGTGGTCGCTCCCGGGCCCGAGGCCGCGGCGTACGAGGCGGCGAACCTGGCGAAGTACATCACGCTGGACGACGGATCCAGCTGGAACTACCTCACCAACCAGACCGCGCAGTCGACCCCGCTGCCGTACCTGAGCCAGGAGACGCCGATGCGCACCGGCTCGCAGGTCACCTTCGTCTCGCCGGTGATCCTCGACTACCGCTTCCAGTGGAACTACCAGCCGGTCGGGCAGGTCGTCGGCAGCGACGACGTCGACATCCCGATCACCAGCGAGAACGACCGTGAGGCGACCGTGCCGTCCGTCGGCGGCGACCTGCAGATGGCCGCCTTCAACGTGCTGAACTACTTCACCGACCTCGGCCAGGACGAGGCAGGCTGCCGTTCCTACGACGACCGCGAGGGCAACCCGGTGGGCGCGCGCGACTGCCAGGTCCGCGGCGCCTACACCCCGGAGGCCTTCGCCGACCAGCAGGCGAAGATCGTCAACGCGATCAACAGCTCCGGCGCCGAGATCGTCGCCCTCATGGAGGTCGAGAACTCCGCGGGTATCACCTACCTCCCCGGCCAGGACCGCGACAAGGCGCTCGCCGAGCTGGTCGCCGCGCTCAACGCCGCCGGCGGCAACTGGGCCTACGCCCCCTCGCCCGTCGTCCTGCCGCCGAACGAGGATGTCATCCGCACCGCCTTCATCTACAACCCCGACGTCGTCTCGCTCGACGGCCCGTCGGAGATCCTGCTCGACGGTGCCTTCGCGAACGCCCGCTACCCGCTGGCCCAGAAGTTCACCGTGAACGACAGCACGACGTCCTTCGTCGCGATCGCGAACCACTTCAAGTCCAAGGGCTCCGGCGAGGACGACGGCACGGGCCAGGGTCTGGCCAACCCCTCTCGCGAGGCGCAGGCCACCGCGCTGACGACCTGGGCGAACACGGCGTACGCCGACGAGGCGGTCTTCCTGCTCGGCGACTTCAACGCCTACAGCAAGGAGACCCCGGTCCAGATCATCGAAGGCGCCGGCTACACGGGCGTCGAGAAGCTCTTCGAGCCCACGTCCGCCACCTACCAGTTCAGCGGCCGGCTCGGCTCGCTCGACCACATCTTCGCCAACGCCAAGGCGCTCGAGCTGGTCACCGGCGCCGCGGTGTGGGACATCAACGGTGACGAATCGGTCGCGATGCAGTACTCGCGCCGCAACTACAACATCACCGACTTCTACACGACCTCGCCGTTCGCCTCCTCGGATCACGATCCGGCCATCGCGGGAATCCGCGCCACGCCGGAGCCGGATCCCGCGGACCCGGGCGATGGCGATCCGGGCGACGACGATCAGCAGCCCGGGGTCAGCCAGCCCGGCAGCAACCAGGCAGGCACGGATCAGCCCGGCGGGAGCCACCCGCCGGCCGGCGGACCGAAGCCCGGCGGCGGCAAGAAGCCGGGCGCCCCGGCACTCGCCGCGACCGGCGTGGACGCCGCGCCGATGGGGCTGCTGTCCGCTCTGCTGATCACCGCGGGCGCCGCGGCCGTCGCTGCCGGACGTCGCCGGGCGAGCTGACCGGCTACTTCAGGACGACGGCGTTCGCGGTGGATCCGATGCCCTTCGGCGCCATCATCGGGGTGCTGACCAGCATGCCCTCGTAGACTCCGGTCTCGCGGCAGTCCTCGACGAGGTCCGAGAGGTGCCACAGCTCGCCGAGGGCCATGCCGAAGCTGCCGATGAGCATCTGGTGCAGGAAGCCGAAGGGCGCGGTGCCGTCCTCGAAGGTCGCCGGCCAGGCCTCGACGGAGTAGTTGTCGGACACGATCGCCGTGCAGTGGATGTCCCACAGGTACCGGGCCATCTCCTCGGTGGCCTCGATGCCGGGTGAGGCGAGGTCGTGCGGCAGGCCCTCGCGGATGTCGCGGCCGGTCCCGGCGTACCACTGCTCGAAGCCGGTGTAGAGAACGACGAGGTCCCCGGGGCGATGCTCGATGCCGGAATGCTCGGCGGCGGCGCGTAGGTCGTCGACAGTGAGCCTGCTATCGGTGCCCGGGTCGTAGTCGCGCCCGAGCCGCTGCATGGTCGCGGGGATGTCCAAGACGACGGCACGACCGGCGATGCCGTGGCGCGCCCACCCGATGATCGTGTTCCGCTCGCCGGCCTTGACCTGCTCGAGCGTGGTGCCGTTGTAGTACAGGCCGGGCGCATAGCCCACGTGGGCGAGCGAGTCCCATTGGCTGCCGCCCTGCGGGAAGAAGTCGTCGTAGTAGTCGTCGAGCGACAGCCCTTCGCGCGCCACCAACAGGTTGTGGGTCGGGTTGCCGCGCTTGATGTTCGGGGCCGGGTCGTAGTAGGCGTGCGCGTGATCCAGCGGGAAGGACACGCCGCGGCGTACCAGCTTGGTCGCCTCGGACACGCGCTCGGGAGTCAGCAGGTTCACCAAGCCCAGGTCGTCGTCCTCGCCGAACAGGTGCCAGGCCAACCGGCCGCCGTGCGGGCCCTCGGGCAGGTCGTCATACTTCGGAAGCTCGCTCATGCGGGCAACTTACCCGCCGCGGGCGCCCGCCGGGAACCGACGATGGAATACTGCGAGGTGAAGCCTTCTTCTCCAGGTTGGGATCGACATGGACACGCAGTACTTCGCAGACCCTCATCTCGCCGAGCTTCATGCCGTCGGTGCGGCGCTCGCCAAGTCGGCATTCCACGCTGCGGACCTGTCCAAGCCCATACCTGCCGACGAGCTGCACAGCATCTTCGCCTCGCTGGCGCCTACCGGTTACCTCGGGGGCCTGGTCGCCAAGGCCGATGGGGGCTCGGAGATGTCCGGTGAGGAGTTCGGTGCCTTGCTGGAGGGCGTTGCCGAGGCCGCGCCCTACCTGTCCAACCACAACGTGCAGCGAGAGATCGCGCTGGCGGGATCGTCGTCCCTGAAGGAGAAGTGGCTCGGCCCGCTGCTCGAGGGCAAGGCCATCGGCACCATCGCGGTCACCGAGCCTTCCGGTGGCTCCGACCTCGAGCACCTGCACACGCGGGTCGAGACGAGGGACGACGGGTACGCGCTCACCGGCCAGAAGCTATGGGCCGTGCACACGATGACCGCCGATGTCGCGATCGTGCTGGCCAAAGGGCCCGAGGGTGAGCCGATACGCGTGGTGGCGGACCTGAACCACGAGTCGGTACGCCGCCAGCAGATCCCGACGTCCGGGCTGCGCTTTTTGACCTTCGGGCTGCTGCAGTTCATGAACACCCCGATCGCCGAGGACGACATCCTGCGCGACATCGACGACGACGCGATCGCGCTGATGGTCGCCACCGACCGCGCGCTCACCGCCATCCAGGCCACGTCGGTCGCACAGCGCGCCATCCACTCCGCAGTCAAGCAGCTCTCGACCAGGCGGATCCGTGGCACTGTGGTGACCGAGACCGACGTCATCCGCGCCGAGATCGGCCGTATGAGCGCTTCGGTCGAGGCCGCCCGGGTATTCGCCTACCACGCGCTGAAGTTCATCGACATGCAGCAGCCCGGCGTCGAGGCACTCGCGGCCGGTGCCAAGTCGCACGCGACGGACGTGTGCTCCAAGGTCTGCAACGAGGCCGTCGAACTGTGCGCGGCCGAAGGGCTCGTGGACGGCAGTGAGGTGATCCGGCTGCGCAACGACCTGCAGATGCTGGCCACCGGCCACGGAACCTCCCTGGTCAGCGCCCTCAAGTGGGGCGAGTACGTCATCGACCAGTCCCAGATCCGCCGGTAGACCCATGCGCCAATAGCATGGGCGCATGGACTTCCGGATCTTCACCGAGCCTCAGCAGGGTGCGACCTACGACGATCTGCTCGCGGTCGCACGCGCCACCGAGGACCTCGGCTTCGACGCCTTCTTCCGCTCCGACCACTACCTCGCGATGGGCGACACCGACGGGCGGCCCGGCCCGACCGATGCGCTGATCACCCTCGCCGCCCTCGCCCGCGAGACGTCGCGGATCCGTCTCGGCACGCTCGTGTGCTCGGCGACCTTCCGATACCCCGGCGTCCTCGCCATCAGCGCCGCGCAGATCGACCAGATGTCTGGTGGGCGGCTCGAGCTGGGCCTTGGCACGGGCTGGTACGAGGCAGAGCACCAGGCCTACGGCATCCCGTTCCCGGCGCTCGGCGAGCGCTTCGAGATCCTCGAGGAGCAGCTGGCGATCCTGACCGGTCTGTGGGGGACGCCGGAGGGCGGTCGCTTCTCGTACGACGGCGACCACTTCACGCTCACCGACTCGCCGGCGCTGCCGAGGCCTGTGCAAGACGGCGGCGTACCGCTGATCGTCGGCGGCGGCGGGCCGAAGCGGACGCCGCGACTGGCCGCGCAGTACGCCGCGGAGTTCAACCGCGTGTTCGCACCGATCGACGACATCAAGACCCAGTTCGACCGCGTCGGCGCGGCGTGCGACGCAATCGGGCGGGACCGGTCCTCGATCACCCTGTCGGCCGGGATGGTCGCCTGCGTGGGTCGCGACGAGGCGGAGATCGCCCGCCGGGCCGCGGCGATCGGGCGCGAGGTCGACGAGCTGCGCGAGAACGGCCTGGCGGGCACGCCGTCCGAGGTGATCGACAAGATCGGCCGGATCCAGGAGATCGGCGCGCAGCGGCTGTACCTGCAGATCCTGGATCTGTCGGACCTTGACCATCTGGCTCTCATCGCGTCTGATGTAGTGCAGGTAGTTAACCCTGCTAAGTAAAGTCTGCGAGGTGCTAGATGTACCCAGGCAAGTGGGCAGCGATCGACCCCGACAAGCCGGCGATCGTCCTGACCGACCCCGGTGAGCAGCTGTCCTACGGCCAGCTCGAGGAGCAGTCGGCCCGCCTCGCGACGTGGCTGCACGCGCAGGGGCTGCGCCGCGGTGACGCGGTCGCGTTGCTGGCCACTAACTCGGTCGAGCACTTCGTCGCGTACTGGGCCGCCGTCCGCTCGGGCCTCTACCTGACCGCGATCAACTTTCACCTGCTGCCGGCGGAGGTCTCGTACATCCTCAGTGACTGCAAGGCCAAGGTGCTGATCGCCTCGGCCGACCTCGCCGACCTCGCGAAGGCGGCTCTCGCGGAGGCGCCGAGGGTCGAGAAGTGCCTGGCGTACAAGGGAAGCATCGAAAGCTTCGAGGACCTGCACGACGTCATCGCGGCGACCGAGAACAACCCTCCCGAGGACGACCGTGCCGGCCGCACGATGCTCTACTCGTCCGGTACCACTGGGCGCCCCAAGGGCGTGCGACTGGCGTTGGCCGACATCTCCTACCGGGAGGACGGCGACGCCGCCCTGCGCAACGTCGCACCGATCTACGGCTTCGACGAGCACACCCGCTATCTCTCGCCCGCGCCGCTCTACCACGCTGCACCGCTGCGCTACAGCACGCAGATCCAGGTCAACGGCGGCACCGTCTACGCCATGCCGCGCTTCGACGCCGAAGAGGCGCTCGCGCTGATCGAGAAACACCGGATCACCCACAGCCAGTGGGTTCCGACGATGTTCGTGCGCATGCTCAAGCTGGATGACGACGTCCGCTCGAAGTACGACGTCTCGTCGATGGAGTGCGCCATCCACGCCGCCGCGCCCTGCCCGGTCGACGTCAAGCGCGCGATGATCGACTGGTGGGGCCCGGTGATCTGGGAGTACTACGCGGGCTCGGAGTCCAACGGCTCGGCGTTGATCAACAGCGAGCAGTGGCTGGCAAAGCCCGGCTCCGTGGGCAAGCCCGCGGTCGGGGCGGTTCACGTCTGCGACGACGCCGGCCGCGAGCTACCCGCCGGCCAGGTCGGCAAGATCTACTTCGAGCAGGTCACCACCAAGCCGTTCGAGTACTACGGGGACCCGGAGAAGACCAAGGCCTCACGGCATCCCGAGCACGACAACTGGACCGCGATCGGCGACCTCGGTTACGTCGACGAGGACGGCTTCCTGTTCCTCGCCGAGCGGCAGAGCTTCGTGATCATCTCCGGCGGCGTCAACATCTACCCGCAGGAGGTCGGGGACGCAGTGACCATGCATCCCGCCGTCCACGACGTCGCCGTCATCGGTGTGACGCATCCAGAGATGGGCGAGGAGGTCAAGGCCGTCGTCCAGCTCGCGCCCGGCGTCGAGCCGACCGATGCGACCCGCGAGGAGCTGATGGACCACCTGCGCGGCCAGCTCGCCAAGTACAAGCTCCCGCGCTCGATCGACTTCGTCGACGAGCTGCCGCGGACCCCGACCGGCAAGCTGCGCAAGCACCAGATCCGCGCCACCTACGAGTAGTCCGGGGAGTGGGTGAGGCGGTGGGCTTCGGAGGCGGGGATGCCGCACATCACCAGCAGCCGCTCGGCGAGATCGTCGCACCACTGCTCGGCGATCGAGTCCGGGTCGCGCATCCACAGGTGCAGCCCGGCCAGCAGCGATCCGATGATCGGCGCCAGCAGCAGCTCCGGGTCGACGTCCGTGAAGCGCCCCGAGCGGACGCCGGCGGCCAGCACTCGCCGGGCTCTGGGCATCAGGCCCTCGTCGCAGTCCAAGATCGACATGCCCTGCGTGGCGAGGATCTGCGCCATCTCCGGGTTCGTCAGCACCAGCCGCGCCGTGGAACGAATGGCCACCGCGACCCGCTCGGCGGGGTCCGGGTGGTCGCTCGGCGAGGTCGCGTCCAGCAGCGTGCCGTGCTCGTCCAGCACCTCGTGGACGGCGGCTGCGAACAGCTCCTGCTTTGACTCGAAGTGGTTGTAGAAGGAGCCCAGCCCGACATCAGCGGCGTCGGTGATCTCGGCGATCGAGCGCTCGGCGTAGTCGGGGGACTGCAGGAATCCGCGCGCCGCGGTGATCAGCTTCTGCCGGGTGCGCGCCCGGCGCCGCCCGCCACGCGCGGCGGCTTCGCCCGCGGACGACGCCGCCCCAGATCCCTGCGCTGTCGCGGAGACCTGCCGCGCGGCGTCCTGCGCTGACGCGGAGGCCTGCTCCGCACCGGGCCTAGGAGAAGACATCGGTCGCGTACCCCCCGCTCTCGCGCTGCTGCTCCAGCCAGGCCAGCGACTCCTCGAGCGAGCCGCCGGCGGACTCCGCGTGGATCCGGGCCAGCGTCTCGTGCACGGCGGGCGCCATCCGCTCGCCATCACCGCAGACCATGACCTTCGCGCCGTCGGCCAGCAGGCGAGCGACCGCGTCGCGCTCGGCCCACAGCCGGTGCTGCACGAACATGATCTCGCCGTCGGGGGCGAAGGTGTATGCCTTGTGCGTCGTCAGGTTCGCGTCACCGGCGAGCTCGACGTACTCCTCGGCATACAGGTCGTCCACATCGGGGTGATCGCAGCCGAAGAACAGCAGCGTCTCACCCGCTGTCTCCCCGCCCCGGGCGCGGACGGCGCGCTCGCGGATGAACCCCCGCAGCGGCGCCATGCCGCTGCCGGCGCCGATCAGGATCAGCGGGGTCTGGTTGTCCTCGGGCAGCCGGAAGTTCTCGTGCGGGCTGCTGATCGAGGCCGGCACCGAGCTGCCCGGCTGCAGCGTCTGCATGAACGACGAGCCGGTGCCGTGATAGGTCCCGAGGCCGGATCGGGCCGGTGCCTCCAGGACGGCGATCGTGAGCGCGGCGACGTCCGGCTGCTCCATCGCGCTCGAAGAGATGGAGTACTGCCGGGCACGCATCGGGCGCAGCAGGTCCAGCAGCAGCGGCAGGTCGACGCCGCACGAGGGGAACATCTCCAGCAGGTCGACCACGCCGACGTGCTTGGCGAGCACCTCGTCGGTGTACTTCGCGTCGTCCTCGATCAGCTCCTGGATCTGCTCGCGCTCGGGCGGGCACGGGCACTTCGCGGCGAGCTTCTTGAGCGTGCCGCGGGTGGCCGGCAGGGTCAGATCGACGTACTCGCCGAGCAGCTCGGCCACCCGGATCGGCCTGTCCAGCGGGAATGCGGTGTTCGAGGCGTCGCGACGCGAGCCGAGGGTCACGTGGCTCTGCGGGTCGACACCGACTGCCCGGCATGCCCGGGCGATGAGCGCGGGGTGGTTCCGCGGGAGCACCGACAGGTAGTCGCCGGTGCGGTACGACACGCCGTCCGGCAGCGCGATCTCCAGGTGCCGCTTGGAACGGCCGTGCGCATCGCGCATGTTCACCAGCTCGCGGTTGACCAGCACCGTCGCCGGCTGCATCCGCAGCTTCACGGCGATCGGGTTCAGCGAGGCCTCCTCGCTCGCCGTCACGGCGTACGCCGGACCCTCGGCGACCTGGCTGCTGGTGACCTTCAACCGCTCCTCGAGATCCGGCCAGAAGTCCCGGTACCAGCGCTCCCAGTCGCCAAAGAAGTCTGACTGGCCGTCGGCCTCGCCGCGGTCGCGCAGCCGCTCCGCGCCGGCGTCTGCCATCTTCTGGTCGATCAGCGTCGGGATCCGCTGGTAGGTCGCTGCCCAGTCGCGGCTGCCGACGCCCATGACTGCGTACTTGACGCCGTCCAGAGCACCTGGCTCGAGACCTTCGACCCACTCCACGAACTGGGCGGCATTGTCCGGGGGAGTGCCGTTGTACGACGCCGTCACGATAAGGACGGCGCCGTCGACCGGCAGGTGGTTGGTGTACTCGTCGAGCGGTGCGACGGTCGCCCGCCAGCCACGGTCGGTGGCGTCGCCGGCGACCGTGCGCGCGAATCCCTCGGCGCTGCCGGTGTTCGAGCCGTAGAGCACCAGCAGCGGGGTGCCGTCCGCGTTGCCGGACGCCGTCGCCGCCGCCGGTCCGCTGGTGGCCGTCGCGAGCGTCGAGCGGTCGATCTCCTTGCGCTGCCGCGCGGTGATCTTGAGGTCGGCCGGCTTGATCGTCAAGGTCTCCTTGAAGTCGTACTCGTACGGCCCGGTGAACTCGAAGTCGAAGCGCTGCAGCATCATCGCCAGCACGAGCGTGGCCTCCTGCAGCGCGAACGGGCGGCCGATGCATGCCCGCTCGCCGTGCCCGAAGGGCTTCCAGGCGTGCTCGGGGATCTGCTCGAGCCGGCCCGGCGCAAAGCGGTCGGGATCGAAGCGGTCCGGCTCCTGCCACACCTCGGGGTCGCGGTGCAGGTTGGGCAGGATGACCATGACGGTCTGCCCCTTCTCGATCCGGTAGCGATCCGAGAGCACGACCTCCTCCGACGGCTTCAGGCCGAACGCCGGGGCGGTCGGGTGCAGCCGCAGCGTCTCGCGCAGGATCTGGTTGAGATAGCCGAGCTCGGCGAGGTCCTCGAAGCGCGGCATCCGGTCGCCGAGCACGTCATCGACCAGCGACCGGGCCTTCGCGAGCACCTGCCGGTTGGCCAACAGCTGGTAGGTCACGAAGGACAGCAGGCCGCTGGTGGTCTCGTGTCCCGCGATGAGGAAGGTCACCAGCTGGTACTCGACGTTCTCCGCGGAGAGCTTCTGGCCGGTCAGCGGGTCGACCGCCGTGAGCATCCGCTGCAGCAGGTCGTTGGGTGCCTCGCCGGCGGGCATCTGCTTGCGGGCCGCGACGATCTCGCGGGTGATCTTCTTCATGTACCGGATGTCGGCGTCCCACCGGCGGGTCTTGTGCACCAGCAGCGGCTGGATCTGCGGCAGCCGGCGGGCCCGGTCACCGGCCTCCACCAGCGAGCGGACCATCGCACCGACGAAGGGATGCAGGTCGTCGGCGTAGAAGGAGTTGAAGCGGTAGTCGAAGGCGCACAGCGCGATGGTGTCGAGCGTCAGCCGGGTCATGTCGTTGGAGACGTCGATGACGTGATCGTCGCCGAAGCGCTCCCAGCGGGTGAACATCTGATCGGCGATGTCCACCATCTGGGGGAAGTAGTCGCGGATCGCCATCGGCCCGAATGCCGGCATGAGCAGGCGGTGCGCCTTTGCCCAGTTCGGCTCGGAGTTGTACGCCGTGAACAGCCCGTCGCCGGCGAATGCGCGAATCGGCTGCAGCACCGAGTGGATCACCTTGCGAAAACGCGGGTCGGAGCAGATCTGGTCGACGTACTCGTGACTGTTGACGACGACCATCTCGCGGCCGCCCAGCCCCACCTTGAAGATCGGGCCGTGCTCCTTGGCGAGGTTCTCCATGACCTTCACCTGGCGCTCGTCGGACAGCAGCTCGGGCAGCGCGCCGATGATCGGGCGCTGCTTCGGGCCGGGGATCTCGGCCAGGCCGGCAAGCTCGGTGGGGGTGTCGGTTGCGCTCACGCGGGGGACTCCTCGGGTCGGGATGAACGGCGCCCAGCATAACTGACGTTTGGTTCAGTTCTGAATCAAAGATCAGTTAACGGTCGGGCGATCGGGGCGCAGGTGGTGAGGAATGCCCAGACCTACGAAGGTGTTGGGAAGCAGAGACAATCCACATCCTGGAGGAACGATGAGCACGACAGAGCTGACCACCCAGAGCTTCGAGAAGACAGTCACTGACAACGAGATCGTGTTCGTCGATTTCTGGGCCAGCTGGTGCGGCCCGTGCCGGATGTTCGCGCCGGTCTACGAGAAGGTCTCCGCGCAGCACGAGGACGTCGTCTTCGGCAAGGTCGACACCGAGGCGGAGCAGGAGATCGCCGCCGCCGCACAGATCTCCTCGATCCCCACGCTGATGGCCTTCCGCGACGGCATCATGGTCTTCCGTCAGGCCGGCGCGCTCGGCGAGAAGCAGTTCGCCGAGGTCGTGGACGCCGTCAAGGGACTGGATATGGACGAGGTGCGCGCTCAGTTCGAGAAGCATCAGGCCGAGCAGGGCGGCGCGCAGTGACCGACTCGGGCCGCGCCGCACCGTCGAGGTCGGCACCCCGATCACCGACGAGATCCGCGAGTAACGCCCCGGGCTACGGGGTTACCTGACGGTAGATGTCCCCGGATGCGGCAAGAACGCCGCATCCGGGGACATTCTGATTCGTGCCGTTTGTGCTATCGCGGGATGGCCGGAGGCTACGACAGGCCGGGGCCGAGGACGCGGAAGGCGCTACGGAAGTACACCAGCGGCTTGAGGTCCTTCTCGGCGGCGAGGTGCAGCACCCGCCCGACCACGATGAGGTGGTCGCCGCCCTCGTGCACCGCCTCGATCGTGCAGTCGACGTGCGCCAGCACGTCCTCCAGCAGGGGAGCGCCTGACGGCCCCGGCGTCCAGCCGACCCCTTCGAACTTGTCGATGCCGCTGCGGGCGAACCGCAGACCGAGCGCGTCCTGGCCCTCGGCGAGGATGTTGGCGGCGAAGTGCCTGGCCTTCTCGATCCGCGGCCAGGACGTCGAGGTGCGCTGCGGACAGAACAGCACCAACGGCGGATCCATCGACAGCGACATGAACGACTGCGCGGTCAGCCCGACCGGGACGCCGTCGTCCGAGGCCGTCACGACCACCACCCCGCTCGCGTAGTTGCCCAGCACGGCGCGGAACAGCTGCGGATCTATCGGGGCCTGATCGAGACGGTCGGCGTTGTCCGAGGGTTCGCTCATGCGGCAAGTCTAGTGATCGGCGTCCCTCGGCCGGTGTGGTCGTTCGTTAGCCTGACGAGGTGGCCAAGCCGATCGAAGACCTCGTCCATCCGGAGTGGGTTCCGGTCCTGAAGCCCGTCGAGCAGGCGATCACCCGCATGGGGGAGTTCCTGCGTGCCGAGGTCGCCGCCGGCCGTCAGTACCTGCCTGCCGGCGACCGGGTGCTGCGGGCGTTCGGGCAGCCGCTGTCGGCGATCAAGGTGCTCATCGTCGGACAGGACCCCTACCCCACACCCGGGCACGCGGTCGGGCTGAGCTTCAGCGTCGAGCCCGGCGTCCGGCCCCTTCCGCGCTCGCTGCAGAACATCTACCGGGAGTACGTCGACGATCTCGGCCACGCGATGCCGGCCAACGGAGATCTCTCGCCGTGGGAGCACCACGGCGTCCTGCTGCTCAACCGGTGCCTCACCGTGCAGCCGGGCAAACCCGCCGCCCATCGCGGCAAGGGCTGGGAGGTGGTCACCGACGCTGCGATCGACGGGCTGGTCGCGCGCGGCGGGCCGCTGGTCGCGCTGCTGTGGGGCCGCGACGCGCAGTCGCTGACCCCGCGCCTCGGCGACATCCCGATCGTCGCCTCAGCGCATCCTTCTCCGATGAGCGCTGAGCGCGGCTTCTTCGGGTCCCGCCCGTTCTCTCGTGTCAACGCCCTGCTGGTGCAACAGGGTGGCGAACCGGTCGACTGGAGGCTGTAGATCATGGGCTTCGACTTCGACGTGCTGATCATCGGATCGGGGTTTGGCGGCAGCGTCAGCGCGCTACGGCTGGTGGAGAAGGGTTACCGCGTCGGCGTCCTCGAGGCCGGCAAGCGATTCGTCGAGTCACCGGAGCAGGTGCGGGACGACGACACGGCGGCGTACGCGCGGACCTCGTGGCGCGCTCGCGAGTTCCTGTGGGCGCCGCAGATCGGCTGCTACGGGATCCAGCGCATCCACACCCTTGACAACGTCATGATCCTCGCTGGTGCCGGGGTCGGTGGCGGGTCGCTGAACTACGCCAACACCCTTTACCGGCCACTGGATGCCTTCTACCGCGACCGGCAGTGGGCGCACATCACCGACTGGAAGGCCGAGCTCGCACCGTTCTACGACCAGGCCGGCCGGATGCTCGGCGCGGTCGAGTACGCGCGGATGACGCCGGCTGACGAGCGGATGAAGGAGGTCGCCGACGAGCTCGGCGTGGGCGAGAGTTTCCACAAGGCGCCCGTGGGAGTGTTTCTCGGCGCGGCCGGCCAGCGCGAGGGCGAGGAGGTCGCGGACCCCTACTTCGGCGGCGCCGGGCCGCGCCGACGTACGTGCCGGCACTGCGGGGAGTGCATGACCGGCTGCCGGCACGACGCCAAGAACACGCTGGTGAAGAACTACCTCTACCTCGCCGAGCGAGCCGGGGCGCGGGTGATCCCGATGGCCACGGTGCGCGCCGTTCGACCGATGGGCCAGGGGTACGCGCTGGACGTCGTCCGAACCGGCGCCAGGCAGCGCGGGGTCAACAAGATCACCGCCGAGCAGGTGATCGTCGCGGCAGGCACCTACGGCACGCAACGGCTGCTGCACCGGATGCGGTTGGAGGGCCTGCTCCCCGGGCTCTCGGACCGGCTCGGGCATCTCACCCGGACCAACTCGGAGGCCCTGCTGGGGGCGAGCGCCCACGACGACCGGATCGACTACTCCGAGGGCGTGGCGATCACCTCGTCGATCCACCCCAACGACCACACCCATATCGAACCTGTTCGATACGGCAGGGGAAGCAACGCGATGAGCCTGCTGCAGACCGCCCTCACCGACGGGGGAGAGGGCAGCCGGCTGCTGAAGGTCGTCCGGGAGCTCGGCCGCAACCCGCGCCTCGCGGCCCGACTGCTGCGTCCCTCGGGGTGGTCCGAGCGGACGATCATCGCGCTGGTCATGCAGAGCCTCGACAACTCGATCACGGTCCGCGGCGAACGCGACCGGCTCGGGCGCTTCCGGCTGCGCTCCGCTCAAGGCCACGGCCGGCCCAATCCCGAGTGGATCCCCGAGGGCAACCAGGCCGCCCGGGTGCTCGCGGAGAAGGTCGGGGGTGACCCGGGCGGCTCCTGGGGCGACGTCTTCGGTCGGCCGCTAACTGCGCACTTCCTCGGCGGCTGCGCGATCGGCGACTCGCCGGCGACCGGTGTCATCGATGCCTACCACCGCGTCTACGGACATCCCGGACTGCACATCGTCGACGGATCGGCGGTCTCGGCCAATCTCGGCGTCAACCCGGCGCTGACGATCACCGCCCAGGCCGAGCGCGCGCTCGCGATGTGGCCGAACGCGGGTGAGGCCGACACCCGGCCGGCGCTGGGGTCGGCCTACCGGCAGATCGCCCCGGTCGCGCCCCGCTCGCCGGTGGTGCCCGTCGATGCGCCCGGTGCGCTGCGGCTTCCGGTCGTCGACGTCCGGCGGTAACCGCCTGGCGCGATCCCCATGCACTACCCCGGCGCTGGGGCCCGGTCGGTGCTGGGCCCCGGCCGGCGGGAGTTCCTTGAACCGCCGCTAGATTCGAGGGATGTCTGAGGAGCGCAAGGGCCTGCTCGCGGGCCTCGGCGCCTGGGTCCTTTGGGGACTGTTCCCGCTGTATTGGCGATCGATGAAGCCGGCCTCGCCGCTGGAGCTACTCGCCCACCGCGTGCTGTGGTCGGTCGTCTTCGTCGCCGTCCTGCTGCTGGTGCTGCGGCGCTGGCGGCAGGTATGGAAGGTACTCGGCGATCGGCGTACGGCGTGGATCCTGGTCGCGGCCTCCCTGGCCATCGGCGCCAACTGGGGGCTGTTCATCTACGGGGTGAACGCCGACCGCACCATCGAGGTCTCCCTCGGCTACTACATCAACCCACTGGTGAGCGTGCTGATCGGCGTGCTGTTCTTCGCCGAGCGGCTGCGCCCGCTGCAGTGGGCCGCGATCGGGATCGCCTCGCTCGCGGTCGTCGTCATCACCGTCGAGGTCGGCAGCTTCCCGCTGCTCGGGCTCGCGCTGGCCTGCTCCTTCGGCCTGTACGGCGGGTTGAAGAAGCTCTCGCCGACGCCGCCCCTGGTCGGTCTGATGGTAGAGGCGCTGGTGCTGCTGCCGCCCGCGTTGGGGATGCTTGGCTATCTGGTCGTGCGCGGCGAGTCGAACTTCGGCCGACACGGGTTCACGCATGTGCTGCTGATCGTGCTGATGGGCGTGGTGACCGCCGTACCACTGGTGCTGTTCGCGATGTCGGCACAGTCGATCCCGTTGAGCACGCTCGGGCTGATGCAGTACATCACCCCGTCGATGCAGCTGATCCTCGGCGTGGCGGTCTTCCACGAGCCGATGGCGACCGCACAGTGGATCGGGTTCGCGATCGTGTGGACGGCGCTGGCGATCTTCTCGTACGACGCGCTGCGCCATGCTCGCCGGGAGCGCCGTACTCGCTCCCACGAGATCGCCGCGTCGGACGCCGCCCGATAGCGGGGTGAAACCCACCGCATCCGGGATCGAGATGGCAGGACACGCGCCGGGCGAATCGACCTATCCGCTCGTGATCGCGAAGCCGGGCGTGGCAGAATGATCCCCGAATCACACGCATGTCATTCAACGCGTGACGATCAAGACCTACCGACGGAGTGGACGTATGGACATCGCGAAGGCGCTGCAGGCCGACGACGATTCCGATGAGGTCGTCGGCGGGCTGACCCGTCGCGAGCGCGACATCCTCGGCTTCGAGCGCCAGTGGTGGAAGTACGCCGGGGCCAAGGAGCAGGCGATTCGCGAGCTGTTCGGCCTGGGCGGCACCCGCTACTACCAGGTCCTCAATGCCCTGATCGACCGTCCGGAGGCCTTCGCGTACGACGCGTTGCTGGTCAAGCGGCTGCGTCGGCAGCGGGCGACCCGGCAGCGCGCCCGCTCGGCGCGCCGCCTCGGCATCGAGCCGCAGTAGCCGCAGTAGAGTCCCCCTTGTGCTGACCCGCCCTGACGTCCGTCGTCGTCGGATCATCGGCGCGCTCGCGATCGCCGTGGGTGCGACGCTCCTGGTGCTGGCACTACTGGCGATCACCGGAGTGCTCGGCGCCGTGGACGGCGCGAAGTCCGCCTCCGACGAGGCCGTCTCTGCCGGAGCGAGCTCCTCCTCCGGCGGGTCGGAGGAGGCTGACTCGCCGCCGTCCGACGAGAAGGCCCCGCTCACGGTGCTCAACGGCAGCGACACATCGGGCCTGGCCGGCCAGGGACGCGACGCCTTCGAGGCCGAGGGGTGGACCGTCGAGGAGGTCGGGAACCTGTCGGACGCCGAGCCGCCCGCACAGTCGACCGTCTACTACCCCGCGGGCGACGACGCGGCCAAGGCCGCGGCCGAGAGCCTGGCGGATCAGTTCTCCGAGCTCACCGTCCAGCAAGCCCCCGACGGATTTCCCTACGACGGCGTCGTCGTGGTGCTGACCGGCGAATGGGAGCCCGGAGCGTAGCCGGGGCCCGGCGCCGGCCGACGCCGGGGTAACCCCTCATCACGGTGATCGGCCTTCCGATCCTCGCGATGACCGCCTTCCTCGCGCGAGGGTTCGCCCATGCCGAGCGCACCGCCGTCCCAGCCGCGATGCAGAACACCGGCCTGCCTGAGCTGCTGGGCATGGGAGACAGCTACTTCACCGACGCCGCCTGCTACCTGTTCCTCGGCATCGTGTTCGCGGCGACCCTGCACTGGGCTATCTACGCAGCGGCCTGACTGCACGCCGGTCCGGCGAGGCGGTGCTGATGCTCTCCAGCAGGGCCGCTGTAGGAGGAGCTCAATGCGGCACGTGCCAGCCGGGACGCCGGGCGCACCGCGCAGGCCAGCGAGCTGCGTCGTCTGGATATTCAGCAAGCTCGACCTGTACGCGGACGACGAGACCAACCGCCGGGTGCGCGCTGTCCTCGCCTTCCTGAAGTCTTGAGCGATCGATCGCAGGTCAGGACAGCTCGCGCTGCTCGGCGAAGTTCTCCAGCCAGGCGACCTGCTCGGGATCGAGCGAGCCCTTGATGTTCTTCATCGCCTGATCGAAGTCGGCCTTGGTCACCTTCGGCGCGTCCATGTCGCGGCGCATCGCCACGAGTGCCGCCTCACGTACCAGCGCCGCGCAGTCGGCCGACGAGTAGCCCTCGAGCTCCTGGCCGATCTCCTCGAAGTCGACCCCGCGGGTGATCGGGGTGTTCTTGGCGGTCGTCTTCAGGATTGCGGTGCGCGCCTCGGCGTCCGGCGGCGGGACGTAGATCATCTTGTCCAGCCGGCCCGGTCGCAGCATCGCGGGGTCCACCAGGTCCGGCCGGTTGGTCGCGCCGATGACGAAGACGTTGTTGAGTGCCTCGACGCCGTCCAGCTCGGTCAGCAGTGATGCGACGACGCGGTCAGTGGTGCCGCCGTCGGTGCCCTGACCGCGCGGGGGAGCCAGCGCGTCGACCTCGTCCATGAAGATCAGCGTCGGCGCGGCCTGCCGGGCTCGCCGGAACAGCTCGCGGACGGCGCGTTCGGACTCGCCGACCCACTTGTTGAGCAGCTCGGCGCCTTTCACGCTCATCACGTTGGTCTGCCCCGAGCCGGCGATCGCCTTAACGATGAAGGTCTTGCCGCAGCCGGGCGGTCCGTACAGCAGCACGCCGCGTGGCGGGCTGATGCCGAGCCGTTCGTAGGTGTCGGGGTACTGCAGTGGCCACAGCACCGCCTCGGTGAGCGCCTTCTTGGTGTCGGCCATGTCGCCGACGTCCTCCAGCGAGACCCGGGCGACCTCCAGGGTCGACTCGGCCATCGCGGTGGGGCGGACGACGTCCAGCGCGCCGACGAGGTCCTCCTGCGCGACGGTCGGCTTCTCGGACTCCTTCTGGCGCAGCGCGGCCCGCACCGACGCCTCACGGCGCAGCGCGATGAGGTCGGCGGCGACGAAGCCGGGGGTCTTGCCGGCCACGTCGTCGAGGTTCACGTCGTCGGCCAGCGGCACCGGCCGCAGCAACGACTCGAGGATCTGTTTGCGCATCGCCCGGTCCGGCAGCGGAAGGGACAGCTGGTGATCCAGCAGGCCGGGGCGGGTCAGCTCGGTCGAGACCTCCTCGGGGCGGGCGGTGGTGCACACCACCGCGACCTGGCCCTCGTCGACGGTCCTGGCGAGCAGGTCGATGAAGATCCGGGAGATCGGGTCGGGGTCCTCACGCGGGGCGAGCGCCTCGACGTCCTGGATCAGCAGCACGGACGGCGACTGGCCGGCCGCCTGGCTCACCGCCGAGCGCAGCGTGTCGGCCGCGGTGGCCGCCTCGATTGCCGCGATCGTGGGCGCCGACAGCTCGACGACACCCGCCCCGACGTGGGCGGCGACCGCCCGGACCAGCGTCGCCTTGCCGACGCCGGGTGGCCCGCTGACCAGCACTCCGAGCTGCGGCTTGCTGCCGAGGCTGGCCAGCACGTCGCGGTGGTGGAAGCCCAGATCGAACCATTCGGTGAGCGAGTCGGCCTGCGCTTTGACCCCCGGCAGCTCCTTCACGGTGGGGATGGCGTGCGCGGAGACATCCTTCGCGGGCTCGGCGTTCTGCGTCTCGAGCGCCTCGGCGGCCGGCCGGGCATCGCTGCGCTGCCCGGGCCTGGTCGCCGTGGCCTGCGCCTGCCCGCCCACGGCTGAGCCGGTCGGCCCCACAGGCGCGGTAGGAGCGGTGGATGCGGAAACGCCGGCGGCGGGCTCGGTGCGGGCGCCGGCGAGCATCTGGTCGGCGGTGGTCGGCTGCCCGGGCCGGTCCGGGGTGGGGGTCACCGTGATCAGCCCGTTGGCGGCCGCTGCGGACGGCGCCTGCGCAGTGAGCTGCGAGGTGGGGGGAGTGCTGGTGCCGGCCTGCCAGCCCGGCGCGCTGGCTCCGCCCTTCCAGGAGACCGTGGTGCCCCCGGTGACCAGCACCGGGGTGGTGCTGTCGGTCTTGGTCACCTCGACGAGCGTCGTCGTCCACTGCATGCCCATCGCGGTCTTGAGCTGGCGGCGGGCTGCGGCGAGCGCGGCCGAGTCGCCCTCGTGGGCCGGACCGTCGAGCGGCAGCAGCGAGATGTCGTCGCCGGCGGTCACCATCTTGCCCAGCAGCGCGCGGCGCAGCATGTCCGGGGAGATGATCCGGGTGATGTTCTCCCCGGCGCTCAGCTCGACCGAGCGCGCCTCGACCAGCGGCAGCTTGCTGACCTTGATCGCGGTGCCGTCCTGCAGCCCGGCGTTGCCCAGCGTGAGGTCGTCGCACAGCAGGATGCCGGCCGGGACGTCGGGTCCGCCCTCGGCGACGATCGCTCCGGTGGTGCGGGTGCCCTCGAGCAGTACCGGATCCCAGGGGGCGAGGTCGAGCGCCGACATGACGTCGCGGTGCATGCGCACGATGCCGCGGCGAGCGTCGAGTACGGCGGCGGTGAGCCGGGCGGTGAGGGTGAGAGTCTGGTCGGCCACGACCATGACTTTAGGCGGAGACGAGTGCTCCGTGCAGCGCGAGCAGCACCTCGCGCAGTTCACTCGCCGTCGCGTCGTCGGCCAGACCGGCTCCGGCGAACGCCTGATGCGCCGCGCCCAGGCCGAAGGTGCGCTCCAGCGGTTGGGCCCCTGCGATGCGCAGCGCCTTGACGGCATCCTCGCGGGCCCACTGGGCGCCGCGGCTGGATCGGCTCGCGGCGAGGACGGCGACCGGCTTGCCGGCGATCGAGCCGGCACCGTACGGGCGCGATGCCCAGTCGATAGCGTTCTTGATGACGCCGGACATCGTGCCGTTGTACTCGGGCGTGACGACGACAAGCGCGTCGGCGGCGGCGACTGCGGCGCGGAATCGCGCCACGGCCTCTGGGCCGTCTGGGTTGTCGACGTCCTCGGAGTAGAAGGGGAGTGCATCGAGTTGGCCGTACACGGTCGCTGTCGCGCCCTCAGGCAGATGAGCGCCGACCGTCGCGGCGAGACGACGGTTGGTGGACTCTTCGCGCAGGCTTCCGACGAGTACGAGCACGTTCACGGGATCTCCAGTAACGATCGACAATTTGTTCAAAACTCAACCAGTATGCCCTCGGCCGACGACGCTCGCACTGTGGCGATGCTTACCCGCGGGACAGGCCTCGGAATACTTCGCGGACCCCCGGCCTTTGATAGAATGTTGAAGGTTCAATCAAAGGAGCAGGCATGCAGTTCGGCATCTTCAGCGTCGGTGACATCACGCCCGACCCGACCACCGGGCGCACCCCGACCGAAGGCGAACGCATCGCGGCCATGACCCAGATCGCCCTGAAGGCCGAGGAGGTCGGTCTGGACGTCTTCGCCACCGGCGAGCACCACAACCCGCCGTTCGTGCCGTCGTCCCCGACCACCCACCTGGCCTACATCGCGGCCAAGACCGACAAGCTCCGGCTGTCCACCGCGACCACCCTGATCACCACCAACGACCCGGTGAAGATCGCCGAGGACTACGCCTTCCTGCAGCATCTCTCCGGCGGCCGCAACGACCTGATGATGGGCCGCGGGAACACCGGCCCGGTCTACCCGTGGTTCGGCAAGGACATCCGCAAGGGCCTGCCGATGGCGGTGGAGAACTACCACCTGCTGCGGCGGCTGTGGCGCGAGAAGGTCGTGGACTGGCAGGGCGAGTTCCGCACCCCGCTGCAGGGCTTCACCAGCACCCCCGCCCCGCTGGACGGCGTCCCGCCGTTCGTGTGGCACGGCTCGATCCGCACCCCGGAGATCGCCGAGCAGGCCGCCTTCTACGGCGACGGGTTCTTCCACAACAACATCTTCTGGAACCTCGAGCACACCCAGCAGATGGTGGCGCTGTACCGGCAGCGATTCGAGCACTACGGGCACGGCTCCGCCGACCAGGCAATCGTCGGCCTGGGCGGGCAGGCGTTCATGGCCGAGACCGAGGCCGAGGCCAAGCGGCGGTTCCGTCCGTACTTCGACGTCGCGCCGGTCTACGGCCACGGCCCGTCGCTGGAGCAGTTCACCCGTGCCACTCCCTTGACGGTCGGGACTCCCGAGCAGGTCATCGAGCGCACCCTGTCGTTCGCCGACTACGCCGGCGACTACCAGCGCCAGCTGTTCCTCATGGACCATGCCGGGCTGCCGCTGGAGACCGTCCTGGAGCAGGTCGAGATCCTCGGCACGGAGGTCGTCCCGACGCTGCGCGCCGAGTTCGAGCGGCGCCGTCCGGCGCACGTCCCGAGCGATCCGCCCACGCACGAGTCGCTGCGCGCCGAGGGCGCGGACTCCAAGCACCTCAAGGTGATCAACGCCGAGGCCAAGGAAGAGGAGAAGGTCTGATGAGCCGCAAGATCGGGAGATAGGGTGGGGTGGTCGACGCCGACCATGGCTGGAGGCATCCTTGCCGCGCATCAGCGAACTGGTGAACGCATTTACTCAATTCGATACTTTCGAGCAGCAGGCCGCCGGACGGCGGGTCGCCATCTTCTCGGACTACGACGGTGTCCTCACCCCGATCGTCGATCGCCCCGAGGACGCGGTGATCACGCCGCAGATGGGAGCGAGCGTGCGGCGGCTGAGCACCGCGTGCTCGGTGTGCATCGTCTCCGGTCGTGACCGGGAGGTCGTGCAGGAGCTCATGGGCGTGGATGATCTGGTGGTCGCCGGAAGCCATGGATTCGACATCTGGAGCCCGTCCGCCGGCGCCATCGAGATGCGCATGGGCGGGGAGCACAAGGAGCTGATCGAACAGGCTCGCGACCAGGTGACCGAAGAGCTCTCCGGGATCGACGGCGTGCTCATCGAGCCGAAGCTCACCTCGGTCGCCGTCCACTACCGGCTGGTCAGCCCGCAGGAGCAGAAGACGGTCACCGACTGCGTCGAGCGGATCCTCGCCGCGCACCCGGACTCGCTGAAGGTCACCCCGGGCAAGATGGTGCTCGAGATCCAGCCCAAGGTCGAATGGGACAAGGGCCGCGCCGTCCTCTACCTGATGGAGCGGCTTGGGCTCGACGGTCCGGACGTCGTACCGGTCTACCTCGGCGACGACATCACCGACGAGCATGCCTTCAGCGCGCTGCGTGGCCGCGGCATCGGGATCTTCGTCGGGACCGCCGACGACCCGGAGGTCGCCGACCGGCACTCCGATGCCACCCTGCGCCTGGACTCGCCCGACGAGGTCCAGCGCTTCTTCGACCGCCTGGCCAGCGAGCTGATCGACGGCGACGACCGATAGGAATCCGATGACCGCTATGCATGGCGCGATCGAGAGCCCCACCGACGAGCTGGTATACACCGGTTACACCCCGGAGCACGAGATGCTCCGCGAGACGCTCACCTCGACCGGCAACGGCTATTTCTGCACCCGCGGCACGCTGGAGTGGGAGGACGCCAACGAGGTCCACTACCCGGGCACCTACTCGCACGGGATCTTCAACCGCGAGACGACGATCCTCTCCGGGCGGCCGGTGTTGAACGAGGACATGGTCAATCTGCCGAACTGGCTGACCATGAAGCTCTCCATCGACGGCGGCGAGCCGTTCCACATCTCGAAGGTGAAGATCCTCGACTACACCCATCGGATGGAGCTGGCCAGCAACCTCATGGTCCGCGAGATCCGGTTCGCCGACCGGCATGGGCGCATCACGAAGCTGGTCAGTCGCCGGTTCGTCAGCATGCGGCGCATCCATCAGGCCGGGATCTCCTGGGACCTCACGGCGGAGAACTACTCCGGTCGGCTCACGGTCATCTCCGGCATCAACGGAGTCATCACCAACGCCGGCGTCGAGCGCTACAAGGCCCTGCAGGGGCGCCATCTCGCGCCGCTGGGTCCCCGCGTGATCGCCCCGGACACGATCGGGCTCAAGGCACAGACCCGCCAGTCGCAGATCGAGATCGCCCAGGCGGCCCGCACCCGCGTCTATCGCGGCGACGAGGAGATGGACGTCGAGCGCGACACCTTCCAGATCGAGGACTACATACACCAGACGCTCTCCTTCGACATCACGGACGGCGAGACGGTGCGCGTCGAGAAGATGGTGTCGGTGTTCAACTCGCACGACCGGGCCATCAACGAGCCGATGACCCAGGCCGGCAAGGTCGTCACCCGGTACGGCCGGTTCGACCAGGAGCTCTCCTACAGCGCCAACGCCTGGGAGGAGCTGTGGGCGGCGTGCAACATCGAGCTGCCCAGCGACGAGCGAGTGCAGTTCCTGCTGCGCCTGCACATCTGTCACCTGATGCAGGTCTGCTCACGCAACACGCCGCATCAGGACGCGGGCGTCCCGGCCCGCGGGCTGAACGGCGAGGCCTACCGGGGGCACATCTTCTGGGACGAGATGTACGTCTTCCCCTTCCTGAACTTCCGTCTGCCCGCCGTGACCGACGGGCTGCTGATGTACCGCTTCCGCCGGCTGGGCGAGGCGCGCGCGGCCGCGGCAGATCTCGGCCTGAAAGGGGCGATGTTTCCCTGGCAGAGCGGCAGCGACGGGCAGGAGGAGACCCAGGTCGTCCACCTGAACCCGATGTCCGGCCAGTGGGACCCCGACCTCAGCCGCAACCAGCGGCACGTGAACGCCGCGATCTTCTACAACATCTGGAGCTACTACCAGGCGACCGACGACTTCCAGTTCTTGCGCGATTCCGGCGCGGAGATGATGCTGGAGATCGCCCGGTTCTGGGCGTCGCTGGCGCACTTCAACCCCGAGCGTGAGCGCTGGGAGATCCACGGCGTGATGGGGCCGGACGAGTTTCACGAGAAATACCCCGGCGCGGACGAGGGCGGCCTGCGCAACAACGCGTACACGAATGTCATGGTCGCCTGGATCTGCGAGGTCGCCCAGCAGGTGCTGCACCTGCTGCCGGGGACCCGCCGCCTGTCGCTGATGCACCGCATCGGGCTCACCGAGGAGGAGGTGGCTCAGTGGAAGGACATGAGCCACCGGATGTTCGTGCCCTTCCACCGCGACGGCATCCTGAGCCAGTTCGAGGGGTACGAGGACCTCGCCGAGCTCGACTGGGATGCCTACCGCGAGAAGTACGGCGACATCCAGCGCCTCGATCGCATCCTGAAGGCCGAGGACGACGACCCGGACCGCTACAAGCTGGCCAAGCAGGCCGACGCGGTGATGCTCTTCTACCTGTTCCCGCTCAGCACCCTGACGCGGATCTTCGCGCGGCTCGGTTACCGGCTCGACGAGGATCTTGCCAAGCGCACCATCGACTACTACGACCGGCGCACCTCGCACGGCTCGACGCTGAGCTGGGTGACGCATGCCGGCGTCCTGGCCTCCCTCGACCCGGACAGCTCGTGGGAGCGCTTCAAGGTGGCGCTCGAGAGCGACATCGGTGACATCCAGGGCGGCACCACCCGGGAGGGCATCCACCTCGGCGTGATGGCCGGCACCCTCGACCTGGTGCAGCGGGCCTACCTCGGGACCGACGTACGGCACGGCGTCCTGCACATCAACCCCACGCAGCTGGACCATCTGCACGGCCTGCGCCTGCGGATGCAGTTCCGGGGCGCCACGCTGGCGATCGCGATCGACGGCAACGAGCTGCGCGTGACCAGCGAGTCGGAGGGACAGAGCCATACCGTACGCATCGGTGTCGGCGACGAGATCGTGACCCTCGCCCGCGGCGAGACGAGTACCTTCGTCGTCGACGGCCGGCCGGTCGAGCACGCTACCCCCGGTTTCGCCGCGGTGATCTTCGACATCGACGGTCTGCTGGTCGACTCCCCGCACGAGCTGTCGTGGCGGGGAGCGCTGGAGGACCTGATGACCGGCGAATGGTCCGACGTCGCCGGGCAGACCAGCTACTCGCCCGAGGCCTTCGACGACCGCGTCTACCAGGAGGTCGTCGCTGGGCGCCCCCGGATTCAGGGTGCGCTCGCGGCGCTGCGCTACTTCGGCGTCCCGGACGCCGAACGTCGGGCCAAGCAGTACGCCGACCTCAAGCAGCACAAGCTGGTGCAGCTGATCGACGAGGGTGAGTTTCAGGAGTTCGACGACGCCCTGCGCTTCCTGGTGGACGTGAAGAACCTGCGGATCCCGATCGCCGCTGCTTCGTCGTCGAAGAACGCGCAGCGGCTGATGAGCCGCATCGACGTGAGCAGGTTCCTGCAGCGGGCCGGCATCCAGACCGACGCGATAAAGCCGGGTACGCGGCTGTCGGACGTGTTCGACGCGAACCTGTCCGGGCGCGACTACATCCACGGGAAGCCCGATCCGGAGATCTTCCTGACCGCTGCCGCCGCGCTCGGCGTGACGCCGTCGGACTGTCTGGTGCTCGAGGATGCGGCTGCCGGCGTCACCGCGGGGAAGGCGGCCGGCATGTGCGTCATCGGCGTGGCCCGGCTCGATGACGAGGACCTGCTGACCTCGGCGGATCTGGTCGTCGCCTCGCTGGACCAGGTCGATCGGGAGCAGCTGGCCCAGGGCGTGCTCGCCGCCAGCTGATCGCCGTCCCACACCGCTCGACACTCTCCGTCGATGGTCCCGGTGCTCCGGCGGGAACCATCGAAGGGGAGTGTCAGTTGTCCTTCTGGTTGATCTTCTGAACGGACGGCGGGGCGCGTGGCGAAATGGTTCTCCGGCAGGCGGCTGTTTGCCCTGGTCGCCGCGGTGCTCGTGATCGCCGGGTTCCTCGTGTGGCGCCAGGCCTCCGGCGCGCCGGCGTACGACACGGAGTCCTTCCGGTTCGACAGTGACACCGCGGCGGAGTCCGTGACCCTCGACGTCACGGTGCTCGTGCCGCACGCCGCCTCGAGCGACGACCCAGCACCCGCCGTGATCCTCGCCCACGGATTCGGGGGCTCGAAGGAGTCGGTGCGCGCGGACGCCGTTGATCTCGCCGAACGTGGTTTCGTCGTGCTCACCTACACCGCCCGCGGGTTCGGCGCGAGCACCGGCCAGATCCACCTGAACGCCCCGGACGCCGAGGTCGCCGACGCCTCGAACCTGATCGACTACCTCGCCGAGCGCGACGACGTCCTGCTCGATTCTGACGGGGATCCGAGGGTCGGCATCGCCGGCGGGTCGTACGGCGGCGCACTCGCGCTGCTGGCCGCCGGCCACGACCAGCGGGTCGACGCGATCGTCCCGATGATCACCTGGAACCGGATGGCGCGGGTGTTCTTCCCGGACGCCGCCGGTGCCCCGGAAGGGTTCGCCGCACCGGCCACCGACGCCGATCCGACCACCGGCGTGTTCAAGAGGGAGTGGGCAGGTACCTTCTTCGGGTTCGGCAAGGGCATCGACCTGACCAGCGTCCTCGGCGGCGTCACCGGATCGGGCGAGGGTGACTCGGATGACGGCGACTCGGCTACGGGACCGGCCGAGAGTAGTCCGGGGACGCAGAACGGAGCCGGTCCGGCCACACCGGGGGCCGGCGCGGACCCGGTGTGCGGCAGGTTCTCCCAGGAGATCTGCACCGTCTACGCCGCGGCCGCCGAGGGGCAGGGCCTCGACGAGTCCGGGCTGGCGCTCCTGGATGCCTCGTCGCCGTACTCGGTGGCCGGGCAGATCGACATCCCGACGATGCTGGTGCAGGGCCAGGCCGACTCGCTGTTCCCGCTCAGCGAGGCCGACGTGACGGCAGCGCAGCTGCGCGAGGCCGGCGCGACGGTGAAGATGGTCTGGACCGCGGGCGGCCACGACAACGGGGGAGTCGCCTCCTCCGATGCCGAGCTCGCCCGGATCCAGCAGCTCACCGCCGAGTGGTTCGGCTACTACCTCGCCGGCGAGGGCGAGCAGCCGTCCGCGGACTTCGAGCTGGCGCAGCGCACCGGCCTGACCACGCGTGCCGGCAGCGGCCGGCCCGCCCAGCGGGTCGAGATCGCCGATCGTTACCCGAGCGCGGCCGAGCGCGAGGAGATCTCTCTCGGCGGACCGCCGCAGACCGTCGTCCGCCCGCCCGGCTCCGCCCCCGGCTCGTTGTCGACGCTGCCCGGCCTCGGAGCCCTCGGCGTCGCCTTCGACCCGCCCGGCCAGGCCGCTTACTTCGTCTCACCGACGCTCGACGAGCCGGTCACCGTCGTCGGCAGCCCGACCGTCACCCTGACGATCGAGGGCATGCCGGACGGCGGATTCGTGTTCGTGAAGCTGTACGACGGAACCGGGTCAGGCCTGCCGGGACTGCCCGGCGGGCAGGTTGCGCCGGTCGTCGTACCGCCCAATGGCGGCAGCACGACCGTCGAGGTCACCCTGCCGGCGGTCGCGCACCGGTTCGAGTCTGGGCACCGGATGATCCTCGCGGTCGCCTCGACCGACCGCGCCTACGAGCAGCCGCTGCAGCAGCAGACCTTCAGCGTCTCGCTCGCGGACGGCGGGGAGCTGGGCTATACGAGCATCGAGACCCGCTCGCTGTCCCTGGCCAGCTCGGTCTGGAACAGGGTGCTCATCGGCCTGGGCATCGGTGCCGCGCTGGCGCTGGCCGGCTGGCTGATCGCGCGCGCCCGGCGGCGACGTGCCGAGGTCGTCGACCACGACGCGGTTCTCGACGACGTCCCGCTGGTCGTGACCGGGCTGCGCAAGGCGTACGCCGACGGCTTCGTCGCGGTCAAGGACGTCTCGTTCCGGGTCGAGCGCGAGCAGGTCGTCGGGCTACTCGGGCCCAACGGCGCGGGTAAGACCACGACGCTGCGGATGCTGATGGGACTGATCCACCCGACCGAGGGTGAGCTGCGGGTCTTCGGGCACCGCGTCCGTCCCGGCGCTCCGGTGCTCAGCCGGCTCGGCTGCTTCGTCGAGGGCGTCGGCCTGATGCCGCACCTGTCGGGCATCGACAACCTGAAGCTGTACTGGGCGGCGACCGGCCGGCCCGCGGAGGACGCGCACTTCGACCGGGTGATCGAGATCGCCGGCCTCGGCAAGAACATCGAGCGCAAGGTGCGCACCTACTCGCAGGGCATGCGGCAGCGGGTCGCGATCGCGCAGGCGATGCTGGGCCTGCCCGCCCTGCTGGTGCTCGACGAGCCGACCAGCGGCCTGGCCCCGCCGCAGATCGCCGAGATGCGCCAGGTGCTGCAGTCGTACGCCGTCGACGGCCGGGCCGTGCTCGTCTCCAGCCACCAGCTGGCCGAGGTCGAGCAGACCTGCTCGCACGTCGTCGTGGTGAACTTCGGCGAGGTGATCGCCGACGGGACGGTCGCCGAGGTGGTCGGCGCGGGCAGCGAGATCGACATCGACGTCGACGACCCGGCCACCGCGCTCGAGGTGCTGGCGGGCATCGACGGCGTGGAGGTCACTGGCAACGAGGAACGGCGGATCATGGTCGAGCTCAGTGAGGCACGAGCCAGCGATCTGGTGACGGCGCTGGTCGCCGCCGGCGTCGCCGTCGAGCAGGTGGTCCCGCGACGCCGGCTGGAGGACGCCTTCCTGGCCCTGGTGGGAGGTGGCGCGTGAGCAGCACCCGCACCGGCTCGTCGTACACCGCGGACGGGTACGCAGAGCGCCATACCCTCCCGTTCGGGGTCGAGATGCGGCGCCAGCTCACCCGCGGCCGGACCCGCGCGGTGTTCGCGTTCATGAGCTTGCTGCCGCTGATCCTGATCGCGGCGTTCGCGCTGGGCAGCCCCGAGGACTCCGGGCCCGACGGTCGGGTGAACCTGGTGGACGTCGCCACGACCGGCGCGTTCAACTTCGCGCTGTTCGTCTTCTTCGCGACCACTGGCTTCTTCCTGGTGATCGTGTTCGCACTGTTCTTCGGCGACACGGTCGCCTCCGAGGCGCAGTGGGGGAGCCTGCGCTACCTGCTGGCCGCGCCGGTGCCTCGATCGGTGCTGCTGCGCCGCAAGCTGCTGGTGGCCTTCACCCTCTCGGTGCTGTCGCTGCTGACGCTGGTCGCGGTGTCCCTGATCGCGGGCGGCATCGCCTACGGGTGGGGCCCGGTCTCCACCCCGGTCGGGCTGAGCATCGCGACCGGCGAGATGTGGTGGCGCCTGGCCGCGATCGTCGGCTACCTCGTCGTGAACCAGCTGATGGTCGGGGCACTCGCGTTCTACCTGTCGGTGCGCACCGACGCGCCGCTGGCGGCCGTCGGCGGGACGGTGTTCATCGTGATCGTCTCGGGCATCCTGGGCCAGATCGACGCGCTGGGCGACATCCGCAACGCGTTGCCGACGTCGTACAACTACGCCTGGATCGGCATGCTCGGCGACCCGCCGGACACCGCCGACATGGCAGCGGGCGTCGGCTGGTCGCTGGCGTACGCCGCCGCCCTCTTTGCACTGGCCTTCTGGCACTTCCACCGCAAGGACGTCACCAGCTAACGCCGTCACCCCCGCCGTCACCCCCGCCGTCCCACTGGCCGCAGTCGCCCCAGCGAGCGGGCTTGTCATGAGCAAGGGGGCTTGTCATCAGCGGGAGGGGATTAATCCCCTCTTGCTGAGGGGATCCCCTCTTGATCAGGCGATCCCCTCTCGCCAGGTGCGCCTCGGTCGGCGTCCACTCGTCCACAGGTGGACGGGTTGTCCACTGATCTGCGGCGAGCGGTTCCGTCCGCGCGATCCGCGCGTCAGGGTGACCGGCATGCAGACCTCCACGTTGCTCGCCACCCTGACCACCACGCAGTACGGCGTTCTCACCCGCAAGCAGGCGCACCAGTGCGGCTACTCGGAGACCGATATCGACCGGTGGGTGGCCAAGGGGCTGATCCGGACGCTGTGGCGCGGGATCCTCACCTTCAACCCCGAGCCGGACGACGCGGCCGGGCGCAATCGGGAGCTGGCGCTCGCCGTCTCGATCATCTACGGCGAGCGGGTCGTCGTCAGCCATCACTCCGCGCTGCTGGTTGCAGGTCTGCCGACGTACGGCGTCGACCTAGAGTTGGCGCGACTAACGCGGCTGAACAAGGGCGACTCGCTGCTGTCGCCACCAGTGCGGATCAGCCGGACGTCGGCCAGTCTCCCGTCCTACGAGATCAAGGGAGCACGCGTCGTGACCGATGCGGTCGCCATCGCGCAGGTCGCGGCCGAGTCGGGGATCGAAGCCGCGGTCGTCGCGGGTGATGCGGCGCTGCGGAGAAAGACCGTGACGATTGACGAGCTGCAGCAGGCCGCCAAGCTGCTCGGGCCGCGGCGCAGCTCCACCCGAGCTCATCAGGCGATCGAGCTGCTCGATGCCCGCGCCGAGTCGCCGGGAGAGAGCCTGCTGCGACTGATCGCGACGCGTGGCGGCCTGGCGCTGGTGCCGCAGTTCGACGTTCGGACGCCGTCCGGTACGTTCGTCGCCCGCGTCGACTTCCGGGTCGCCGGCACCCCGGTGCTGATCGAGTTCGACGGACGGGTGAAGTACCAGGACCAGCAGGCGCTGTTCGCCGAGAAGCGGCGCGAGGATGCGATCCGGTCGCTGGGCTGGCTGGTAGTCAGAGTGGTCTGGGACGACCTGGCCGACCCGGCCGCCCTCGTGGCGCGCATCCGCGAGGCGGTCGAGCTACACGCCAGGAGGGCATGAGCCCAGCAGGCGGGCTTGGCGTGACCGAGAGGGGATTAATCCCCGCTCGCTGAGGCGATTCCCTCTCGCTGAGGAGATCCCCTCTGGCCGGGGAAGCCCCGCTAGCAGCGCCACCGCCGGCGCCCCGGGGTCGTCCGAGCAGGCCGGCAGAGTTGTAATGCAGAGGGTTGCACGTGGCCGAAGGAGACGACCCGCCGCGGCACCGGTCCTCGGTGCCGCGGCGGGTCGCAGTGCTGCGATCTGAGGCTACTTCGCGGCGGCGAAGCCGGTCTCGAGGTCGGCGATGATGTCGTCGATGCCCTCGATGCCGACGGCCAGCCGGACCAGGCCCGGGGTGACGCCGGCGGCGATCAGCTCCTGCTCGTTGAGCTGGCTGTGGGTGGTCGAGGCCGGGTGGATCACCAGTGAGCGGACGTCGCCGATGTTCGCCACGTGGCTGTGCAGCTGGAGCGCGTCGACGAACTTCTTGCCCGCCTCGATGCCGCCGGCGATCTCGAACGCGAGGACGGCGCCGGCGCCCTTGGGCGTGTACTTCTGCGCGAGGTCGTAGTACTTCGACGACTCGAGCGAGGCCCAGGTGACGCTCAGGACCTGGTCGTGCTTCTCGAGGAACTCCGCGACCTTGCGGGTGTTCTCCAGGTGCCGCTCGACGCGCAGGCTAAGGGTCTCCAGGCCCTGCGCGATCAGGAAGGCGTTGAACGGCGAGACCGCGGGACCGATGTCGCGTAGCAGCTGCACCCGGGCCTTGAGGATGAAGGACAGGTTGGCGCCGAAGGCCGACCCGACACCGAGGTCGCGGGCATAGACCAGGCCGTTGTAGGACGGGTCGGGCTGGTTGTAGTTCGGGAAGCGCTCGGGGTACTGCGCGTAGTCGAACGAGCCGCCGTCCACGATGACGCCGGCGATCGACGTGCCGTGGCCACCGAGGTACTTGGTGGCCGAGTGGATGACGTAGTCCGCGCCGTGCTTCAGCGGGTTGAGCACGTACGGTGTCGCGATCGTGTTGTCGACGATGAACGGGACGCCGGCCTCGTGAGCGATCGCGCCGATCGCCTCGATGTCGAGGATCTGGCCCGACGGGTTGGCGATCGACTCGCCGAACAACAGCTTGGTCTTCGGGGTGATCGCCGACTTCCAGGACTCGGGATCGGTCGGGTCCTCGACGAAGATCGTCTCGATTCCCATCTTCGGCAGCGTGTGCTTGAACAGGTTGTAGGTGCCGCCGTACAGCGACGGCGAGGCGACGATCTGATCGCCCGCCTCGGCGATGTTCAGGATCGCCAGCGTCTCGGCCGACTGGCCCGAGGCCAGCAGCAGGGCGCCGACACCGCCCTCCAGGGCGGCGATGCGGTCTTCGACGGCTGCCTGCGTGGGATTCGTGATGCGCGTGTAGATCGGGCCCAGCTCGCTGAGGGCGAACCGGTTGGCCGCCTGCTCGGCGTCCTTGAAGACGTATGAGGTCGTCTGGTAGATCGGCAGCGCCCGGGCGCCGGTCTCGTCGAGGGACTGGCCCGCGTGGATCTGCTTGGTCTCGAACGCCCAGTTGTCGGGCTGAGTGCTCATGGGTTAGGTGTCTCCCGTGTGGTTAGGGGTCCTTCACGAATGAAAGAACCCGCGCTTGCAGGCGACCGGATCTGGTCGCTGCCTGGTCTTCACCCGGAGCACCCCACCGCAGGTGGAGGGTTGCCGTCCAGCAAGCCGGGGCTTGTCGCTGGAGCTCATGACCTGCCGACGAATGTACGGCATCTCGCGGATTAGCCCGCGACCGGGTCGCGATCCGAGGGACAGTGGGGCGGCCGCGGCACCTGGACCAGCGGCCGGCCTTACGCAGTAGGCGCTCAGGCGACCTCCGCCCTGTTCGCCCCGAGGTCGGGATGACGTTGTTGTTTTGTTACCGCACGTCAACTGGCGCCGTCAGGGAATGGTTGTAACGTGGCGATCGGTCGTAGTTCAGCAAGTCGGTGGGCGTCAGCCCGCTCGATCCTGGCGCGGACGCTGGTGTTCTGAAGCAGCTGGAGCCGTGTCATGGCAGGACCTGCAGGTAGTGCGGGGCGGAGCAAGACCCGGGCCCGGCAACCCCGCGGGGCCCGACCCAGCATGACAAAACAGGAGTGCACGTGGCACAAGGAACCGTGAAGTGGTTCAACGCGGAAAAGGGCTTCGGCTTCATTGCCGTCGACGGCGGCCAGGACGTCTTCGTTCATCACTCGGCCATCGTCATGGACGGCTACCGCGCGCTCGATGAGGGGCAGCGTGTGGAGTTCGAGGTGACACAGAGCGACAAGGGTCCGCAGGCGGACCAGGTTCGCGTCGTCGGCTGACGAGCCGGCAAGACCAAGATCCAACCGCAAGACCGCGGCCCGGGGGAGCTCGACTCCGCCGGGCCTCGATGTCTTCGCGGCCCGGTCACCGCAGCGGCCCGGCTCACAGCAGCGGGATGAGCGCCGTTGGATCCTCGATGGGCAGCTCCGGATCGACCGTGGCGGTGACCGTCATGTCGCCCATCTGCACACCGCCGCGCATCGTCGTCATGAACGCGGTGTCGGCGGCGTCCCGCCCGGTCGCGATCCGCAGCATGCTGGCGCGCGGCGCCAGCCCGGGGGCATCGACGATCCACCACTGCCCGTCGATGTAGGCCTCAGCCACGGCGTGGAAGTCCATCGGCTGCAGCCCGGGGGCGTAGACCGAGGTGAAGCGGGTCGGCACCGACAGCCCGCGCAGCAGCGTGACCACCAGGTGCGCGAAGTCGCGGCAGACGCCCTGCCGCTGCAGGAAGGTCTCCAGCGCGCCGTCGGTCACCCGCGACCAGCCGCTGAAATACTGCACGTTCTGGTTCACCCACTCGCGGACGGCGTTGACGAGGTCGTGCCCCTGCAGGCCCCCGAACAGCGCGGACGCGCTGTGGAAGAGCTCGTCGGACTCGCAGTACCGGCTCGGGCGGGCGTAGACGAACTCGGCGATGTCGTCATGCCAGGCCGCTCGCGCCTGCCCGTCGACCGTCGCCTGGTACTCGGCGACGAACTGCCCGGTGGGGATGCCGCGGCATACGTGCAGCCGCGTGCCGTCCGCCTCGACCACCTCGGTGAACTCCAGCGGCTGACCCTCCAGGGTCATCGAGAGACTCTCCTCGGCGATGTCCGGGCCGCGTGCGACGGCGATGGACAGCACGAGGTCGGTGGTGTCGACGATCTGCGCGTCGACGTGGGCGGAGACGGTTCGCTGCATGGGCTCCATCCTGCTCCGCCGGGACGAGCCCGTGGGTGTGAGGTCGGCCGCGCGGTCCCGTTACAGCGCCAGTCGGCGGCCGTGGTCGGACAGCGCCCGGAACCCGCCGGCCGCCTGCTCGTACGCCGCCGCCGCGCGCAGTACCAGCGCGTCGTCGTTGCGCCGGCCGATGATCTGCAGTCCTACCGGCAGCCCGTCCGAGAGCCCGCACGGCACGGACGCCGCCGGCTGCTGGGTCATGTTGAAGGCGGCCACATAGGGGCTCCACGTCATCCAGTCGTCCTCGGGCGTGCCTGGCGGGGTGAGCCGGCCAGCCTCGAAGGCGACCAGCGGCATCGTCGGCCCCACGAGCAGGTCGTGCTCGCGGTGGAACTCGCCCATCGCGCGGCCGAGCTCGGCCTTGTAGCCAGACGCCGCGACGTAATCGGCTGCGGTGATGCCGGCGCCACGCTGCGCCATCGCGACCAGGGCGGGGTCGAACCGGTCGCGGGCGGACTCCGGGACAGCGGCGTACACCTTGGCGAGCCCGCCGTGCCACAGCGTGGCGAGGGCGGGCATCACTCCAGAGAGATCTGGGCAGGCGTCGACGACGGTGGCGCCCAGCGAGCGGAAGACGTCGGACGCCGCCACGACCCGCTGACGCACCCCCTGCTGCATCGGGAACGGCAGGTCGAAGTCAGCGGTGAAAGCGATCCGGACGCCGTTCAGGTTGGTGATGTCGGCGTCCGGATCGAAGATCGGTGGGCCGGGCCAGCTGGTGCCGTCGCGTGGGTCGGGATGCGCGATCGCCTGCAGCATGAGACCGACGTCGGCGACCGTGCGGGCCATCGGGCCTTGGTGTGACATCCCCTCGAAGGGGCTGCCCGGCAGCGTGGCGACCCGGCCGTAGGTCTGCTTGATCCCCGCGACGCCGGCGAACGAGGCGGGGATCCGGATCGACCCGGCGCCATCCGAACCGAGCGCGAGCGGTCCGATGCCGGCCGCCAGTGCCGCTGATGCGCCTCCGCTGGACCCGCCGGGGGTGGTCTGCAGGTTCCACGGGTTGCGCGTGATGCCGGTGAGCGGGCTGTCGGTCACGCCCTTGCAGGCGTTGTCCGGCAGCGTCGTCCGCCCGAACAGCACCGCCCCGGCCTCCAGCAGTCGGTCGACCGCCGGACCGTTCTCGGACGCCGGCCCAGGGTCGGTGGTCAGCGATCCCCTGCGGCACGGCAGACCGGCCATCGGGACGTTGTCCTTGATCGAGGTCGGGACGCCGTCGATGGGGCTGAGCGGGCTCCCGGCGCGCCAGCGCTCCTCGGACTGCCGGGCGTGGTCCAGCGCATAGTCGTCGAGGACCGCAGTGAAGGCGTTGATCTTGTCGTTCACCTCGTGCAGGCGGTCGAGGACGCCCCGGGTCGCCTCGACGGGGGAGAGCTCGCCAGCGGCGTACGCCGTGCTCAGCTCGGCTGCGCTCAGGTAGCTGACGTCGTCCATGCCCCCACCTTGCCCTAGCAGACCTGGTGGCACCAGCCATGCGTGTCCTCGGCCCGCCCCAGCTGCACGTCGAGCAGGTGCTGGCGGATCGCCATCGTCTTCTCGCCGGCGCGGCCGCCTCCGACGTCCGTGGACTGGGTGTCGCTGGCGAAGTGGGTGATGGGGGTGATGACCGCGGCCGTTCCGCAGGCGAAGACCTCGGTGACCTGGCCGGAGCGCGCACCAGCGATCAGCTCGTCGAGGGTGATCGTGCGCTCGACCGGGGTGAGCCCGTGCTCAGCCGCGATCGCGAGCACGCTGTCACGGGTGACGCCCTCCAGGATCGTACCGAGACCGGGGGTGAGCAGCTCGCCGTCCGCGGTCACCAGGCAGATGTTCATCGTGCCGGACTCCTCGAGCGACTGCCCGTCCGGATCGAGGTAGAGCACCTGGTCGCACCCGTGCGCGGCGGCCTCCATCTGCGCGGCCAGGCTCGCGGCGTAGTTGCCGCCGCACTTCGCCGCGCCCGTGCCGCCTCGGGCGGCGCGCGTGTAATGCCCGCTGATCCACAGGCGGACGCCGGGAGCCTCACCCTCCTTCTTCTTGAAGTAGGCCTCGGCGGGCGAGGCGATCACCCGGTAGGCGACCTCGTGGGCCGGCCGGACGCCGAGGAAGGTCTCGGTCGCGACCATGAACGGGCGGATGTACAGCGACTCCTCGGTCCGGACCTCGGGAACCCACGCGGCATCCGTGCGCACCAGCTGCTCGATGGACCGCACGAAATCCTCCGCCGGCAGCTCGGGAAGACACAGCCGGCGCGCGGAGGACTGGAACCGGGCGGCGTTGCGATCCGGGCGGAACAGCCACACCGAGCCATCGGTCCGGCGGTAGGCCTTCATGCCCTCGAAGATCTCCTGCGCGTAGTGCAGGACGGCGGCCGCAGGATGCAGCACGAAGGGCTCCACCGCGCCGACCTTGTCGTCGTGCCATCCGGCACCCGGCGTCCACGTCGCCTGCGCCATGTGGTCGGTGAAGTGGGTGCCGAAGCCCGGCGCGGCCAGGATCCGGGCTCGCTCGTCGTCCGCCACCAGACGGCCGCTCGGGGTGGTCGGGAAGGTCAGCATGGATCGATCCTAGGATCGCTGTCCAGAGATCCCCGATGTGTCGACCGGCAGCAGGGCGGCGCCGTCGATGCGGCCGGCGTCGTACTCCGGTTGCGTGCGAAGGCGGGTAGCCGCAGACATGCCGCCGGCGACGCCGCCGATGATGATGACTCGCACGGGCTCGGACTAGCCGCGGGGGGCATACCCTATGGGGTATAATCTCGCCAGCTGAGAGGAAGGCCATGCAGCTTCGCGCGGAGGATCTAGGCGGGGTCGTCAACCGGCTCAAGCGCGCCCAGGGCCAGATCGGTGGGGTGATCCGGATGATCGAGGAAGGCCGCGAGTGCCAGGACGTCGTGGCCCAGCTCGCCGCGGTATCGAAGGCGCTGGATCGCGCCGGATTCGCCGTCATCGCCCAGGGGCTGCGCCAGTGCGTCGAGGAGGGCAGCGACACTGTGGACGTCGCCACGATGGAAAAGCTCTTCCTGTCCCTCGCCTAGCCCCTGGATGCGGTGGGTTTTACCAAGCTCCAGGCCGGATAGCGGGGTGGGGGCCCTCGCCTAGGTGTTCAGCATCGCAGGGTTTCTTCGCCAAGCTGTTCGGACGGCAGTTAGCACTCTCGATGGCTGAGTGCTAACGTAGCCACCGTTGGCCTCCCGGTGAGGCAGTGCGACGTACGTCGTGTCCTCGAGCAGATCTCGTGGGCTGCGGTGTGCGAGCCGGCTGTCGTCCGTCGCGGGCACCGTAGGGGTCAGACACTCAATACTTCCCCACGAGGGACTTCCCCGTAATAAGGATGGATGTAGTCAATGGCGAAGATGATCGCATTTGACGAGGAGGCCCGCCGCGGCCTCGAGCGCGGCATGAACTCCCTTGCCGACGCCGTCAAGGTGACGCTCGGCCCGAAGGGTCGCAACGTCGTCCTCGACAAGAAGTGGGGCGCTCCGACCATCACCAACGATGGTGTGTCGATCGCCAAGGAGATCGAGCTCGAGGATCCGTACGAGAAGATCGGCGCCGAGCTCGTCAAGGAGGTCGCGAAGAAGACCGACGACGTCGCGGGTGACGGCACCACCACCGCCACCGTGCTGGCTCAGGCGCTCGTGCGTGAGGGCCTGCGCAACGTAGCCGCTGGCGCGAACCCGATGTCGCTGAAGAAGGGCATCGAGACCGCGGTCGCCTCGGTCACCGAGCAGCTGCACGCCCAGGCCAAGGACGTCGAGACCAAGGAAGAGATCGCCGCCACCGCGGGCATCTCGGCCGCGGACCCGGCCATCGGCGAGCTGATCGCCGAGGCGATGGACAAGGTCGGCAAGGAAGGCGTCATCACCGTCGAGGAGAGCAACACCTTCGGGCTCGAGCTCGAGCTCACCGAGGGCATGCGTTTCGACAAGGGTTACATCTCCGGCTACTTCGTCACCGACCCGGAGCGTATGGAGGCCGTCCTCGACGACCCGTACATCCTCATCGTCGAGGGCAAGATCTCGAACGTGAAGGACCTCCTGCCGCTGCTGGAGAAGGTCATGCAGTCGGGCAAGCCCCTGGCGATCATCGCCGAGGACGTCGAGGGCGAGGCGCTGTCGACCCTGGTCGTGAACAAGATCCGCGGCACGTTCAAGTCCGTCGCCGTCAAGGCCCCGGGCTTCGGTGACCGCCGCAAGGCCATGCTGCAGGACATCGCGATCCTGACCGGTGGCCAGGTCATCTCCGAGACCGTCGGCCTGTCGCTGGAGACCGCCTCGCTCGACCTGCTGGGCCGCGCCCGCAAGGTCGTCGTCACCAAGGACGAGACCACCGTCGTCGAGGGTGCCGGCGATGTCGAGCAGATCAACGGCCGGGTGGCCCAGATCCGCGCCGAGATCGAGAACTCCGACTCGGACTACGACCGCGAGAAGCTGCAGGAGCGCCTGGCCAAGCTGGCCGGTGGCGTCGCCGTCATCAAGGCCGGAGCCGCGACCGAGGTCGAGCTGAAGGAGCGCAAGCACCGCATCGAGGACGCCGTCCGCAACGCGAAGGCGGCCGTCGAGGAGGGTGTCGTCGCCGGTGGCGGCGTCGCGCTGATCAACGCCGGCGCGAAGGCCTTCGACGGGCTCAAGCTCGAGGGTGACGAGGCCACCGGTGCCCAGATCGTCAAGGTCGCCATCGAGGCTCCGCTGAAGCAGATCGCCGTCAACGCCGGTCACGAGGGCGGCGTCATCGTGGAGAAGGTCAAGGGCCTGAAGGCCGGCGAAGGCCTGAACGCCGCGACCGGCGAGTACGTCGACATGCTGAAGTCGGGCATCATGGAGCCGGTCAAGGTGACCCGCTCGGCCCTGCAGAACGCCGCGTCGATCGCTGCGCTGTTCCTCACCACCGAGGCCGTCGTCGCCGACAAGCCCGAGAAGGCCGCTCCGGCCATGCCGGGTGGCGACATGGGCGACATGGGCTTCTAAGCGCCATCGCACCACCGCTGCACAGTGGGCCCCGACCGCGCGGTCGGGGCCCACTGCGCTCTTGTAGACCCGTTCGTTCAACCGCACCTTGCCTGGGCGTGGTGCGCCGGTCACTCAGGACCACTAACCTAGGTCTTGTGGTGGACCAGCTGAACACGCACGACGCTCCGCGAACTCGATCGACCACGCGCCCCCGCGCCCGTCACGCCACCACTCACCGGTTCGTCGTCGCGCTCGCGTGGCTCGCTGCGCTCGCGGTCACCTACGCCGTCCTGCGCGAGTACAACCCGTTCGCCTCGAGACCGCGGATGAGCGATCTGCAGGTGTACGTCGGCAGCGCGCAATGGGTGCTCGACGGCGGCGCCCTGTACGAGTTCCGGGTGGGCGGCGACGGGCTTCCCTTCACCTATCCGCCCTTCGGCGTCCTGCCGTTCCTGCCGTTCGCCGCGGTTCCCTATACGGCGATGAAGGTCCTGGCGCTGCTCTGGGCGGGTGCCAGCGTCCTTGCGATCGCATACCTCATCCCGCGGTACGCGCGGATCTTCACCGCTCCCGATGGCCTGCTAGCCCGCATTCCCGCCAGCATCGCCACCCCGCTGCTGTGCATCGCGCTGGGGCTCAGCGGACCGGTGCTGGTCGGCACCCGGCTCGGTCAGATCAGCCTGCTGCTGGTGGCGTTGGTCAGCATCGACGTCCTGGTCGTCTGCCGGCGCTGGCCGTCGTACGGCGGGCTGATCACCGGCTTCGTCGCGGCCGTGAAGCTGACACCGCTGGCCGTGCTGCCGGCGCTGTGGCTGGCCGGACGGCGCCGCCAGGCCTACAACGGCGCAGGCCTGTTCGCGGTGCTGAGCGCGATCGGCGTCGCGATCTTCCCCAGCGCGATGGTCGACTACGTGACCAGCAAGGCCGGCGACCTCCCGCGTTTCGGGCAGTACAAGGGGGTGCCCAACCAAGGCCTCGGCGCGCTGCTGATGCGGATGGGCATGGAGGGGGCCGCACAGAAGGTGCTGTACCTGGCGCTCGCCCTCCTGGTGCTCGTGCTCGCATGGCGGCGGGCGGCGGCGCTGCTTCGCGCCGGGGACGACTTCAGCGCGCTGATCATCATCGGTGCCGCCATGGTCGTGGCGAGCCCGATCAGCTGGACCCATCACCAGGTGTGGCTGTGGATGGCGATGTTCGTGATGATCTCGCGCCGGCCCGGGGTGCAGATCGCCTGGATGGTCTTCCTCGGGTTCATCATGACCTTCGGGGTGCGCGCACACATCACCGGCCATCTCGGCCTTCCGGACGTGGCCTGGATCGACTGGGTATTCGCCAACCTGCGCGCCTTCGCGGCGATCGCGATCGCCGCGGTCGTGCCGGTCGTCCTGCTACGCAGCGAGGGCACTCCCGCCCCGCCGAGGGCGCCTGCGCCGACGGCGGACGACGACAGAGGGCTCGCCGTACGTCGGTAGGCTGCGCTCATGAGCTTCACCGCCGCCATCGACATCGGCGGGACGACGCTCGCCGCAGGCCTGGTACGCCGCGACGGGCGGCTGCACTCCCGCCTCGAGGCCTCGGCGCCGACCGCCGCTGATGAGGTCGTTGCTGCCTCGCTCACGCTGCTCGAGCGCGTGATCGGGGAGGAACCGGTCGATGCCATCGGCATCGGATCACCCGGCACCATCCACCCGATCGAGGGCACGGTCGTTGCCAGCGACAGCAAGCCCGAGTACGACGGCGCCCGGATCGGCCCAGCGATCGGCGAGCGCTTCGATCTGCCCTATGCCGTCACCAACGACGTCAACGCCGCCGGTGTCGGCGAGCTCGCCCACGGCATCGCCCAGGGCTTCTCGCGAGTGCTGGTGGTCAGCGTCGGCACCGGGATCGGCGGCGCCCTGTTGATAAACGGCCGGCTCGAAGAGGGGATGCACGGCACCGCCGGGGAGCTCGCGCACCTGCTCGCCGGTACGGACGGCGAGCGACCGTGCGGGTGCGGGCGCAGTGATCATCTGGAGGCGGTCGCCAGCGGCCCTGCGATGGTCGCTCGTTCGGTTGCGCGAGGGGGACCGCAGACACTGCCGGAGATCGCCGAGCTCGCTGCCGGCGGCGATCCGCTGGCGGCAGCGGTGCTCACCGAGGGTGCGCTGTGGCTGGGCCGGGCGGTCGCCGGTCTGGCCAACGTCATCGACATCGACGCGCTGATCCTGACCGGGGGAGTGACACAGATCGGCCCGCTCTACACCGACCAGGTGGCGGCGGCCTTCACCGGCGAGGTGATGCGTCCGCTTCGGGGCGTGCCGGTGCTGGTCGGTGCGCTCGGTTCCGACGCTCCGCTGATCGGCGCGGCGACCTATGTGCGAGCCCGGCTGGGCATCGGCTGATGCGCATCTTCACCGCGATCACGCTGCCGGCCGACGTCCGCGACGAGCTAAGCGAGAGTCTCGACGTCCTGCGCGAGATCCGCCCCGACCTGCGGTGGGTGCGCCCGGAGAACCTGCATCTGACGGTTCGCTTCCTCGGCGAGTGCGGTGAGCGTGAGCTCGACCGGCAGATCGACCACTGGGAGCAGCGCTGTGCTGCGGTCGCGCCGTTCACCGCGGCGATCTCGGGCGCCGGGTGCTTTCCGCACGACTGGATGGCGAAGGTGCTGTACGCCGCGGTCGAGCTCGGCCAGGACCCGTGGGCCAGGCTCGCCGGGCCCGGTCAGACCCCACACGTCACCGTCGCACGCTCCCGCGAGCGCGCCGACCTGACCGGCGCGGTGACCGAGTTGGCCGGGCTGCGCAGCAGACGCTTCGAGGTCGGCTCGGTCGTCCTGCTGCGGTCCTTCCTCGAGAGGGGTCGGGCTCCGCGTTACGAGCCGCTCGAGAGCTTCCCTCTCATGGGATGAGGGCGGCCGCCAAGGCGGCCGCCCTCACCAGAGCGTGGTGCTGAGTCGGCTACTTCTCGTGGGGTGCCTTGTAGGCCTTGGCCTCCTCGGAGCTGAACAGTCCACCGACGTTCTTCAACCCGACGGGCTCGGCGGCGTCCACCTCGAGAATGTACGCCTCACGGGTCGTCGGCGCGCCGGGCTTGGAGAAGTCGAGCTTGCCGGTCAGGCCTTGGGTGTCCACCGAGTCCACCTTGGACTTCGCATCGAGCAGACCCTGACGGGTCATGTCGCCGTCCTCGCAGGCCTGCTTGAGGATCTGCTCCATCGCCATGCCGTAGACATAGCCGGTCGGGATCGACTTCTCCGGCGGCAGGTCGGGGAACTGCTCCTTGTACTTCGCCGCCATCTCCGTCGACAGCGGGATGTCCTGCGAGTCGTAGGCGGCCATCGAGTTCACCAGGTGGAAGTTCGCCAGCGCCTGCGTCACTGCCTCGTCCTTCAGCAGGGTCACCGAGAAGGTCGGGTTGTTGCCGACCAGCGGGACGTTCAGCCCCTGCGAGGCGTTCTGGATCGCGATCGAGCCGGTGGCGGCGGGAGCGACGCTGAGCAGGATCGCTTTGACTCCCTCGTCCTTGAGCTTCGTGACGGTCGCGGTCATGTCGGTGTCGGTGGCCTGGACCGCCGTCTTCACGATCTCCAGGTCGTGCTCCTCGGCGTAGTACTGCGAGCCGAGGATCGCGTTCTGACCGTACTCGGAGTCGACGTAGATGTGGCCGATCTTGTCACCCTTGGCGATCTTGCCCTCCTGCTGCAGCCAGGCCAGGCCGTTGATCATCTCCACGTCGTAGGTCTGCCCGATCATCAAGATCGCCTCGGAGTCCAGGTTGGCCGAGGCCCAGGCTGACGGGATCGTCAGCATCTTGTCGGTGGTGATCTGCTGCTTGAGGGCGGCCAGGATGGGCGAGCCGATGAGCTGGATGATCGCCAGGTCCTTGCCCTTCATTGTCTGGTAAAGGGCGACTGCATTGTCGGGCTTGTAGCCCGCGTCGTTGATGTCGAGGGTGATCTTGCGGTCGCAGATGCCGCCCTGCTCGTTGACCTGCTCGACCCACATCTGGTTGCCGTGCGTGGTCGCCAGCCCCGAGGCCTTGAAGGGCCCCGAGTGATCGCCCAGGATGCCCAGCGAGATCTCGGCGTCGGTGACCCCGACATCGGTCTTCAGACTGCCGGAGTCACCCCCGCCGCCACCGGAGTCCTCTGCCTTGACCGAGCATCCGCTGATCGCGATGAGCACAGCGGCCGAAGCGCTTACGGCTGCGACGGATTTCTTGAACATCACTTCTCCTAGGGGAAAATCTTCCGGTAGGCGGATTGGGTACCCGCGGCGGTTCACAACAACTAACCCGCAGTATGGCCTGCGTCATAGTGCGATTCGGGAGGAGGCATGACGCGAGGGTGGCCACGATCGCGGCCACCCTCCCGTCATCTGGGTCGTGTGGGCTGTTACTTCTCGTGCGGGGCCTTGTACGCCTTCGCCTCCTCCGAGGAGAACAGATCGGCGGTGATCGTGAGCTTGTCGGGCGCGTTGGCGTCCGGGCTCAGAATGAACGCCTCGCGGCTGGAGGGAGCGCCTTCCTTCGAGAAGTCGATCGCGCCCGCCGCACCCTGGGTGTCGACATTGTCGACCTGGCCCTTGGCCTCGAGGATGCCCTCGCGGGTCAGGTCGCCGTTGTCGCAGGCCTTCTTGAGGACCTCGCCCCAGACCAGGCCCGTGACGTAGGCCTGCAGGACGCCGATGTTCGGCTCGTCCTGGGTGCGCGACTCGTACTCGGCAGCGACCTTCTTGGCGATCTCGATGTCGGTGCCGTACGGCGCGGTCGAGGAGATGAGGAAGTAGTTCGCCAGGCCGTCGACCACGGCCTGATCGCTGAACATGGTCGGCGAGAAGGTCGGGTTGGAGCCGATGATTGGCACGTTCAGCCCCTGCGCGACGTTCTGCACCACGGTCGAGGAGACCGCAGCCGGCGGGGTGGTGATCGCGATCGCCTTGACACCCTCGGCCTTGAACTTGGTGATCGTGGCGGTCATGTCGGTGTCGGTCGCGCCGAGCGGAGCCTTGAGCACCTCAAGGTTGTGCTCCTTGGCATAGGCATCGCTGCCCATGACCGCACCCTGGCCGTACTCCGAGTCGGTGTAGATGTGGCCGATCTTGTCCCCGTCGGCGATCTTGCCTTCCTGCTGCAGCCAGGACAGACCGTTGAGCATCTCGATGTCGTAGGTCTGGCCGACCATCATGACCTCGGGAGCATCGAGGTTCACCGAGGCCCACGAGCCCGGCGAGACGACCATCTTGTCGGCGATGATCTTCTGCTTGAGTGCCGCGAGGATCGGCGAGCCGACCATCTGGATGGCGCCGAGGTCGGTGCCCTTGACCGACTCGTAGATCGGGACGGCGAGGTCGACCTTGTAGCCGGTGTCCTGGACGTTGATCTTGATGTCACGCTCGCAGATGCCGCCGGCCGCGTTGACCTCATCAGCCCAGATCTGGTTGCCGTGGGTGAAGGCCTGGGAGAGCACCTTGAACACGCCGGAGAGGTCGGCGAAGGCAGTCAGGGTGATCTCGTCGTCGGTGACGCCGATGTCGGTCTGGACGCCGCCGCCGCCCCCGCCGCCGGAGTCGTCGCTGGCCTTGGTCGAGCAGCCGGTGACTGCCAGGGTGAGGGTGGCCAGGCCCGCCGCTGCGGCGCTGAGCTTCTTGTTCATTGTGTGAATCTTGTCCTTTCGGGACTTGTGGGGGTAGGTGCCCGCTCTGGGCAGGGGCTGGCATGCCCCCGGTCCCTGCCCAGAGCGCAGCGGGTTACTTCTCGAACGGTGCCTTGTACTTCTTCGCCGCCTCGGACTCGTAGAGCTTCTCCACGATCTTTGTTCCCGAGATCGCGTCCTTGTCCGGCTGGGCGATGAAGGCCTGACGGCTCGACGACGCACCGGGCACGGAGAAGTCGAGCGGGCCGGTCAGCTCCTTCGTGTCGACGTTGTCGACCTGCCCCTTGGCGTCGAGGATGCCCTGACGGGTCAGGTCGCCCTCGTCGCACGCCTTGTTGAGCACGGCCTCCCAGGCCAACCCGTAGCTGTAACCGAGCAGCACCGCGTCGTACGGCGCCTCCTCGTAGCCCTTCGCCTCGTAGGCCTCGAGCACCTGCTGGACCATCTCGTCCTCGCTGCTGAAGGAGTTCACCGACGTCGAGACGTAGAACTGAGAGAAGGCCTGGACGACGCTGTCGTTCTGCAGCTGGGCGGGCGCGAAGGTCGGGTTGTTGCCGAGCATCGGGACGTTCAGGCCCTGGCCGGCGTTCTGGACGGCGACCGAGGCGGTGGCGGCCGGAGCAACGGTGAGCAGGATGGCCTTGACGCCGTCCGCCTTGAGCTTGGTGACGGTCGCGGTCATGTCGGTGTCGGTGCCGGCCACGGCGACCGGCACGATCTCCATGTCGTTGTCCTTGGCATAGCTCTGCGAGCCGAGCAGACCGTTCTGGCCGTACTCCGAGTCGACGTAGATGTGGCCGAGCTTGTCACCCTCGTTGATCAGGCCCTGCTCCTGGGCCCAGGCCATGATGTTGATCATCTCGACGTCGTAGGTCTGCCCGACCATCAGCACCGACTCGGAGTCGAGGTTGGTCGATGCCCACGAGCCCGGCACCGACAGCACCTTGTCGGTGGTGATCTTCTGCTTGAGGGCCGCGAGGATCGGCGAGCCGAGCAGCTGGAGCAGACCGAGGTTCTCCTGCTTCATGGTCTCGTACATCGGGACGGCGTTGTCGGCCTTGTAGCCCATGTCCTGGACGTCGAGGACGATGTCGCGGCCGCAGATGCCGCCGGCGGCGTTCACGTCGTCGGCCCACAGCTCGTTGCCGTGGGTCTGGCCGAGGCCGCCCTCCTTGAACGGGCCCGACATGTCGGTCAGCACGCCCAGCTTGATCTCGGTGTCGGTCACGCCGACGTCGGTCTTCACGTCGCCGCTGTCGCCGCTCCCGGAGGACGAACCGTCATCCGCCTTCGTGCTGCAGCCGGTGAGCGCGATCGCGATCGCTGCGCTGATGCCGACGATCGCTTGAGTCCGCTTGGCCATCGGGCCCTCCTCAGGAGTGAGTGTCAGGTAGGACGGTGCGAGGGTAACGAGACCTGGATCACTTGCTCAACGAGCGTTGCCCAGGAATTTACATTCGTGTCAAAACTGTGACCTCGCTCCCACGGGACCGCCCGGATTGGCCGCTATGCGAACGGCTTCGATCGCGACGCGGCTCCCATCACGACGCGGTCTCGATCATGCGGAAGGGGCCGGGCGCCATCGGCGCCCGGCCCCATCCCGGCCTCGTCCTCGCTACTTCTGGTAGGGAGTCTTGTAGCTCTCGGCATCCTTCGAGATGTAGTTGTCCTGCACCACCTTCACGCCGCCCCGGTTGGCGAGCGCGGCATCCGGCTGGACGATGAAGGACGTGCGGGAGCTCGGTGCGCCGTCGTACTTGAGGGTCAGCTCGCCGGCGAGGCCCTTGGTATCGACGTTGGGCGCGCTCTCGCGGGCGCTCATGATGCCCTCCCGGGTGAGGTCGCCGTTGTCGCAGGCCTCCTCGAGCAGCGCCTCCCAGGCCATGCCCTGCAGGTAGCCGGCATTCACCGCGTAGTTGGGCTGGTCCTGGGTCTTGGCGTCGTAGGCCTTGGCGATCTCCTTGGCGAGCTCGCTGTCACCGTCGAAGACGTCGTATCCCTGGCTGATCAGCACGTGCTCCGCGACGGCGGCGGCCACCGAGGGATCGCTCATCATGTTCGGGGTGAACGCCGGGTTGTTTCCGATGATCGGAACGTTCAGCCCCTGCGCGCCGTTCTGGGTGGCCGCCGATGCGGTAGCCGCCGGGGTGACGGTCAGGGCGATAGCGGTGACCCCTTCGTCCTTGAACTTCGTCATCGTCGCCGTGGTGTCGGTGTCGGCGCCGGAGATCGGAGCCTCGACGAGCGTGATGCCGTTCTCCTCGGCGAAGTACTTCGCACCCAGCAGGCCGTTCTGGCCGTACTCGGAGTCGACGTAGATGTAGCCGATCTTGTCGCCCTTCTCGATCATGCCCTGATCGAGCAGGTAGGCCAGACCGTTGATCATCTCGACGTCGTAGGTGATCCCCAGCAGCAGCACGTGCGGGTTGTCCAGGTGAACGGAGGCGGGCGCGGCCGGCACGGCCAGCATGCCGTCTGCCTCGATCTTGGTCTTCAGCGCCGCGATCACCGGTGAGCCGATGAGCTGCAGATAACCGAGGACGTTGCCCTTCTGCTGCTCGTACAGCGGAATCGCCTTGTCGGGGGAGTAGCCGTTGTCGACGACGTCGAGCGTGATCTTCCGCTCGCAGATGCCGCCGTCCTCGTTGACCTTGTCGGCCCAGATCTGGTTGCCGTGGGTCAGAGCCAGGCCGATGCCCTTGAACACGCCGGAGAGGTCCGACTGGACGCCGAGGACGATCTCGTCCTCGGTGACGCCGATGTCGGTCTTCACGCCGCCGCTGTCGCCGCCACCGCCGGAGTCGCCGCTGTTGTCGGCCTTGGTGGAGCAGGCGGTCAGGGTGAGCAGGGCCGTCGCGGCCATGCTGGTGATGAGGGTGGTCCTACGCTTCATGCGTTCTCCATCGTGCTTGAGAAGGGATGCCCTGAAAGGGCTGCGAACCTGATACTCAGGTCATGTTCTGCGGGTGAACCATGTCACATGAGACGGGCGGCCGCAACACCGAATCATGAGCAGATGGCGACCGTCTGATCCCGGTCACGCGCATCGGACCTCAGGCATGTGTGGAGCCGCCGGTCGGCGGCCCCACACATGCCGTGTGGGGCTGTCGTCTCAGGCCAGATTCCTGACCTGACAGGCTGCTGGGTCCAGGACCTGTCGGGTGGTTACTTCTCGAACGGCGCCTTGTAAGCCTTGGCCTCCTCCGAGGCGAAAAGCTCCTCGACGATCTTCAGCTTGCCGTCCTCGACGGAGGCATCCGGCTGCAGGATGAAGCCCTCGCGGGTCGTCGGCGAGCCGTCCTTGGAGAAGTCGAGCTTGCCCGTCAAGCCCTTGGTGTCGACCGCGTCGACCTTCGACTTGGCATCGAGGACGCCCTGCCGGGTCATGTCGCCGTCCTCGCACGCTTGCTTGAGGATCTCGCCCCAGGCGAGCCCGGCGGCGTAGCCGTGCGTGATGCCGATGTCGGCCGGGTCGGTGAACTTGTTCTTGTACTCGTCGAGAACCTTCTTCGCCTCGTCGGTGTCCTGGCTGATCGGTGCGAAGGAGCTGACCATGTAAAGGTTCGCCAGTCCGGCCGTGACCGTCGCGTCCGCCAGCAGGGTCGTCGAGAACACCGGGTTGTTCCCGATGAGCGGGAGGTTCATGCCCTGCGCGACGTTCTGCACCGCGATCGAGCCCATGCCGCCCGGGGCAGTGGTCACGGCGATGGCGGTGACACCCTCGTCCTTGAGCTTGGTCATCGTCGCGGTCATGTCGGTATCGGTGCCGGCGACGGGGACGCCGATCACCTCCATGCCGTGCTCCTTGGCGTAGGCCTGCGAGCCGAGCAAGCCGTTCTGGCCGTACTCCGAGTCGATGTAGATGTGCCCGATCTTGTCACCGTCGGCGATCATGCCCTGCTGCTGGGCCCACGCGAGGCCGTTGATCATCTCGATGTCGTAGGTCTGGCCGATCATCATGACCTCGGGCGCGTCGAGATTGGTGGAGGCCCAGGACTCGGTGACCGCGGTGACCTTGTCGGCGATCAGCTTCTGCTTCAGAGCGGCCAGGATCGGCGAGCCGATCAGTTGCACGTAGCCCAGACTGTTCGCCTTCTGGGTCTCGTAGATCGGTATCGCGTTGTCGGCCTTGTAGCCGTTGTCCTGGATGTCGAGCTTGATCTCGCGGTCGCAGATGCCGCCGTCCGCGTTGACCTCCTCGGCCCAGAGCTCGTTGCCGTGGGTGGCTGCGAGGCCGAGGACCTTGAACACCCCTGAGGTGTCTGTCTGGACTGCGAGCGTGATCTCGTCGTCGGTGACGCCGACGTCGGTCTTCAGCTCGCCGTCACTGCTGGATCCGCCGCTGTCGGCGGCCTTCGAGGAGCAGCCGGCGAGGGCGAGTGCCACCAGCATGCTGCTGGCGGTGACGAGGGTGGTGCGCTTGTTCATGGGTTCTTCTTCCTGCTTGTTGCCAAAGGGGCGGTCCAGCATCGTTCGGAGCATCGCGGTCGCGTTCGCTGCGGGCTAGTTTCGTACTGCGAATAAAGTCCGGGGTACGGGTCTGGGGCCACCCGAAGGTGGCCCCAGACCTGGTTTCGTGCGTATGAAGTTGTGCGGTGGGGCAGGAGCCGGGTTAAACCGTCTTCTCGGCGTCCTGACCTTCACGCGGTGCAGCCGTCTCGCGGTTGCCCGGCTGGTCGCCGGTCGAGTCGGCCTCTGCCGTCTCGGTCTTCTTGCCCCGGCCGGTGAACAGGCCGAGGATGCGATGACCGATGCCGGCGAAGCCGCGCGGCTCGAACATGATGATTAGCACGATCAGCGCGCCGTAGATCATCGTGGCGATGACGGTCGGCGAGAACGCCGTACCGCTGGTCGCCGCGGCACCACCGGTCTGCATGGCCGCGTTCAGGATCGGCGGCATGCCGAACACAATCAGCGCACCGAGCACCGCGCCCAGCAGCGAGCCCATGCCGCCGATGACCACGAGCGCCAGGTAGGAGATCGAGGTGACCAGCGAGAAGTTGCCCTGCTCGGCGGCCTCGTCCGGCAGCAGCAGCTGCAGCTTCCAGGCCAGCATGACGCCGGCCAGACCGGCGTACGAGGAGGAGATGACGAAGGCCATCATCTTCGTGCGCGCCACGTTGACGCCCATGACGGTCGCCATGGCCTCGTTGTCACGCACAGCACGCCAGGCACGGCCGATGCGGCCGTTGATGGCGCCGCGCATCAGGATGTAGGCGATGCCCATCAGCAGCGCGTACAGCCACCACAGCCGCTCGGGGCGGCCGATCGGCACATTCATGATGTGCAGCTCGACGGTCTCGGGGTTGACGTCGAACCCGAACAGCGAGAAGTCGGGGACCTCGCGGCCCGAGGCGTGACCGGCCAGCTCGGGGAACTTCTTCGAGACGAAGAACATGATGTAGACCAGCGCCAGGGAGGCCAGGCCGAGGTAGATGCCGCGGACGCGTCCGGAAACCGGTGCGAACAGCGCGCCGGCCAGGCCGGAGACGGCCACGGCCAGGATCAGCGCGATGATCGGCGGGAGGCCCATACCCCAGTGGTAGAGCTCCTCGGTGCCTTCGGCACCCATGCGGTACTCGGACTCCGAGGCGAACACCGTGTAGGCGATCGCGCCGACGAGCATGTAGGCGCCGTGCGCCAGCGACAGCAGGCCGGCCTGGCCCAGCAGCATGGTCAGGCCGAAGCCGCCGACTGCGGCGAGCATGACCGCCACGCCGTTGGCGAGGTCTGAGGGGCCGATGTACAGGGGAGCGAGGAACATGACGATCCCGTAGATCGCCATGCCGATCGGCAGCTTCCAGCGCTGCCAGAAGGTCGGCTTGACCAGTGCCTTGATGGCGGGGTCGTGCGACAGATCGTCGGTGTGATCCGCGGTGTGGTCTGCGGTCGTGACCGCGGTTGCTCCGGTGGTGTTAGACACGACGCTGCTCCACCTTTCCGAACAGGCCCGAAGGCTTGAAGACGAGGACGAGGACCATCACGATGTAGACGGCCACCGTCGCGAAGAGCTTGTCGACGTAGAACTCACCGAAGGAGTTCGTCAGACCGACGATGATGCCGCCGACGATCGCGCCCTCGGTCGAGGTCAGGCCGCCGATGATCGCTGCGGGGAAGGCCGCCAGGGCGATCGCGTGCGAAGTCGCCGACAGACCCGATCCAGCGAAGGACGGCGAGGCGATGAACAGGATCGCCACACCGGCCAGCATGCCGCCGACGATCCACGCCGACGCCGTGACCCGGCCCGAGCGGATGCCCATCAGCGAAGCGGCCTCCTTGTTCTCGGCCTGCGCACGCATCGACGTTCCCCAGTTCGTCTTCTGGAAGATGATGAAGAAGGTGCCGATGATGATCAGCGCGGCGATCATGCTCACCAGGTAGATGCCCTGGATGCTGACATCGCCGATGCGCAGGGGCGAGACCGACGGGAAGAGGTTCGGGTTGTCCGAGACACCCAGCCGCCTGATGATCTCGATGAACAGGATCGTGTCCAGGCCGATCGTCAGGATCGCCAGGGAGTCGTGACTGGCCAGGGTGCCCTTCAGTGCAAAGACGACCAGAAGCGCAAGGACCGCCAGGATCAACAGCACGATGATCAGCGTGGTGATGTCGCTCCTGAGCTGGATGATCGCGAATGTCGCCGCGATTGCGATGCCTGCGAGGAACCACGGCTGGCTGGCGCTCAGCAGTGCCCGCTCGACCCACAGCGCCAGCAGTGCTGCCGTGAGGATGCCGCCGAGCGCGGCGACGATCCACGGCAGACCGGCCGAGTCGCGCAGCACGAACACGATGTAGCCGCCGACGAGGGCGATCGAGCCGTGGGCGAAGTTGACCGTCTCGGTCGCCTTGTAGATGATCACGAAGCCGAGCGCGAGCAGTGCGTACACCGCGCCACGGCCCAGGCCCGTGATCAGGACCTGAAAGAAAGTACTCATCGGGTCAGTCCTTGTCAGAAAGGTCGGAGTTACGCGGGGCGTTGGCCTTGCCGTCGGCGAGCTCGCCGGAGAGCCCGCCGGCGTCGGCCTCCTCGGCGTCCAGCTCGGCCTCGATGGAAGCCTCGTCGACCTCGTCCTCCTCGGCGCCCAGGTAGGCGCGGATGACGGCGGGGTCCTTCTGGATCTCGGAGGGCAGGCCGTCGGCGATGCGCTTGCCGAAGTCGAGCACGGTGATGTGGTCGGCAACGCCCATGACCAGGCTCATGTCGTGTTCGACGAGCATGATCGAGACGCCGATCTCGTCGCGCACGTCGTGAATCAGCTCGGCCAGCTCGGCGGTCTCGGAGGAGTTCATGCCGGCCGCGGGCTCGTCGAGCATCAGCAGCTTGGGCTCGGTGGCCAGGGCGCGAGCGATGTCGATGCGCTTCTGGTTTCCGTACGACAGCACGCCCGCGGGCGTGTGCAGGTACTTCTCGATGCCGAGGAAGGCGCAGATCGCCGCCGCGCGCTCCTTGTGGACGCGCTCCTCCTTCATCGTCCGCGGCAGCCGAAGCGCCGCGGAGAAGAAGCCACCCTTGGTCAGGTGGTAGCGGCCGAGCATGACGTTGTCGAGCACGGTCGAGGTGGGGGAGAGCGCCAGGTTCTGGAACGCGCGCCCCACGCCGACGCCCGCGATCTTGCTCGGGGGCAGGTCGGTCAGGGTGTGCTCCCCGAAGCGGACCGAACCGGTGCTGGTCTTGTACACGCCGGTGATGGCGTTGAAGCAGGTCGACTTGCCCGCGCCGTTCGGCCCGATGAGCGCGTGGATGGTGCCCGGCTCGATGGTGAAGCTGACGTGATTGAGCGCGACGATGCCGCCGAACTGCACGGTGATGTCGTCGACCTCGAGCGTCGGGACGCCGAGTGCCTCGGTGGCCTCACGAGTGACGCGGCTGATCGTCGGGTCGTGGAACTCTCCGTCGACTGCTGTGGTTGACGCGCCGGGGGTGGTCGCGGCGGCGGTGGCCCCGATGCGAGCGGCGTCGCGCTGATCGAAGTCCAACGAACCGGACCGGTCGTCGCGGGCGACGTCCGCCATGCGCTGGGGGTCGATGTAGTCCTTGGCCATGGGATCCTTCTCGGTCATCCGGCCCACACCCCGAGCTTGCGGCGGGGCGGACGGTTCTGGGAATCGACGCGCTCGTGCTCAAGCGAGTCGTGGCCGCCGTGACCGCCCAGGTAGAGCGCCTGGACGTCCTCGGACTCGGCCAGCTCGGCGGCGTTGCCCTGCAGTGCCAGCTCGCCGACCTCGAGGACGACGGCCTTGTGCGAGACGCGCAGCGCCATCGACGCGTTCTGCTCGATCAGCAGGATCGAGGTACCGAACTCCTGGTTGATCTGCGTGACGATCTGGCCGATGCGGGTGATCAGCTGCGGAGCGAGGCCCAGCGAAGGCTCGTCGAGCAGCAGCACCTTGGGCTCGGTCATCATCGCGCGGCCGATCGCCAGCATCTGCTGCTCGCCACCGGAGAGCAGGCCTGCGGGCTGCTTGGAACGCTCCTCGAGCCGGGGGAACAGCTCGTAGATACGGGCACGGGCGATCTCGCGACGCTTCGCCGAGGCGGTCAGGCCGCCGGCGCGAAGATTCTCGTCCACGCTCATGCGCCCGAAGACCTGACGGCCCTCGGGAACCTGGATGACCTGCTTCTCGACGATGCGGGCGGGATCCATGCGGTCGATGCGCTGTCCGTCGAACTCCACCTCGCCGGAGGTGATTGTTCCGCGGTGCAGCTTGAGAGTCGCGGAGATCGCCCGGAGCAGCGTGGTCTTGCCGGCGCCGTTGCCGCCGAGCACGCAGACCACCTCGCCCTCGGGCACGTCGAAGCTCACGTTGCGCAAGGCCTCGACGGACCTTCCATATCGCACGGAGACGTCTTTGATGCTTAGCACGGGCCTCCCCCGTTGGTCATGACCGCCTGCAGCACGGTCACATGGGTGGTTGGTTCGGACACAAGCCCCACCGACGGGCGAGGGGCTCAGGAGATAGTGGCCTACACCACCCCCACCTGACCAGAGGGAACCCGACATCCATGTCAAATTTCATCGTTCTGAGACCTGCGGCGTGTGGTCTGTGTAATCTTGTTCGCATTGCGCACCGGGCCGCCCGGCGGTGTACTTTCGCAGCATGCCGTTGTACGTAGATCACCCTGTGTGGCCGTGGCGCGGACGCACCTGGGCGCATCTCATCTCGGACTGCTCGTACGAGGAACTGCATGCGGCGGCGCGCATTCTCGAGATCCCCGAGCGGGCCTTCGATGGTGACCACTACGACATTCCTGGGGAGCGGTGGCACGAGGTCGTCGCGTTCGGCGCCCGCCCTGTCGGCTCGCGCGAGATCGTGCGGCTGCTGCGCCAGTCCGGGCTACGTTCGCCCAAGCATCAGCGCCCGGGTGGGCTGCTGTCGTAGATCGTGAGCTCTGCCTGCAGATTGGCTCGTGCCGTGGCCTCGAGATCGGTGAACGCCGGATGCTCGAACAACCGCTCGCGATCGAGCAGGCCACGCAGGACCGCGCTGCGGCCCGCGCGGAAGTCGTGGTCTCCGACGTGGGCATACTCCGCCCGCACCCCCTCTACATAACGTAGGTACAGCGCCGGCGGTTGGCCGAGGATCGCGAGGTCGGCAGCCAGCAGCAGTGCGGCCTGGTCGTCGCCGTCCGGGTGTTGATGATCGGCGGTCATCCGTACCAGGTCGCCCACTCGGTCGGCCATCCCGGCAAGACCAAGCCGCGGGAGGGACTGCTCGGCGAGCCGGGCGCTGTCGTCCTCGTTGTTCGACGAGGCCGGATCGTAGACGGCGTCGTGGTACCACGCGGCCAGCATGGTGGCCGGTTCGGCGTCCTGGGCATCGAGCAGCTCGAGCATGAACAGCAGGTGCGCGAGCGTGTGATAGCGGCGATGCGGCTCACTCCACCGGCCGATGAGCGTCGACCACTCCTCCCTCGAGTCATCGCCATCACCGGCGTACGCCGTCCACAGGGCCCAGAGTCGAGTGGGTTCCATGCCCGCCGATGCTACGGGCGGTGGCAGGGAATGAGAACGCCGCCGATACTGTTGAGCGAGCAACTGCTCACGTGCGACCCGGAGCGAGGAGGTGACAGCCGTGGCGTTCGAGACTGCCTATCGCCGACGGCACGTCGACCTGCTTCGCGTCAGCAGCGCGCTCTGTCGATGACCTACCGCCCTCCCCGGTGAGGGCCAGCAGCCCGTCATCCGTCGAGCCGACAGCAGAGGTACAGCCATGAATCCCGTTGCCGACCACGAGGTCTGGTCGCAGATCCGCATCGAGGCCGAGCGCGACGCGCAGGCCGAGCCGATTCTCGCGCCCTATCTGACCGCCGCGATCCTCCGGCACGACACGCTCACCGAAGCGCTCGCTGCAATCCTCGGCGTGAAGCTCGGGACGGACCAGGTCCCCGCCGACTCGATTGCGTCGCTGGTTCGCGAGGCGTACGCCACCGACCCGCAGCTGATCAGATCGGTGATCGCCGATCTGCAGGCCGTCGCCACCCGCGACCCCGCGTGCGGCGGGTACACCTCTCCGCTGCTGCACTTCAAGGGCTTCCAGTCGCTGCAGGCATATCGGGCGGCCCACGTGTTCTGGAACCAGGAGCGCTGCGCGACCGCGCTCTATCTGCAGGGCCGCATCTCGGAGGTGTTCGCCGTCGACATCCACCCAGCGGCTCGCATCGGCAAGGGCATCATGTTCGATCACGCCACGAGCGTCGTCATCGGCGCGACCGCCGTCGTCGAGGACGACTTCTCGATGCTGCACGAGGTCACCCTCGGCGGCACCGGCAAGCAGGACGGCGACCGGCACCCCAAGATCGGGCGCGGCGTAATGATCGGCGCGGGTGCCAAGGTGCTCGGCAACATCCAGGTCGGCGAGGGAGCGAAGATCGGCGCCGGCAGCGTCGTCCTCGACCCGGTCCCTCCGCACACCACTGTCGCGGGAATCCCGGCCAGGCCGGTCAGCTTCCCGGCGCACTCCTTCCCGGCGCTGGAGATGGACCAGTCCTTCGATGCGATGAGCGATCTGGTCGAGTCCCTCGCCAGCTGGGAGCCAGCCGCCGAGGAGTCGGATACTCCCCGGTAGCGCCGCGGCGTCGGGTGCCCGGTGGCGAGGTCGTACAGCCAACCCCGCGAGAACGCTCGGGATGCGACTACCCGTCGTCGTCGCGGTCGAGGTCGGCGCTTAGGTCGGCGGCCAGATCGCTGCTCAAGTCTTCGTTCGCGATCGGCAGCGGGCCGGCGACCACGTCGTCGGCGTCGACGATCGTGTAGGCGTAGCCCTGCTCGGCGAGGAACCGCTGGCGGTGTGCGGCGTACTCGGCGTCGATCGTGTCGCGGCTGACGATCGTGTAGAAGTGCGCCTGCTTGCCGTCCGACTTCGGGCGCAGCACCCGGCCGAGACGCTGGGCCTCCTCCTGCCGGGAGCCGAAGGTGCCGGAGATCTGGATCGCGACGCTCGCCTCGGGGAGGTCGATCGAGAAGTTGGCGACCTTGCTGACCACCAGCACGCGCAGCTCACCCGTACGGAACTGGTCGAACAGCTTCTCGCGCTCCTTGTTGGGCGTCTTGCCCTGGATGATCGGGACGCCGCCCAGGTGCTCCGAGACGTGCTCGAGCTGGTCCAGATAGGCGCCGATCACGAGGGCCTGCTCGTCGGGATGCTTCTCGATCAGCTTCGAGACCACCGGCAGCTTCGTGCGCGCCGTCGCGGCCAGCCGGTACTTGTCCTCCGGCTCGGCAGTCGCATAGGCCATTCGCTCGGCGTCCGTGAGGGTTACCCGCACCTCGCCGCAGATCGCCGGAGCGATCCAGCCCTGCGCCTCGATGTCCTTCCAGGGGGCGTCGTACCGCTTGGGGCCGATGAGCGAGAAGACGTCGCCCTCGCGGCCGTCCTCGCGCACCAGGGTCGCGGTGAGCCCGAGCCGGCGACGCGACTGCAGATCGGCGGTGAGCCGGAAGATCGGCGCGGGCAGCAGGTGCACCTCGTCGTACACGATGAGGCCCCAATCGCGGCTGTCGAAGAGATCCAGGTGCATGTACTGACCCTTGCGGCGGGTCGTCATGATCTGGTAGGTCGCGATCGTGACCGGACGGATCTCGCGCTTCTCGCCGCTGTACTCGCCGATCTCCTCCTCGGTGAGGGAGGTGCGCTCGATCAGCTCGCGCTTCCACTGACGGCCGGCGACCGTGTTCGTCACCAGGATCAGCGTGGTCGCCTTCGCCTGCGCCATCGCGGCCGCCCCGACCATGGTCTTACCGGCACCGCAGGGCAGGACGACGACGCCCGAGCCGCCGGCCCAGAACCCGTCGACCGCCTGCTGCTGGTAGTCGCGCAGCGACCAGTCGTCCTGCTCGAGCTCGATCGGGTGCGCCTCGCCGTCGACGTACCCGGCGTGGTCCTCGGCGGGCCAGCCGATCTTGAGCAGCGCCTGCTTCAGGCGGCCCCGCTCGGAGGGGTGGACGGCGACCGTGTCGTCGTCGATGCGCGAGCCCAGCATCGGCTGGATCTTCTTGTTGCGCAGCACCTCCTCGAGCACCGCGCGGTCGGTGGTCTGCAGCACCAGCCCGTGAGCGGGATGCTTGCGTAGCTGCAGCCGTCCGAAACGGTCCATCGTGTCGGCGATGTCGACCAGGAGGGCGTGCGGCACGGGGAAGCGCGAGTAGCGCACCAGCGCGTCGATGACCTTCTCGGCATCGTGCCCCGCGGCGCGCGCGTTCCATAGTCCCAGCGGCGTCACCCGATAGGTGTGCACGTGCTCGGGTGAGCGCTCGAGCTCGGCGAACGCGGCGATCTCCAGACGGCACGCCTGAGCCTGCTCGTGGTCGATCTCGAGCAGCAGGGTCTTGTCCGACTGGACGATCAGCGGGCCACCGGTCATCAGCGTCTCCTCGGGGCGGGGGTGCAGCCTTCTAGGGTATGCCGTGGATACGCGAGAGGGTGCGAGTTAGAGGTGGTAGTCGACGACGACCGCGGCGTGATCGCTGAGCCGTACGTCGGCGCGCGGCTCGCGGTCCACCGCCGCGTGGAGGGCGGCTTGCGCCAGCCGGGGCGTGGCGAGGTGGTAGTCGATGCGCCACCCGATGTCGTTCGTGAAGGCGTTGCCCAGCCAGCTCCACCACGTGTAGGGGCCGTCGACGTCGCCGTGCACCCGGCGTACGACGTCGACCAACGTGCGCGGGTGCAGCAGCGACCCCAGCCACTCGCGCTCGACCGGTAGAAAGCCCTCGGTTCGGTGTGAGCGTCGCCAGTTGCGGACGTCGTAGGGCTGGTGCGCGACGTTCAGATCGCCCGTCACCAGCAGCTCGCGGCCGGTGACGCGAGCCCGCCGCCGGGCGTGCGTGAGCTGTCGCGCGAGGGCGCGCATGAACCGCAGCTTGCGCTCGTGCTTCGCCCCGCCGTCCGGCCGCTCCCGGATCCGCCCGGGGATCTGCAGCTCGGCGGGCAGCCCGCCCTTCGGCAGGTACAACGACGCGACGGTGACCGGCCGGTCGGCGAGGTCCACCTCGATGTAGCGCCCCTCATGGGCGAACTCGCGCAGCCCGCGGGCGAGCGGCCCCTCCAACGGCGCTGGGGTGAGCTCCTCATGGCGTTCGCCGGGGGAGCGCACCAGCGCCGTACCCGACCAGGAACGAACCGCGGCGGGTCGCTGAACAGTGAGCACCGCGACCCCGCTGCGGCCCGGGATGATCCCGGCGTCGTACGCCAGGTGGTAGTCGCCGAACGAGCCGTCCGGCAGCTGCGGCACCGGGCAACGCACCTCCTGCAGCGCCACCACGTCACAGCCGCGGGTGGCGAGCCAGTCGTCGAACCCGCGGCGCCGGGTAGCCCGGATCCCGTTGATGTTGAACGACGCGACGCGCAGCACCTGCTACTCCGAGAACGCGATCGAGACGGCCATGATGCGGTGGATGGCGAACCGCCGCACCTCGCGCGCCGCCGAGTCGTAGCCGTAGAGGAACCCGCCCTCGATGCGGGAGGGAGTGACCAGGCGGGTCGACATCCGGGCGTTCTCGTCGACGTAGTCGAGGCTGACGCGATCGTGGCTCTGGACCGCGTCCTTCAGCACCGCGAGCGTCGTGGATGTCGATGCGCCGTTGCTGCGTTCGGGGTCGGCCGCGGCCGCCGCCTGGGTGCCGGTGCGCAGCCGGTGCACGATCGTCTCGACGTCGCTCTGGCTGAGCGGGGTACGACGCACCGCGCGCTCGATGCGCGGCTGGGCGCGCGGCGGCTGGATCGCGCCGGCCTCGATGACGCCGAGGTCGTTCTCGAAGCTCGGGCTCACGCCGGCGTCCTCGAGCGCGGCCAGCAGCGTCGTCGGCTCTGCGGTGGTCAGCAGCACGGTCGGGGCGAGCCGCCGTAGCCGCAGGTGAGCGAGCGCCCGATGCGACTCGAGCAGGTCGATGGTCGCCTCGTCATCGCAGCGCAGGTATGCGGACGCCCCGCCTACGCGCAGCACGCCGTGCTTGCGGGCGACATCGTCGATCAGGTAGTCCAGCGCCTGCGGCGGCTCGGTGACCGACCGCTCGCGCAGCAGCCGCTTGATCTCCCCGGCGTCCAGGCCGGCGTCGAGCGCCCGGCGCAGCGACGCCTCGGTGATGCGGAAGACCGCGGCGCCGCCCGACGACTCGAGATCGGACACCGTGTGCATGTCGTGCGCGAGGCCGGGCGAGAGCCGTCCCGGAGCGATCGCGGTCAGGTCGGGCTGCAGGATCACGTTGTCGACGGGCTCGGGCAAGGCCGTCAGCGCCGCGGCGGCGACCTCCAGCGAGTCGTCGAGCAGCGCCCGCCCCATCCCCGTCAGCGCGCCGCGCCCGGTGACGCCCAGCAGTTCGGCTTCGCGGAGGGTGGCGACGATGTGCGCGTCGCTCCCGGGAGTGCTACGGCGTGGCCACCGCCACCGGATCTGGTCGGTGACCGTGGCGGCGTCCGCGACGCGGCCCGTGCCGAGGTCCCGGGCGATCTCGAGCACGCGACGCCGCATCGCCGACGCCCCGACGCGGTGGGTGGCCTCCGACAGCGCGTGCACGGCCTCGGGCCCGTCGGCCAACCACGACAGCGCGGGCATCAGCAGCCAGGCCTCGGCGAGGGTCGCCCACTGTCGCTCCACCGGCTCGTCCAGCCACTCGTCGTACCGCGGCGTCGGCAACCAGGTCGGTTCGTACGCCGAGGTATTCGCCAGAAGCCCTGCTGCGTGAGCGATGTGCAGCAGCAGATGGGTGGTCTCGGTGTCGCTGCCGAGTGACTTCGCGAGCTTTCTGACCTCCCGGGTGCCCATGCCACCGGTGCGCAGCACCCGCGGCTCGTCGATCGTGATCAACCGCAGCAGCTCGGCAGCGAGCCGGGTCACCTCCTGCAGATGGGTCGCGCCGGCGCCGTCCACGTCGGCCTTCTTCAGCCGTTCTCCGCGGCTGGCCGGCGGTGTGAGCCGAGCGGGGCCGAGTGTCGCGTCGCCGCGCAGCACGAGACCGACCTCGCGGGGCATCTCGAGATGGCTGGGCCCGACATAGGCCAGCAGGCCGTGCGCTAGCAGCCACCGGACCGGCGGGGTGCTCTCGTCGACGACGTCGGGGAGCTGGTCGGCGTTCGACAGCTCGCCCGCGGGGATCGCCCCGCTGAGCCGGTCGAGGACGGCGTCCGCTCCCGGCGGGGCGCTCGCCAACAGCTCGCGCACCACACTCGGGGTGCGCAGTCGTTCGCAGACCAGCGCGGTGGCTCCCGGCTGCGTTGCATACGGCAGACGCAGTTGGCGCATGACCGCGCGGATGTCCTCGCTCGGGTAGGCGACGAACAGCTCCGCGGCCGGTCGGCCCAGCCCGCCGATGAACCGGCTCGCCGACTCGCGGACCGCGGCAGGCACGTTGAGAGCGTCGTCCTCACCCCACACGAGCGCGAGGGCGCGAAGGCGGTCGACCGCGGCGGCCACGTCCTCCCGGGAGACCCCCGTCAACATCCCCAGGACCTCGTCGACGGAGCCGGGCGAGGCGCCCAGCAGCAGCCCGTCGAGCACTTGCAGCGACCATGCGTCGACGTCGTCGAGCGCCCGGCTCACCGAGATCCGTACCGACAACCGGGAGGCCAGCGAGGAGGTGTCCTGCGGCGGCGGGAAGGCGACGTCCGGGCGCGCCCGGAACAGGCGAGCCAGGAAGGCGTCGTCCTGGCGGTTCAGCCAGTCGGCGAGGGTGCGGGGCGGGCGACTGGTCATCCTTACCAAGGTAGTACGCCTCCTGGGATCGGGCTGGGCGCCCGGGTAGGCTAGTCACGCACGATCGGCCCGAGATGGCGGTCGCTCCGCCGCGCACTGTGAGGAGGCCTCATGGCCAAGGACGTCGTTCGCCCCGCCAAGGACGAGATCACCACGCTCGAGCCGAGCTGGCCGGGCGGCCCCGGAGGCCACGCCGTCACCGAGCTCACCGCGCAGAACACCGGCGCCCTGTCGCCGTTCGGGGACGACATCCGCTTCCCGCTTCCCCTCGCGGCGATCCGCTACCAGCACGCCACGGCGCGCCCCAACCGGTAGCGCGTGAGCGACCTCGTCGTCGGTTTCGACCTCGACATGACGCTGGTCGACTCCCGGGCGGGCATCGCTGCCCTGCTGCACCGACTGAATGACGAATCGGCGTACGGCATCGACGTCGACAGCCCCGTCAGCGCGCTGGGACCGCCGCTGGACGTGGTGTTCGGCGCCTACCTGCCACCCGAGAAGGTGGCATCGGCGGTCGACCGGTTCCGCACGCTGTACCCGGAGGTCGCGATCGAGCCGGCCGTGCTGCTGCCCGGCGCTCGCGAGGCAATGGAGGCCGTGCGCGGGCTCGGTGGCCGGATCCTCGTCCTGACCGGTAAGTACGAGCCCAACGCACTGCTGCACCTGCAGCATCTGGACCTCCCGTACGACCGCCTGATCGGCACCCGCTGGGGTGAGGGGAAGACCGAGGCGCTACGCGAGGAGGACGCCGATGTGTACGTCGGCGATCACATCGGCGACATGCGTTCGGCCAAGGCGGCCGGTGCGACGGCGGTCGGCGTGCCCACCGGGGGCATCTCGGCGCAGGAGCTGCGCGAGGCAGGGGCCGACGTGCTGCTCGGCTCGCTTACCGAGCTGCCCGGCTGGTTGAGCGCTACCTTCGCCTAGATGGCATCCGCCGCCCGTCGGCTCGCCGCCCAGGGCGACTAGGCTTGAAGCAACCAGATCGGGCGTGAGCGCGCCCGCGTACGAAGTGAGGACCAAGTGCCAAGCGGACGTGTGAAGTGGTACGACGCCGAGAAGGGCTTCGGCTTCGTCTCCCAGCAGGGCGGCGAAGACGTCTTCGTGCCCAAGTCGGCCCTGCCGACCGGCGTCAGCGAGCTGAAGAAGGGCCAGCGCGTCGAGTTCGGCATCGCCGACGGACGCCGGGGCCCGCAGGCGCTCTCGCTTCGCGTCCTCGCCCCTGCGCCCTCCGTCGTCGCAGCCCCCCGCCGCAAGCCCGAGGAGCTGACCCCGATCGTCGAGGACCTCATCAAGTTGCTGGACGATGTCTCCAACCAGCTGCGCCGCGGGCGCTACCCGGACCGCTCGCACGGCAAGAAGGTCGCGACCGTGCTGCGCGCCGTCGCGGACGACCTCGACGCCTGATCACCCCGCGTCAGGGGCTCGAGCGGGCGGGGGCGGGTCAGGCGACCCGGGAGACCAGGACCGTCCAGATGCCGGCCGAGCCGACCGCGTCGCACCCCGGGTCCTCCGGCAGCGCGACGATGATGAAGTAGCGGTCCGGGACAGCGTCCGAGGTGGTGAACCCGTCGTACGACCGCGCATTGCCGGCGTCCACGTTGCCGATCTGCTCGAGGGGCACCGCACCGCCGGCGGTGTCGTTCACCGTCCAGATCTGGATCGTCCAGCCGGCGTCCGCCACCTGCTCGGGGACGTCGATGACCACCGTCGTGTCCGGCTTGACCTCCAGCGCCGCGGTGCGGGCGTCGTCGGCCGCGAACTGGGCGTGACCGTCTACGCAGTAAAGGGTCGGCTCGACCGTGGCGGCAGCCTCGCCCGCGGCCACGTCGATCGACGGCCTGCCGTCGGAATCGGCGCCACACCCGCCCACGAGTAGCGCGACCGCGAGCAAGGACAGCACCGCGCGGACGCGGTCGGCAAGGCGGCTCACTCGGGTTCGTCTCCAGGTCGGTTACGGGGGCGGGGTCGCTGCTGCGGGGGGGCGGGCGCAATCCGGCGGCCGGAAGTCCGGAAGCGCCTTGGTCGGCTGCTGGTACGGCGCGGGTGCCTCCAGCCAGTCTTCCTCGCCCGGCGGCGCATCAGGATGCCGGCCCCGCGGACGCCGTCGCCGCGTGCGGCTCGCGCCGTCCCGCCCCGCTCGCCAGTTCCAGCCGATCGCGAAGCGCCGCTCGGACGGATCACGGGGGCGGATGGTCGCCGACCGGGGTCCTTCCTGGTGCGCCTTGTAGCGGCCGTAGATGATCAGCCCGAAGGCCACCGCGAGGATGACGGTGGCGACGGTCCAGCCCACCCACAGCTGGCCGGGATTGGTGGGCAGCAAGATGCCGAGGGTGCCGCCGGCGACCCACGACAGCTGCAGCACCGTCTCGCTTCGGCTGAATGCCGAGGACCGGAAGGCCTCCGGGATCTCGCGTTGGATGATCGCATCGAGGGCGATCTTGCCCAGCGCAGAGGCGATTGCCGCGATGAGGGCGACGACGATCGAGATCGGGATCCCGGGAGTGATCGCGGCCAGGATGCAGCAGCCGACCGCGACGCCGCTGGCGACGAGGACCAGGTTGTCGGGCGAGTGGTCGGCGAAGCGGGTACCGATCGCCGTACCGAGCAGCGAGCCTGCGCCCGCGGCGCCGCCGAGCAGCGCGAGCGTCGCCAGAGCGCCGAAGCCGGTCATCGTCGCCTGGATGTAGAAGACCAGGAAGAACGACAGGAAGCCACCGAGGAACTTCTGGACGGCGCTGGATCGCAGCGCGGTGACGACATGCGTGCCGAGGACGAGCCGTACGCCGGCCGCGGAGTGCTTCTCGCCGGTCCCGTCGGCGCTCTTGGAGGCCATCGAGATCTTGCCTTCGCCCTCGTCGGTGTCGACGTGTGCGGGTAGCCGTAGCGAGACATACGCGCAGACGAGGAACAGCAGCGCACACACGATCAGCTCGACGGTGAACCCGAGCGTGGGGGCCGCGACCGCGCCGGGCTTGGTGCCTTGCTCGATCGGCTCGAGGGTGTTGAAGACGTTGATCAGACCCGCCCCGACGCCTCCGAGCACGCCCGCCCCGACCATGCCGAAGACGTTCATCCGGGAGTTGACGGTGACCAGCTGCACGCCATCCGGGCGCACGCGGGGGACGACCGCTGCCTTCAGCACGCTGTACGAACGTGACAGCACTAGGAACAGCAGCGCGCAGATGTACAGCAGCACCGTGGAGTCGGTGTGCACGGCCAGCACATAGCAGAGGAAGGCGCGTAGTACGGCGGTCGCCGCGAGGGCGGCTCGTCGTCCGCGATCGATGCGGGCCAGCAGCGGCCCGATGACCGGCGCGACCACGGCGAAGGGCGCGACCGTCACGAGGAGGGACAGGGCAACGTTGCTGCGGTGTTGCTCCCCCGGGGCGGCGAAGAACAGCGTGGCCGCGAGGTACACGGTCACGAGCGCGTCGCCGCCCATGCTCAGGCAGTTCGACCAGATGAGGGTGCGTAGCCCGGTCTTCTCCGCACCGTCCTTGCGGGAGATGTCATCGATGCGCTTGGCGGTGGTGCGGGTGAAGGTGCGGGTGGCCTCGAGCATCCGGGCGCCGCGACCGATCGTCCGGTCCGAGACAGGCAGATCGGCGCTGTCGCGGCCCCCGGCCCGGTCGCGCGCGCTGCCCGGCTCGGTGCGGCGGGCCTGCCCGCGGCGCGACGCCGGCGCATCGTCGCTGGGCCGATCCTCGCCTGGCGTGCCAGGCGAGGCCGCCGGCGGTCGGTGCCCGCCGCCAGCAGGTGGGAAGCCGGGCAAGGTCATGGGCTCTATCTTCCCTCACCGAACCGACGATGTCCGGGCACCCCGGAGGTGTGCCGGTATCGCTCGGGTCCGGTCGCAGGTCGCGCCGTGAGGGCCGATCGCGGGGTCGCGCTGCGGGCGCCGTCCCGCTGAGGGACAATGACGGGATGCAGACCGCACCATCCGCGGCTTCGGCGGTGCCGGAGCCGATCGACCAGACGCTCGCGACCGCCGTCGACCTCGCCCGCGAGGCACTGCTCGAGGACGTGCCGGCGGTCCAGGTGGGCGGGCATCTCGGCGTGGTGGAGGAGCCCAGCGGTTTCGGTTTCGCAGCGACGCATCGGTTCGCCGCGTCGTTGCCGGGATACGTGGGCTGGGACTGGGCGGTGAGCATCGCGCGGGCTCCGGGCGGCGACCCGACCGTGAGTGAGGTGGTGCTGCTTCCCGGGGACGGGTCGATCAGACCGTCGCAGTGGATCCCGTGGGCCGACCGGCTGCGCCCTGAGGATCTGCATCCTGGTGACGTCGTCCCCTCCGATCCCGATGACGAGCGGCTCGCACCGGGCTACACCCTCAGCGACGACCCGCAGGTCGAGGCGGTGGCGTGGGAGCTGGGGCTGGGCCGCGAGCGGGTGCTCTCGCGCGAAGGGCGCCTCGACGCCGCCGCTCGGTGGCGGAACGGAACGCGCGGTGGGCAGACCGCGATGGCGCGGCATGCCCCCGCCGGCTGTGGGACCTGCGGGTTCTATCTGCCGCTCGCGGGTTCGCTGCAGGGGATGTTCGGGGCGTGCGCCAACGAGATCTCGCCCGCCGATGGTCAGGTGGTCTCCGCCGACTACGGGTGCGGTGCGCATTCGGATGCCACGGCCAACATGAACGTGGAACTGGCTGCCCGTGGCGAGGTCATCTACGACACGGTGCGCGTCGATCTGGCGCGGCTTGCCCGCGGCAGAGGCGAACTGAGCCCTGAGCGTCGAGAACGCGCGCGCGTGACCTTGACTGCAGTTCTCGCTGATGCCGCTGTCCGGCTGCAGAAGCAGGAGACCGAGTCGGTTGTCCGCCTCACGCCTGCGCAGGTGATGCACGCCGTGCGGGTCGCGTTCGCGGCCCGCACCAAGCCGACGTCCACCGATCAAGTGGCACACTCCCCGCGCCTTTCCCGCACCAAGCGATAGCAGCCGGTCGTCACTTCGTCTCCGCTCGGTACGGGCGACCGGCGCGAGGCCTGCAGTGGCCACTTCGACGTCGCTCAGTACGAGCGATCGGAGTGCAGGGAGCCGCGGGTGGACCTGCCCCGCAGGTGGAGGCTGGCTGGCCTCGCGCGCTAGCGGGTGGACGCCGGGGCGGCTGGGCCGCGGGCGGCGGCTGGGCCGAGGTGGGTGGTGATGAGGTTGGCGGCGTCGCGGTAGAAGGCGTCGCGTTGTTCGGTGGGGATGTGGGTGGCGATGAGCTGGATGAGCTCGTCGATGTCCTCCCCGGTATCGAGCAGGCCGCCGAGCAGCCCGAGGGGGTCTGCGGGGTCGCCGGGATCTCTGCCTCCGCCCCCGCCCCGGCTTCGGGCTCGTTGTTCTCGCGCGTGTTTGACAGCCTCGGCGAGGTGGTCGATCTCTGTGTGGCAGGGGATCTTGATCCGGGCGTTGATTTGGGGGGCTTGGTCGGGGTCGAGCCATCGAGGTGGGGTCCAGACGGGGATGCCGTTGATGATGTCGACGGCCCAGCCGCGGCGTTCGAATTCGCGGTGGTGATACCCGCACACCAGGGTCAAATTGTCCAGGTCGGTGTGGCCGCCTGACCACCACGCGATCACGTGGTGGCGCTGGCACCAGTCGGGTGGGGCTTGGCATCCGGGGAAGCTGCACCCGCCGTCCCGGGCGATCAACGCGTGCGTCTGGGCGGGCGAGGCGGTCCGGCGGTCGCGGCCGTAGGCCACGATGCCGTGGAGGGCGCTCATCCACACCGGAACCAACGTCGCGTCCTGGGCGAGGCGGAGGATCTCGGTGATCGTCAACCGGTCACCCCCGGCGACCCGCCCCACGGCCTGCTGCGCGGCCTTGCCCGCGGTGTCGTCCTGGAGCTGGGCGATGGCTTCGATGAGGCGGTCGAGGTCGATGGTGATGTGCACCGTCGCGGCCGTGCCTCCGGACGCGGGCGCGCCGGCGAGCTCCAGCAGCCGCTGGCAGGCGTCCTGCAGCCCGTCGTGGGTGCGCTGCGCCGCCGACCGGTCATCCGCACCATCGGCATCAGCGGGGCGGGGCGCGGCGAACGGCCCGATCGCGGCATCGAACAGCGCCTTGCCCTCCCGGGTCAGGGCGCCGGAGATCTTGTGCGTGCCGTCGCGGCCTTCGGGCCCGATCACCACCCCACGCCGCGCGGCGGCGACTTCGTCGCTGGGCAGGGTGCCGTCGGGGTTGACGACCTCCTCGACCTTCTCCGCCGCGACCTCCAGCTCCTTATGCGTCAACCGGGCGGCCTGGTGCACCAGCAGGTGCTCGGCGAGCTCGCGCTTCTCATGGGTCAGGTCGGGGTTCTGCACCACGCGCGACATGGCCTTGCAGATCACATCCACCTGACCGCTCGACACCCCCGCGCCGTCACGGACCGCGTCGGCCAGCAGCGGCAGGCGCGGCGGGGTGGCGCCGCTGCTGAACCCGTTCTGCGGCACCAGCTGCTGCGCGCGTTTCGCGCGCGCGTTCGCCTCACCACTGGAGATGTGCAGCACCTGGCAGAGAGCCAGGGGGATCGAGGAGGCGCACACGTGATCCTGCAACCGGTCCTCGGTCGCGGCTTCGATCACGTACGAGTCGACCATGATCAGCCGGGTCCGGTGCGCCTCCAACCGCTGCGCCATCCCGATCAGCCGCTCCGGGCCCAACGCGCCCAGCTCGCCCTCCTCCCCGATCCCCAGCAACAACTCATACCCACGCTGCAGCAGATCGAACGCCTCATCCAGATCACGGTCGAGCTCACGCGCGGAATCACTCGCCAACCACAACCGCTCCGCATCACCCGGCGAGGCGGCAGCAGCGATCGCCCAGTCCGGCTCCGCCGGGGACGCAGCGTCCGCCGTTGGGGTGGGGTCTGCTGCGGCTCCGCAGGCGCCGTCCGGCGTCTCCGCGCCGCTCGACATCGCCCGTTCCTCGAGCGCCTCGCTCCGGTCGCCTGTGCTGAGCGACGGCGACGCTTGGGTTGGGCGAGCGCCAGCGAGTCGAGACTCAGGAGCAGGAGCTGAAGTGACGACCACTGGTTCCTGGCTTGTCTCGCTGTGGTCGGTTGGCTGGTTGTCCATGGTGGTCACCTCCCTCGGCATCTATCAACATCGTACATACGTTCGAGTACGAGTGCAAGGGGTATGGCGAAAAGAACTTTTGGCGGGTAGTGGTTAGGGGGCTTTCTGCCAGCGCATGACCAGCTGGCCGATGACGCCCAGCCCCGCGCCTGCGATTGCGGTCCACAGCCACAGTCCGTCGCTTCGCACGCGCAGCGACGGAACGAGGGCGATCACGACCGCGGCCAGCGCAAACAGGGCCGTGCCGATCAGTACGAGACGGCGGGTATCGACCTGATCGGGCGGTGGAGCGGGACGCAGCTGCTGGGGCACTGCACCAGACTAGCGGTGGTCTCGCTCACGAATGGCCCGGCGGGCTAGTGGGCTCCCGAAGTGCTCCGGTAGTTTCTCTCACCTGGTCTTCACACCGGGGGCCGACCGACATGAACGAATGGGCGAGGCATGAGCGAGAACCGACCGGATGACGTACGCCGGGCCGACAGCGCGCGAGGGGCGTCCGCAGTGCCCGATCCGGCCCGGGACGACGTCCACCCGTCGGGCACGACGTCCGGTGCGGGCCCGACGCCCGGGGGCGAGGCGTCCGGTGCGCGCGGCGGCCTCGATCGCTACTTCGAGATCACCAGACGCGGATCGACGATGGCCCGTGAGATCCGCGGCGGCCTGACCACCTTCTTCACGATGGCCTACATCATCGTGCTGAACCCGATCATCCTGACCGGTGTCGCCGACATGACCGGCGCCCAGCTGCCGTTCGCCGCCGTCGCCTCGACGACTGCGCTGGTCGCCGCCGTCATGACGATCCTGATGGGTGTAGTCGGCAAGTTCCCGATGGCCCTCGCCGCCGGCCTGGGCATCAACGCCCAGGTCGCGGCGATCGCCCAGTTCCAGCTGCCCTGGGAGCAGGTGATGGGCCTGGTCGTGCTGGAAGGCGTGCTGATCACGCTGCTGGTCGTCACCGGCTTCCGCCGCGCGGTGTTCGAAGCGATCCCGCACCAGCTGAAGATCGCGATCTCGGTCGGCATCGGTCTGTTCCTCACCTTCATCGGCCTGAAGGACGCCGGATTCACCCAGCCACACGAGACCGGCGCCCCGGTGCTGATGGGGCAGTTCGGCGAGCTGAAGGGCTGGCCGGTGCTGGTGTTCGTCATCGGCGTCCTGCTGATGGCCGTGCTCTACGTCAAGCGGGTCCGCGGCTCGATCCTGATCGCGATCATCACCGCCACGGTCCTGGCGATCATCATCGAACGGATCGCGAAGGTCGGCCCGCACATCGGGGCGGACGGCGAGATTGCCAACGCGACCGGGTGGCAGCTGAACGTTCCCGCTCTGCCCGATCAGGTCGTCGCCGCACCCGACCTGTCGATCATCGGCGACGTCGACCTCTTCGGTGCCTTCCAGGCCTCGGCCATCGGCGCGATCCTGATCATCTTCACCCTCATGCTGGCCGACTTCTTCGACACGATGGGCACCACCGTCGCGGTTGCGTCGGAGGCGAACCTGCTCAAGGACGACGGAAAGGTCGACAACCTGGACCGGATCCTGGTCGTCGACTCGCTGTCGGCCGTCGCCGGTGGCGCGGCCAGCGTCTCGTCCAACACGACCTACATCGAGTCGACGTCCGGTGTCGCGGACGGCGCCCGCACGGGCCTGGCCTCGGTGGTCACCGGCGTCATGTTCCTGATCGCGATGTTCTTCGCGCCCCTGGTCAACATCGTCCCGAGCGAGGCGGCGGCCCCGGCGCTGATCATCGTGGGTGCGCTGATGATCATGCAGGTCAAGGAGCTCGATCTGCGCGACTTCACCGAAGTCGTCCCGATCTTCTTGACGATCGCGCTGATGCCGTTCACTTACTCGATCACCAACGGCATCGGTGCCGGGTTCATCGCCTGGGTGCTGCTGCACGTCGTCACCGGCAAGCGCCGTGAGATCCACTGGCTGATGTGGATCGTGACGGTGCTGTTCGTGATCTACTTCGCCATCGACCCGATCAGGCAGCTGTTCTCCTGATCTCGCGTTCCCGAAAACTGTGGGTGCTTTGCTAATCTAACTACTTGTGAGCACCGAATCGGGATCCGGCCCAGTCAACGTGGCGGGGGTGCTGCGCGTCGCGACCACGCGGACGATGCGTCGGCTCCGCGCGGTGGGCGCGCGGCGGATCACGCTGACCCAGCTGTCCGCCATGGCCAGCATCCAGGCCGCCGGCGAGCTGACCCTGGGCGAGCTGGCCGCGCGGGAGCACGTGCAGCCTCCGTCGATGACGCGGGTCATCACCACGTTGCACGATTATGGCCTGGTCACTCGCAAGAGTGACCCGAACGACGGCCGGCAGGTGCTGGTCAGCCTCACTGACAAGGGCCACGAGATCCTCGCCGAAGAGGCGCGGACACGCGAGGCCTGGCTCGCGGATCAGATCAAGGATCTCTCCGAGGAGGACAAGCAGACCCTGGTCGAGGCGAGCCTCATCCTCATGCGGCTGATCGGGGAGTGACCCGCGCGGAGGCTTCGACCAGCGGCACGGGCGTCTTTCGGTCGCTGCGCCACCGCAACTACCGCCTCTACGCCATCGGCGCGATCTTCTCCAACACCGGAACCTGGATGCAGCGCATCGCCCAGGACTGGTTGGTGCTCGTGCTCACCGATCAGGATCCGGTGGCCATCGGCCTGATCACCTTCTTGCAGTTCGCGCCCACGCTGGTCCTTGGCATGGTCGGCGGTGTGCTGGCGGACCGGATGGACAAGCGCAACGTCCAGAGGGCGACCCAGGCGACCGTGGCGATCGCGGCCGCCGTCCTGGGAGTGCTCGTCCTCGCCGAGGTAGTGGTCGTGTGGCATGTCTACCTGCTCGCCCTCGTGCTCGGCATCGCGAACGCGATCGAAGTCCCGTCGCGGACGTCGATCGCCAGTGAGCTGGTGCCCCCGGAGGACCTGGTCAACGCGGTTGGCCTCAATGCGGCCTCCTTCAATGCGGCACGGCTGATCGGACCCGCGGTGGCAGGTCTGCTGATCGGCTGGATCGGGATCGGCCCGGTCTTCCTGATCAACGCGGTATCCAGCGTGTGGATCATCGTGCTGCTGAGCATGATCGACATGTCGCAGTCGTACGGCGTCCAACGGGCCGCTCGCGAACCAGGCCAGGTGCGTGAGGCGATGCGCTATGTGCGCGGCCGGCCGGATCTGTTGCTGATCATCGCGCTGGCATCGATGGTCTCGCTGTTCGGGCTCAACCTGCAGGTGATGATCCCGCTGGTGTCGACGCACGTCTTTCAGCAGGGCGCCGCGGAGTACGGACTGCTCGCCTCCGCGCTCGCGGTGGGAACCCTCGCGGGCGCGCTGCTGGCGGCCAACCGGCGGTCCCGGCCTAGGCTGCGCAGCCTGGTGATGGCGGCGCTGCTGTTCGGTCTGAGCGAGATCGCCATCGCATGGGTCGGCAGCTACTGGGTCTTCGCGGCGATGCTCGTACCGGTCGGCGTGGTGAGCCTCTACTTCCTGAACTCGGCCAACTCGGCCGTTCAGCTGTCTGTCGACTCAGTTACTCGCGGACGGGTCATGGCCCTGTACTTCGTGGCACTGATGGGGACCGGAGCCTTCGGCGGACCGATCGTCGGGTGGATGACCGACCTGATGGGGATCCAGCTCACCATCGCCATCTGTGGCGCGATCACCGCCCTGGCCGCCGTCATCATCGGAGGCATCCTCGTGCGCCGTCTCGGCGGCCTGCAGATCGAGGCCCACATCCGCAGCCGACCCCGCCTCCAGATCCAGATCGGCAACGAGACAATGATTCCCTATCGTCGCGAGCCCATGGAGGAGATCACGTGACATACCGGCTGGACCAGGCGTTCGCCCTCGAACGGCGCAGCGAGAGCGTGCTGCATCGCGGTGAGTGCGATCCCGCGTGGAACATCGGTGGCCAGTTCATCAACGGCGGCTACCTGCAGGGCATCAACGCGCAGGCCGTCGGGCAGGTGATCGACACCAGCCTCGACCACCTCGCGGTGTCGACCGTCTTCTCGGCCCAGGTGACGCCCGGCCCGTTCGACATCGAGGTCGACGTCGCCAAGGTCGGACGCCGGATCAGCAGCGCGACGGCCCGGATCGTTCAGGACGGCGTCGCACGGGTGACGTCGCTGGTGACCCTGGGCCGGCTTCCGGAGACCCTCGGCGACACCTACGTCGAGCAGCCGATGCCTGACGTACCGCCGATCGACGAATGCCCCGACCTCAGCGGCGAGAAGGGCGCACCCGCGATGCGGGAGGCAGTCGACATGAGGTTCGTGCCCGGGCTCGGTCTCGAGCGGGGCATGCAGCCACGCAACGACCTCTACTGCTGGGTGCGCTTCCGCGACGGACGACCCCTGGACACCCTCGGTCTGGTCGCGTTTTCCGACATCGGGCCGCCGGTCGCGTTCGCGCAGGGCAACTTCGGGTGGGCACCCACCCTCCAGATGCAGGTGACCACCTACTGCAAGCCGGTCGGCGACGTCGTCCTGATGCGCATCTACGGGTCGCCGTACGGCTCGGCGCCGTACGGCTGCGAGGACGTCGATCTGTGGGACACGTCCGGCACCCTGGTCGCGCGCGGCCGCCAGCTCGCGATGCCGCCTCAGCCCAAGCGAGACGATCGCGGGAAAACCGGTCACTAACCCGATCCTCAGGCGAAGTGGGCGAGCGCGACCGCCGCGGCGGTCGCCACGTTCAGGGAGTCGACGCCATCGGCCATCGGGATCCGAACCGTCCGGGTCGCGGCCCGCATCGCCAGGTCGGTCAGTCCCGGGCCTTCAGCGCCGACGAGGACCGCGACCTTGGAGGTGGACGCCGGGAGCGTTCGTAGGTCGATCGCGGATGCATCAGGAGTCATCGCGAGGACCTCGAAACCGGCCGCCCGGAGCTCGTGCAGCGCCTGCGGCCAGCCGATCTCGTCACGCCTCGCGGAACGCGCTGACGGCTCGGTGCCGACCGAGCAGAACGGCACCCGCAGGACGTTGCCCATCGAGACCCGCACCGCCCTGCGGTAGAGCGGATCCGAACAGCGTGGCCCGAGCACGACGCCGTCCGCGCCGAACGCCGCCGCATTGCGGAAGAGCGAACCGAGGTTCTCGTGATCGCCAACCCCCTCAAGCACGAGCACCCGGCTCGCGCACGCGATCAACGCCGAGAACGAGGGGGCGGGTGCTCGGTCCGCGCAGGCGAGGACACCGCGGTTGAGATGGAAGCCGACGACCTCGTCCATCACCTCGACCGGCACGACGTACGACGGCACGGCACGCGTGTCCGGCAACGCGGCAATCTTCGATTCGACGCCCATGATCGCCCGCACGGGGTACGGCGAGGCGAGGAGCCGCTCGACGACCGGCACGCCCCCGGCGATCACGAGCCCTTGGCCACCGGGCCGATCGGGACGGCGGTCGGCCCGTGTCAGATCGCGGAAGTCGTCGAGACGGGGGTCCTGCGGGTCGGTGATGAGCATGCCGGCACTCTCCCGACTGCACGCAGCCGGCGTCCAGCGCCAGAGGCGCGGGCCACTGCGCGAGTCGTGCTACAGGCGCTACTTGCGCTTCTTGACACCGAACACGATGTCATCCCAGCTCGGGATCCGCGGCTTCTTGTCCTTCGCCGCCGACTCGTCGTCCGGGCCGTCCTGGGGTGCCGAAGATGCAGAAGCCGGACGGCGCTGCGCCGCTGCCTGATCGTTGGAGCCGGTGGGAGCCTTCTGGCGGCCGGAGTGCTCGTCGTTCCCGGGCTGCTGCGCCGCGCCCCCGGCGGGTCGGGCCGATGCCGGCGGACGCTCGAATGCCACCGGCTCGTCGATGTCGTCGTCGCGCAGCTCGGGACGGCGACCGGCGTTGGCGAGATGCCCCGGGTCGATCGCGTCGTCGATCTCCTCCGGCAGGAATAGCTGGTCGAGATCGTCCGCGGCCGGCCTGGGACGCGGACGGCGGCGTGGGGCGTCGTCCTGATCGGCGCGCTCGCGCTTGAGGGGGATCGGGGCGGCGTCCTCGCCCAGCGAGGGGTCCTCCACGGGCACCGGGACCGCCGCCAGCCGAGGCTTGGGCTCGACGAGCGCGACGGTGTCCTTGGTGCCGGGGTAGACGATGCCGTTCTGCAGGTCGTACCGCCAGTGGGCAGTGACCGTCTTGTCGTCGTTCTGCCAGGTGGAGGAGACCTCCCACTGGCCGTTCTCGAGGCGGCGGGCGTCCCAGCTGATCGGAGTGTCGTCGAGTCCGCGCACGAGCAGGCGGCTCTCGATGAGCTCGAGCAGAGTCGGCGGATGCGCCGAGGTGTCCTCGATCTTCACCCGCGCCGACTGGGCCCGCTGCGCAATCACCGCACGCTCCTGCAATACCGGGTGCGCGTACGCCATGATCCGCTCGATGCGGATGCCAGCGGCCGCAGCCACCGCATCCGGGGTCTCGCCGGCCCGGATGCGGGCCTGGATCTCGCGGGGGCGCAGCTGCGACTCGATCTCCAGCTCGATCTGCCCCAGGCGGCTGATGTCGCCGCGCGCCGCGGCCCGCAGGCGGTCGTCCAGGGCGAGAAGGAAGCGCTCGCCATTGTCGATCGCTTCCGGTACGTCAGGGGCGAGCACGAAGTGCTTGCCGTCCTCTGACAGTGCGACGAAGCGCAGTGGGCGCATCCTGGGCTGTCCTCCTCCTTGCAGAGGTCGATCCTCGCGTTCAGCCAACCTTACGCGCATCGTTTGCCCCGGACGGGGTGGCGCGCCGTTCGCGGATCATGGGCGTGCCGTGCCTGGGCGCCTGCCGCGCCCCTAACATGGGGAAAGCCCGACCCAGCCGAGGAGCGACCGTGTCCGAGCGAGAGCCGATCGACCTGCACTTCGAATCGTCACTTCGCTCGCACCGGCCCGGCGCGACGCCGCATGCCGCCGCGGACCAACTCTGGAGGATCTTTCGTGCCCAGGCTGGCAGCCGGCTGCTCGACTTCCAGGCCCGCATCATGCGGGCAGCGGGCACGGGGTACTACACCATCGGCTCGGCAGGTCACGAATCGAACGCGTATGTGGCCGCCGCGCTACGACCGACCGACCCGGCTTTCCTGCACTACCGCTCGGGAGCGTTCTACCTCGCTCGCGCGGAACAGGTGGACGGCGTGGACGGCGTCCGCGACGTGCTGCTGTCCCTCGCGGCGTCCACCGCAGACCCGATCTCCGGGGGCCGGCACAAGGTCTTCGGCCGGCACGAGCTGGCGATCGTGCCGACGACCTCCACTATCGGCTCGCATCTCCCGCGGGCCATGGGCGTTGCCTTCGCGATCGGGCGGGCTCGCAAGCTCGCGGTGCCGTGCGCCTGGCCGGACGACGCGATCTGCATCGCCAGCTTCGGCGACGCATCGGCGAACCACGCCTCCTCCGTGTCGGCGATCAACACCGCGATTCAGACGGCATATCAAGGTCTGCCGATGCCGCTACTGATGGTGTGCGAGGACAACGGGATCGGGATCTCGGTTCGCACACCCCGCGGCTGGATCGCGACGGCGTACGGCGAGCGGCCGGGGCTGCGGTACTTCACCGGCTCCGGTGATAACCCAGACCAGATGGTGATGGTGGCGCGCGATGCCGCTGATTACGTACGTCGTACGCGGAAACCTGCCTTCCTACACTTGCGCACCGTGCGGTTCATGGCGCACGCCGGCTCGGATGCCGAGGTGGCGTACCGGTCCGCCGCCGAGATCGAGGCCGACTACGCGCGTGATCCGCTGCTGGCGACCGCGCGGTCGCTGGTCGATGCCGGAACCAGCCCGGACGAGGGGATCGCCGAGTACGAGCAGATCCGCACGCGCGTCGCCGAGATCGCCGACGAGGTGGTGGCGCTGCCCAAGCTGCGCACCGCCGAGGAGGTCATCGGGCCGCTGGCGGCGTCCCGGCCGGCCGAGGTCGCCGAGCGCGCAGGACGACCGGCCGCACCGGATCGCCGCGCCGAGCTCTTCGAGGGCCGGCTTCCCGAGGCCGAGGGCCCGCTGACCCTGTCGCAGTCCATCAACCGCGCCTTGGTCGACTCTCTGGCGGCGTACGACGCGATGCTGGTCTTTGGCGAGGACGTCGGCCGCAAGGGCGGCGTATATGGGACGACGGCGCGGTTGCAGCGGCGGGCCGGCATCGCGCGGGTGTTCGACACGCTGCTCGACGAGACGTCGATCCTCGGGCTGGCTCTGGGCCTGGGGGTCAGCGGCCTGCTTCCGGTGCCGGAGATCCAGTACCTCGCCTACTTGCACAACGCGATCGACCAGATCCGCGGCGAGGCCGCCACCGCGCAGTTCTTCTCCGAAGGCCGCTACCGCAACGGCATGATGGTGCGGATCCAGGGCCTGGCCTACCAGAAGGGCTTCGGCGGCCACTTCCACAACGACAACTCGGTCGCCGCGCTGTGCGACATTCCCGGCCTGGTCGTCGCCGTCCCAAGCCGGGGTGACGACGCCGCAGCCATGGTGCGTACCTTGCTGGCGGCGGCGGACGTCGATGGCACCGTCAGCGCGTTCGTCGAGCCCATCGCCCTGTACCACTCACGCGATCTGTTCAGCGACGGCGATGGGGGCTTGCTGTCGGCGTACGCCGCGCCCGAGCAGTGGGCCGACGGGCACATCGCGATCGGCCAGGCACGCCACTACATCCCGGACTCATCGGCCGGCGAGAGCGACCTGACCATCGTCACGTTCGGCAACGGTGTCCCGATGTCGCTGCGGGTGGCCGATCGGCTCAACCAGGAGGGCCACGTCGTCCGCGTGCTCGACCTGCGGTGGCTGCGGCCGTTGCCACTCGACGCGCTGCGTGCCGAGGCCGCGACCGCCAAGGCGATCCTAGTCGCGGACGAGACGCGCTGCTCTGGTGGCGTGTCGGAGTCGGTGTGCGCCGCTCTGGTCGACCTCGAGTACGGCGGCCAGCTGGCACGGGTGACCAGCCGCGACTCCTTCGTGCCGCTCGCGGACGCAGCGAATCTCGTGCTGCTTGGCGAGGAGACCATCGAGGAGGCGGCGCGGCAGATGCTCCAGCCGCAGCCACACGGCGCCCACCTCCGCCCGATCTAGCGATCTCACCCGGTGGTCGCCGACTCGGCTGTCCTGCGTGACCCGCTAGAGGCGCTCGACGACGTAGTCGATGCAGTGGGTCAACGCCTCGACGTCCGATGGGGGAGTCGATACGAACATGCCGACTCGCAGCTGGTTGCGCGCCAGCCCGCGGTAGGGCTCGGTGTCGAGGATCCCGTTCGCGCGGAGGTGAGCCGCCACGGCCTTCGCATCGACGGAGTCATCGAGGTCGATCGTCCCGACGACGGGAGAGCGCAGCGTGGGGTCTTTGACGAACGGCGTGGCGTACGAGGAGGCCTCGGCCCAGTCGTACAACTTCGCGGACGAGGCGCTCACCCGCTCGGTGATCCACTGCTGCCCACCCTCGCGGATCAGCCAGTCGACCTGGTGGGCGAGCATGAACAGCGTGTAGACGGACGGCGTGTTGTACGTCTGGTCCTTGCGGGAGTTGTCGATCGCCAGCTGCAGATCCAGCGATGCCGGCTGATAGCGCCCGGAGGCCTTGACCGCCGCGACGCGCTCGATCGCGGCGGGGGAGAGCACGGCGATCCACAGCCCGCCCTCTCCGGCGAATCCCTTCTGGGGCGCGAAGTAGTAGCAGTCGGTCTGGCTGACGTCGACCGCGATGCCCGCCGCGGCGGACGTCGCATCGATCACCGTCAATGATCCGGGATCGCCGTTCACCCGCTGCACCGGAACCGTCACGCCGGTCGAGGTCTCGTTCTGCGGCCAGCAGTAGGCGTCGACGCCGGCCTCAGGCTCGGGCGCGACACCGGTGCCGGGCTCGGCGCTGCGCACCGTCGGCTCCTCGAGGAAGGGTGCGGCGGCGACTGCCTTGGCGAACTTGCCCCCGAACTCGCCGAAGCTCAGGTGCTGCGCGCGGCGCTCGATCAGGCTGTGCACGGCGGTGTCCCAGAAGAAGGTCGATCCGCCGTTGCCGAGCACGACCTCGTAGCCGGACGGCGCACCCAGCAGCTCCAGCAGCCCGTGGCGCACCAGCCCGACCAGGCCTCGTACGCCGGCCTGCCGGTGCGAGGTGCCGATGTAGGACGGCGCGACCTGGCCGAAGTCCTCCAACGCCTCGTAGCGGGTGCGGCTGGGTCCGCTGCCGAACCGTCCGTCCTCGGGTAGCAGGGCCGGTGGGATCTCGATGTGCTCGCTCATGCGTACGCTCTCGTCCAGGGTGATCTCGCGCGTGCCGGCGGCGCTCGACCGGCCGACCCGTCAAGCCTATGGCCACGCCTCGATAGGCTGTCCGCTGGGAGAGTGAGGACCATGAGCGACCGGCAGTTCGACGTCCGACGCGACCGGATCCGGTATGAGCTGGCCCGGCTGGACGACGACCAGCTCGCGGACGACCCCCTGGACATCTTCGCCAGCTGGCTGGAGGGTGCTGCGGCGGCCGGCGTCCGCGAGCCCAACGCGATGGTGCTGGCCACGGCCGGCGCGGACGGCGCACCCCGGGCCCGCACCGTGCTGATGCGCGGCTACTCCGACGGCTTCGAGTTCTTCACGAACTACGAATCCACGAAGGGTCGCCAGCTGGACGAGAACCCGCGTGCGAGCGCCTGCTTCGCGTGGCTGCCGATCCACCGGCAGGTCATCGTCGAGGGGCTGGTCGAACGGCTGCCGTCGGAGGCATCCGATGCCTACTTCGCCTCCCGTCCTGCAGAGTCGCAGATCGCCAGTGCGACCAGTCCGCAGTCGCAGGTCATCGACGGCATCGATGGCCTGCTGCGCCGCGTCGAGGAGCTCACCGCGGCCAACCCCGACGGCGTCCCGCGGCCGGAGCACTGGGGTGGCTACCGGCTGATGCCGCAGGTCATCGAGTTCTGGCAGGGCAACGTCGGCCGGGTGCACGACCGCTTCCGCTTCCGCCGCGACGGCGAGCAGTGGGTGCGCGAGCGGCTTGCTCCGTGAGCCAGAGCGACTCCTCCTCGAACCCCGGTCCCACGACGTCACCCGACGCCGCCGACGCGACGGCGTCCGGCCGTCAGGCCGAGCCCCGCAAGCTCCGGCGGCTGAGCCGCGTCACTATGGACACCCGGCCGTTCCGGTACGTGCAGTTCCGGCGGCTGTTCTTCGGCAACCTGCTGACCCAGGTCGGCGCCCAGATGACGATCGTCGCGGTCGGCGTCCAGGTATGGCAGATGACCGGCAGCAGCGCGATGGTCGGCTACACCAGCCTGTGGGTGCTGGTACCGCTGATCGCCTTCGGGCTGATCGGCGGTGCGCTCGCCGACACCGTCGACCGGCGCACTCTGGTCATCTGGTCGACGCTGCTGACCGCGCTCACCAGCGTGCTGCTGTATCTGCAGGCGTTCCTCGGGCTGAAGAACGTGTGGGTGGTATGGGTGCTGGTGGCGCTGCAGTCGGCAGCGGCCGCCGCCTACCGTCCGGCGCGGGCGGCGATGCTGCCCAAGCTGATCCCCGAGGCGCTCATCCCGGCGGCCAACACGATCGCCTCCAGCACCATGTCGGCCTCGATGATCATCGGGCCGCTGGTCGCCGGGGTCCTCGTCGCGAGGTTCGGTGTCAACTGGGCCTACCTCTCCGAGGCCGCGCTGCTGGCGCTGGCCGTGCTCACCCTCATCGGGCTCCCGGTCATGCCGGCGGCGCAGGACACGGGCGGCAGGAGCCCGATCCGCACCGCGATCAGCGACACCATCGACGGGTTCCGCTATCTGCGCACTCAGCCGCTGCTGAGCATGCAGTACATCGTCGACCTCATCGCGATGGTGTTCGGCTGGCCGCTCGCGGTCTTCCCGGCGTTGGCCGAGAGCCGCTTCGGCGAGAGCTCGATCGGCTGGCTGTACGCCGGCGCGTCGATCGGCGCCGTGCTCGCGGGCCTGTTCTCGGGCTGGATCTCGCACATCACCCGGCACGGCGCCACGATCATCGTCTCGGTCGCCGTGTGGGGCATCGCGATCGCCGCCTTCGCGTTCACCGGCGACCTCGTGCTGGCGCTGGTCTGCCTGGCGGTCGCCGGGGCCGCCGACCTGGTGAGCGCGTCGCTGCGCATGACGATGCTGCAGGTGCTCACTCCGGACGAGATGCGCGGACGTATGCAGGGGGTGTTCATGGTCGTTGTCGCCGGTGGCCCGCGGCTGGGCGACGTCCGCCTCGGCCTGATGGCCTCCCTGCTGACCCCGACCGTCGCGCTCTGGTCGGGGGGCCTGACGATCGTCGTCCTCATGGTCGTGATCGCGCTGACGTTCGGGTTGCTGTGGCGCTACCGTCCGCCGTCCGCCGCGGGTGAGACGAACGCCGCGTCCGGTGGATGACAACCATCATGGAGTGCCATGAGTTAGGTGTGGCAGGCTTGTTTGACGGCGTCTGACCTGGGACTTCAGAGAGCGAGGTGGCCGGCACGTGCTCGGCATCCTGAACGTCGACAAGCAGTTCGGGGACAAGGTGGTGCTGCGCGACCTGTCGTTCGAAGTACGTCCAGGGGAACTGTTCGGCTTCTGCGGCGCGAACGGATCGGGCAAGACCACCACGATGCGCATCATCCTCGGCCTGCTGCGCGCGGACCGCGGCGAGATCACCTGGAACGGGGCGCCGATGGACGCCGAGACGCGGCAGTCCATCGGGTACATGCCCGAGGAGCGCGGCCTCTACCCGAAGATGCGGCCTGCCGAGCAGCTGGCCTACTTCGCGCAGCTGCACGGGATGCCCGCTGACGAGGCGAAACGCTCGGCCGACTACTGGATCGAGCGCCTCGGCGTGAAGCATGAGCCGAAGGACACCCTGGAGAAGCTCTCCCTGGGCAACCAGCAGAAGGTGCAGATGGCCGCGGCGCTCGTGCACGACCCGAAGATCCTGGTGCTCGACGAGCCGTTCAGCGGTCTCGATCCGGTCGCCGTCGATGCCCTGCTCGACGCGCTCACCGAGAAGGCCCGCGCCGGTGCGCCAGTCATCTTCTCCAGCCATCAGCTCGACCTCGTCGAGCGGCTGTGCGACTCCGTCGGCATCATCAGCGGTGGGCGGATGGTCGCCGCCGGGCCGGTCGACTCGCTGCGCGCGAAGGAGTCGCGCAAGCAGCTGCTGCTCACCGTCGCAGGGGCGCAGCCCGGCTGGGCCCGTCAGCTGCCGCACGTCGTCGAGGCCAGCGAGACGGGCACCAGCGCCGTCCTCACGCCGACCTCCCCCGAGGTGGCCAACGAGATCCTGCAAGCCGCGCTCGCGATCGGCGCCGTCGAGCGGTTCGTCTGGAAGGCGCCGACCCTGACCGAGATCTTCCGTGAGGCGGTGGCAGCATGAGCGCCCCAAGCACGACGCGCAGCACCGCAGGTCCGGCCGGTCCCGGGCAGGTGCGCCGCCGTCCGAGCAACATCTCCCTGACCGCCCAGGTAGCCCGGCGCGAGATCAGCACCAAGCTGCGCGACCGGGCCTACCTGATCTCGATGGCGGTGTTCGTGCTGATCATCGTCGCCGTCATCGGGTTCAACGTGCTGGCCAACCGCGGTGGGGACGACTACCAGGTCGCGGTCGTCGGTGGTGTCAGCCAGGAGTTCGAGCAGATCGCGCAAGCCAACGCCGAGCAGGCAGGGGTCGCGGTCGAGTTCGTCGAGGTCGCGGACCGCGCGGCGGGCGAGGAGCTGCTGGCGGACGACGCCGACGCCGTCCTCGACGGCGACACCCTGATCCGCGACGGCTCCCTGCCGACCGCGCTCAACGGCATCCTGCAGGGCGCCCACCAGTCGACCGTCATGATCGAGCAGGCCCAGGCGGCGGGCATCGACCCGGCCCAGCTCGCCGAGGTGATGCAGGTCGAACCGCTCGAGGAGCAATCGCTGTCGGCGTCGTCCGGCGACGAGCTGCAACGCGGCATCATCGCCATGGTCGCCGTCGGCCTGGCCTACGGAATGCTGATGATGATCATCCAGTTCGTGGCCCAAGGCGTCGTCGAGGAGAAGTCCAGCCGCGTGGTCGAGCTGTTGATGACGACGGTCAGGCCGCGCCAGCTGCTCGCCGGCAAGGTCCTCGGCCTCGGGTTGCTCGGGTTCGGGCAGCTGTTGTTCGTGGTCGGCATCGGCGTGGTGGCCGCGATCGCCGGCGACCTGGTCGACATCCCGGCCAGCGGCTGGTCGACGATCCTGCAGGTGCTCGCCTGGTTCGTGCTGGGCTACGCATTCTTCGCTACGCTCGCTGCGGCCGCGGCATCTCTGGTGTCACGGCAGGAGGACCTCGGCTCGGCACTGATGCCACTGACCTTCGTCCCGATGATCGCCTTCTTCCTCGCCTTCCGCGTGCTGAGCACGCCGGACGACGCCCTGTCGACCGTGCTGAGCATGATCCCGGGCATCTCGCCGACCACGATGCCGGTGCGCGCGGCCATGACCTCCGTCCCGATGTGGCAGTACGCGATCGCCATCCTCCTGCAGGTGATCGCGGTCTATCTGCTGGTCCGGGTGGCCGCCCGGATCTACTCCGGTGCGCTGCTGAGGACCTCAGGAAAGCTCAAGGTCAGGGAGGCGCTGGCCCGCGACGAAGACGGCAGCGCGATCTAGCCCGGGAGCGGGTGGACGTCCTCGGGAGCCTGGCCCGCGGTGTGGAGCCGAGGCGGGTAGATTCGCCGTTGTGGCGTCCTGTCGTACCGGTCTAGGCCGCCTGCAAGGAACTCATCGCCGGAACCATCCCGCCGGCTATCGGCTCCTACTCGGTGCACAACCTGAACCATGTGGCACTCGACGGACCCCGCCGAGCGCTACTGCATTACCTAACTGAACCCGCCGCGGCGAGCCGCGCGGGCCATATGAGAACTGATACGGAGCACGCGATGAGCGACGATATTGATCCGGACTTCGGTCTGGACGACGGTGGCTCCGCCGACGCCGGTGCCGACGACACCGACGCCGGAAACCATGTCTTTGACAGCGACGACACGGCAGCCACCACCGACTACACGCAGACCAACTACGGCAGCACCGACGACATCGACGATGGGGCCGGCCAGGACGAGTCCATCACCATGACCCTCGACGAGACGTCGTACGACGCCGGCCAGGCCACCCTGGACTCCGAAGGCGACGGCGCGGCTGACACCGCCGTGCAGGACCCCGGCTACCAGGTCGAGTACTACGTCGACCCCGACGGTGACGCGGCAGTACCCGACGTCCACGCGATGGATGAGTTCGGCGGTGGAGCCGGGGATTCTGGTGCATCCGGACCGGGCTCGGGTCCCGACTCGGGCTACGGTTCAGGTTCCGACGACACCGGCCCCGGTGGCTCGGGCCCGGGTTCGGATGACTCGGACTCCGCCGCCGACTCCGACGATTCCGGGACCGGCGCCGACTCTGACGAGTCCGGGACTGGCGACGTCGACGGCACGAGCGGGTCCGACGACGCAGGCGCCGACGGCCCCGGCGGCGGTTCGGACGACGACCAGGGCCCTGGGATGCACAGCGCGATGGGTGGCGCGGACGGTGCGGAGGCCGAGCCGACCAGCAGCGATTCGGGCCCCAGTAGCGACGAGCCGGCTGCGCAGTCCGGTGCTGAGGACGGTCCGACGTCCGGTGCGAGCACCGACATGACCGTCTCGATCGACGGCGAGGACATCGCGGTCGGCGAGCCGACGCTCGACATCACCGGCGACGGCGTCGCCGACACGGTCGTCGTCGAGAGCGAGGGCAACGTCGAGTACTACGTCGACACCGACCAGGACGGCGTGGCCGACCAGATCATCGTCCTCGACGAGAACGACGGAACCCTGGTCAACCACGAGGTCTACGATCCGCAGACCGGAGAGTGGACCAACGTGACCGAGGAGAGCGCGGGCGCGCAGAGCTGAGGCGCTCGCGCGCCAGCGGGGTTGGACGGCCGCCGGGGACCGATCAGTCGGTTCCTGGCGGTCGTTCAGCCTCTGGGGCCGGTGCAGCTCAGCAACCACATATCGTCGCCCTCGGGGAGCGACCCGAGCAGCTGGGCCGGCCGGTGACCGAATGCACCCATCAGCAACCAGCTGGCTCGCTCGGGCCAGCCGGGCCCGCGGGCGATGGCGTTATTCGAGCGGTTGCCATGATGTTATCGCCGGGGTGAGCGTTTGCCGTGCATAAGCATCGGCCGGAGCGATAGCCTCGCGGTGACCGGACCAGAACGCACGACGGGAGACGGCGATGGCGGCACGATTCGGGGTCTTCGTACCTCAGGGCTGGCGGCAGGATCTCAACGACATCGCCGATCCGGCGGAGGCGTTCGAGGCGATGGTCCGGGTCGCCAAGCAAGCAGACGAGGGCAGCTGGGACTCGATCTGGGTCTATGACCACTTCCACACCATTCCTGAACCCAGCCAGAACGTCACCTTCGAGTGCTGGACGTCCTCCGCCGCGCTGGCCCGCGAGACCACGCGGGTGAACGTGGGGCAGATGGTCGGCTGCAACGGCTACCGCCAGCCCTCGCTCTACGCCAAGACGGCCTCGACGGTGGACGCCATGTCGCACGGACGGCTCTATGCCGGGATAGGTGCGGGGTGGTACGAGCACGAGTGGAAGGCCTACGGCTACGAGTGGACCGACATTCCGCCACGGATGAAGGCCTTCCGCGAGGCGGTCGAGATCGTCCACGCGATGTGGACCGAGGACGCCCCGACGTACGACGGGGAGCACTACCGGATCGACGAACCGATCAACCTGCCGCGCAGCGCGGCACCCGGCCGGAAGATCCCGCTGTGGATCGGCGGTGGCGGTGAGAAGGTCACCCTCAAGCTCGTGGCGCAGTATGGCGACGCGTGCAACATCGGTGCCGGAAGCCCACGGGTCGTTCGCGAGAAGCTCGACGTGCTGCGCAGGCACTGTGACAGGGTCGGTCGCGACATTGACGACATCACCATATCGACGAGCATCAATGCGTTCCCGATGGCGGACGACGGCGGATTCGAGCAGGCCTCGGCCAAGGCGCGCGGCTCGCGTTGGAGCGCCGACGAGTGGCGCGAGATCATGACGCTCGGTGCCGAGCAGATCCGCTCCCGCACGGAAGCGGTGCTCGAAGCCGGTGCCGACTACGTCATCTACTACGTCCCCGGCCTGGCGTACGACGACGAGCTGCTCCCCGCGATGGAGCAGATCATCGCCGGTCTGTGACGAGGTGGCCCAGCCTGCTCCCGACCTGCGGGGCAGTCGGGCACGCTACGGGGCCCGATAGCGTGCTCCACCGCCCCACAGAATGCTTGATCAACCGAGCAAGCGGGCCGTGGACCGGTCATCGCTCCGCATCAAGTGGGTGATCCCCCGCAGGGAGCCTCTCGGCCGGGGGCACTCTGCCGCCGATGATCTCAGCCGTGTCCAGAGAACTAGGGGCTAGGCGAGCAGGTCGTCAGGGCGGTGGCAACGGACGCCGTCGAACCGGCCGAAGTCCCCGTCGTACGACACGATCGCCGCGCGGTGCTCGATCGCGATGGCTGCAAGATGAGCGTCGTTGACCAGGTTCCCGCCCGCGCCGACGCTGGCGAGCAGCCGCTCGAGGACGTCGTGATGCTGGTTGGCCGGCTCGAGTAGCCGCGCTCCCGGCGCCTCGAGCCAGGCGCGTGTCTGGCTGGTCGCCTCGCCAACGCTGAGCGGAGCGGGGAAGAGCCCGACCTTTGTCGAGAGCCGGATGAATGCGGTCAGTGCGAGCCAGGTGAAACCTACCGTGTCCGCCCCGCTCAATGACGCATCGATCCAACGACGGGAGGGATCGTGATGGGCGCTGTCGGTATTCACCGCATACAGCAGCACGTTGGCGTCGACGACCTTCACTTGCCGGTTCGCATTCGGCGCACGAGCTCCTCGTCCTCGAGCTCGCCGGCGAGCTGCAGCGCCTTGTCGAGCGGGACGGTGGGCGTCCCCATGCTTCGGACCTCTGTGGTGAAGGAGGCCGGCCGGGTGCCCCCGGGCGCGCCGGCGCGGATCGCGTCGTTGAGTGCCTGCTTGAAGGACACGCGACGCTCGCGCATCAGCCGTCGTACGAGGGACTCCGTATCGGCGTCGAGGGTAACCGTCGTGCGCATAGTTGACAGCATAGCATCATGCAGGATGATGCCATGCTGTCAAACTGTCCCGCAGAGCACTTGGTTACGCGGGCTTGTCGTCGGGTACGTTGCCGAGCTCGGCCTCGATCGTGGTGTCGTCGCCGTGACCGGTGTGGACGACGGTGTCAGGCGGGAGGGTGAACAACCGGGTGCGGATCGAATCGACGATCGTCGGATAGTCGCTGAACGAGCGCCCGGTCGCGCCTGGCCCGCCGTTGAACAGCGTGTCGCCGGTGAACACGCAGCCGAGATCGGGGGCGTACAGGCACACCGCACCGGGTGCATGGCCGGGTGTGTGCATCACCTGTAGGTCGGTGCCCGCGATCGTGATGACCTCGCCGTCCTCGAGGTCCGAGTCGGGCTGGACGTCGGGGTGAGTAAGCGCCCACAGCTCCCGGTCGGCAGGGTGCAGCAGGATCGGCGCGCCGGAGAGCTCCCGCAGCCGCGGCGCCTGGGCGACGTGGTCATCGTGGGCGTGGGTGCACACGATCGCGACGACCTTGCGCTCGCCTACCTGCCTCATGATCGCCTCGGCGTCGTGCGGCGCGTCCAGGATGATCACCGACTCGTCGTCACCGATGATCCAGACGTTGTTGTCGACATCCCAGGTGCCGCCGTCGAGGCTGAAGGTGCCTGAGGTGACCAGGTGCTCTACGCGTGCGGTCATCAGAGCTCCACCACCGATCGCAGCACCTCGCCGTGGTGCATCTTCTCGAACGCAGCCTCGACGTCCTGCAGGCCGATCCGCTCGCTCACGAACTTCTCCAGCGGGAAGATGCCCTGCTTGTAGAGGTCCACGAGCATCGGGAAGTCCCTGGAGGGCAAGCAGTCGCCGTACCACGACGACTTCAGCGCGCCACCGCGTCCGAACAGGTCGATCAGCGGAATCTCCCACTTCATCTCGGGTGTCGGGACGCCGACCAGGACGGCGGTGCCGGCGAGGTCGCGGCCATAGAAGGCCTGCGAGAAGGTCTCGGGCCGGCCGACCGCGTCGATGACGACGTCCGGGCCGTTGCCGTCGGTGAGTTCCCGCATCCCCTCGACGGCGTCCTTCTGCTTCGAGTTGATGGTGTGCGTGGCGCCGAGCTCGGTCGCCCACTCGAGCTTCTTGTCGTCGATGTCGATCGCGATGATCTTCGCGGCGTTCGCCAGCCGCGCGCCGGCGATCGCCGCCGCGCCGACGCCGCCGCAGCCGATGACCGCCACCGACTGCCCGCGGGTCACGCCCCCGGTGTTCAGGGCAGCACCGACCCCGGCCATCACGCCGCAGCCCAGCAGGCCGACGACCGCCGGGTCGGCCTCGTCGACCTTGGTGCACTGCCCGGCAGCGACGAGTGTCTTCTCGATGAACGCGCCGATGCCAAGGGCGGGGGAGAGCTCGGTGCCATCCTCGAGGGTCATCTTCTGGGTGGCGTTGTGGGTGTTGAAGCAGTACTTCAGGTCGCCGCGACGGCAGGCGCGACACTGCCCGCACACCGCGCGCCAGTTCAGGACGACGAAGTCGCCGGGCGCGACCTCGGTAACGCCGTCACCGACCGCCTCGACCACGCCCGCCGCTTCGTGCCCCAGCAGGAAGGGGAACTCGTCGTTGATGCCACCCTCCCGGTAGTGCAGGTCGGTATGGCACACGCCGCAGGCTTGGATCTTGACCACCGCCTCGCCCGGACCGGGATCGGGGACGACTACCTTCTCGATGGTGATCGGCTCGCCCTTGGCGCGCGCAACGACTCCCTTGACGGTCTGCGGCATGCTGCCACCTCTCTCCTGGGTCGGATGCATCGATCCTAATGCGAGCATCTGTCGCACGCCGTGCTCGAATCAGCCCATGGCGATGCGACGGGCTAGGTGCTCGCTGCCGGCGAGCGGCGTCGATTGCCAGGCGCAGAGGGCGGCTGACATACTCCGGATGTTCCCTGACGCACAGCAGTGCACCGGCCGTGGAGGACTCATGAGCAAGCAAATCGACGACGTACTCGCCTCGGCGGTCGAGAACGGGGCGGTCCCCAACGTCGCGGCGATCGTCGCCGACGCGGACGGTGTCCGCTACCAAGGTTCCGCCGGAACGCTTGGACCGGACGACGACTCCCCGGCCGACTGCGACACCGTCTATCGAATCATGTCGATGACGAAGATGATCACGACGACCGCGGCTCTACAGCAGGTCGAGCAAGGATCCCTCTCGCTGGATGCGCCGGTCGCGGAGTATCTCCCGGACTTCGCGAACCGGCAGGTGCTCACCGGCTTCGAGAACGACATCCCGCAGTACCGTGCGCCGAGGACGCAGGCCACCGTGCGGCAGCTGGTCACCCACACGGCGGGCCACGCCTACATGTTCTTCAACCAGGCCTTGCACAAGTGGGAGCAGGTCACCGGTTACCCCGGCATCCTGTGCGGCACGGAGGAGATGCTCGACGCGCCGTTGATGTTCGACCCCGGCGAGCGCTACGAGTACGGCATCAACACCGACGTCCTCGGCGCGGTCACCGCCGCGGCAGCCGGACGGCGCCTCGACGAGCTGGTCGCCGAGGGCGTCCTGCAGCCATTGGGTATGAGCGACACGACGTACGCCGTCACCGACAGCCAGCGCCCGCGGCTGACCCCGGTGCAGGTCGTGGGCCAGGACGGCAGCTGGGCGGACTCGGGGGTGGACTACGCGTCGGATCCGCAGCTGATCCCCGGCGGGCACGGGCTTTACAGCACACCCAATGACTACATCAAGTTCCAGCGGGCCCTGCTGCGCGGCGGCGAGCTGAACGGCGCGCGGATCCTCCAGCAGGAGACGGTCGATGCCGCCTTCACCAACCAGATCGGCGAGCTGGACTTCCCCGAGGCCATCCCCAGCGCGGACCGTGGCTTCACCGAGGACTTCGTCGCGGGCCCCGGCTGGAAGTGGGGCTACGGGCTGTTGCTGAACACTGCCGACCTCCCCGGCATGCGCAAGGCCGGTACGGGCGCCTGGGCCGGCCTGTGCAACACGCACTTCTGGATCGACCGTACGTCGGGGATCACCGCCGCAATCTACTCGCAGACCCTGCCGTTCGTCTCGACCGGGGCGTTCGCGCTGTACCAGGAGTTCGAGCAGGCGGTGTACGCCTCGCTGGCGTAGCCGGGACCGACCACGGCGCGCGGCGCGGGGGTCGATTCATACGCTCGTCGATGAGCGCCGATTCACTCGCTCGTCGATGACGCCGGCGCGGCGGTCGGTTCGCACGGTCGTCGATGAGCGGCCCGGCGGGGCGCGGCGGTCGGTTCGCACGGTCGTCGATGAGCGCCGCAGGCGCGCAGAGACGACGCAGGACGGGAGTATTGGCGACCCTGGATTCTCCTTCCTAGCGCGCGGGTTCATCACGTGGTGCGGGAGCGGGCGTCCTGCGGCGTCTCCGCCCGCTTCGCGGTCGTCGACGAGCGTGTGCTTCCTCGTCGACGAGCGTTCGTCCGCGAACGGCTTACGCAACACGCTGCGTGGCGAGGCGGCGTCGACCTGCTCGTCGACGCCGCCTCGCGAGACCGGCCGCTCAGTGTGCGCGCTGCATCTTGCGGATGCCCACCAGCAGGCCGACTGCCAGCAGGACCAGCGCCGCGATGAAGCCGACGCCCACGGAGCCGGTGAGGACATGTCCGTCGAACAGCTCGCGGGTCGCGTCCACGACATGCGTCAGTGGGTTCACCTGCGACAGCCACCGCAACCATCCGGGTGCGTCGTCCAGCGGGAGCAGGACGCCGGCCGACAGCAGCACCGGGAACAGCAGGGTCTGCTGCACGGTCCAGAACATCCAGTCCTGGTCCTTGCTGGCCAGTCCGAGCGCGAACGACAGCGCGCCGACGCCGACGCTGAAGAGGGCCAGCAACACAATCGCGACGGCGATCCCCAGGGCGTGCGGGGTGAACCCGAAGGGCCACGCCACGAGCACCAGCACCAGCGTCTGGGCGGCGACCGGCAGCGCCTCCTTCAGCGCGCGGCCGAGCAGCAGACCGCTGCGAGACAACGGCGAGACCAGCAGCCGCTCGTGCGAGCCGGTCTGCATCTCCAGCATCAAGTTCGACCCGGTCATGGACGACGCGGTGAGACAAGCCATCGCGACCATGCCCGGGACAAACCACTGCAGGGTCGCGCCCAGATCGTCCCCGGGCAGCAAGGGGGCGAACATCGCGAGGAACACGAGTGGCTGTACGAGAGAGATGAGGATCTGGAACGGCGAGCGAAGCAGCGGACGGGCTTCTCGCTCGAGGACGATCCCGGTGTGGCGGACGACGGATGCGATGCTCATGCTGATACCTCCTGCGGTGTGGGGCGGGGCTGGGTCTCGGTCTCGTCGGGTACGGGCCCGGCGTCGCGCAGGGCGCGGCCGGTGAGGTCGAGGAACACGTCGTCGAGGCTGGGTCGGGCGACCTCGAGTCCGGTGACGGGATGTCCGCTGTCGCGGAGCCGGTCGAGCATCGCGAGCGCGGCGCGGGGCCCGTCGTTGGTGCGCACGCGGATCGTGTGCCCATCACAGTCCGCCGCGGTGCCGTTGCGCGTCAGGGTCGAGGCGGCGTACGACGCGGCCTGCGGGCTGCTGAGGTGGACCTGCACGAGGTCCCCGAGCGCGGTCTTGAGCTCGCGGGACGAGGCGTCGGCGATGATCCTGCCGTGGTCGATGACCACGACTCGCTCGCTCAGCGCGTCTGCCTCCTCGAGGTAGTGCGTCGTCAGGACGATCGTGGAGCCGGTCTGTCGGTGCAGATCCCGGATCAGCTCCTGCAGGTGCGCACGGCTTTGCGGGTCCAGGCCGGTCGAGGGCTCGTCCAGAAAGAGCAGCTCCGGGCGATGCACCAACCCGATTGCGATGTCGAAGCGGCGGCGCTGCCCGCCGCTGAGCTGCTGCACCGGTCGGCGGGCGAGCTCGCCAAGGTCCAGTGCCTCGATGACCTCGTCGGCCCGGAGGGTCGCGGCCCGGCGACTGGCGCCGTGCGCCATCGCCTGACCGATCACCTCGTCGCGCCCGTGCTGCAGGCTTCCGGCGCCGTTGCCCTGGCCGACGAAGCCGAACCGGCGACGTGCCCCGGCGGGATCCCGCGCCACGTCGAGGCCGTGCAGCAGCGCCCGGCCTGAGGTCGGGGTCAGGAGGGTGGTGAGCATGCGGAGGGTGGTTGACTTGCCGGCGCCGTTCGGCCCGAGGAAGGCCACCAGCGCGCCGGGCTTGATCGTGAGGTTGAGCCGGTCGACGGCGACAGTTCGCTGGCCGCCTCGGTGGAAGGTCTTGGTGAGATCGACTGTCTCGATCGCGGGTATGGTCGTCATGGAATCGACGCTAGGAATCAGTTAGGTCAGATCATGACCGCAACTATTCCCCGTCGTCCAATATAGGTCAGAATCTGACCGCTGTGCCGACTACCGTGGCAGGCATGAGCACCAGCACCCGAATGCTGCGACTGCTGTCGCTGTTGCAGGCCCATCGCTACTGGACCGGCCCCGAGCTGGCCGGCCGTCTCGGGGTGAGTGAGCGCACCCTTCGGCGCGACGTCGAGCGGCTGCGCGGGCTGGGTTACGACGTGGGTGCGTCGCGGGGTACGGCCGGCGGCTACCAGCTGCGCGCGGGCAAGACCCTCCCGCCGCTGCTGGTCGACGACGAGGAGGCCGTGGCGATCGCCGTCGGGCTGGGCTCATCGGCCGCGAGTGCGGTCGATGGTGGCGGGGGAGCGGCGGTGCGGGCGCTGACCAAGATCGTCGCCACGCTGCCGCCCGCCTTGCGCAGGCGCATGGATGCGCTTCAAGAGGTGACGGTTCCGCACCCGGTGCGGACCGTCCCGCGACTCGACGCCGCCGCGCTGACGACTCTGGCCGCCTGCTGCCGCGATCACGACCTCGCTCGCTTCGGGTATGTCTCCGGTGGGGGTGAGGCGACCGAGCGGCGGGTGGAGCCGCACCAGCTCGTCAGCTACGGGCAGCGGTGGTATCTCGTCGGCTACGACCTGACCCGCGAGGACTGGCGCACCTTCCGGGTCGACCGGCTGTCTGATGTCCGGGTCCTCGGCGACCGTTTCCGGCCGCGGGAGATCCCGGGCGGATCGGCGCTGGAGCTGGTGCGCCGTGGGCGAGCCAACCGCCCCCGGCAGTACGAGGTCGCGGTGCGCTTCGCGATGCCGGCCGCGCGCCTCGAGCCGATGGTCTCCGGGTGGGGTGAGGTCGAGGCCGACGGGGACGCGGGCTGCATCTGGCGGATCGGCGCGGACACCCTCGACTGGCCCCTCATGCTCATCGCGCAGTCCGGCGTCGAGGTGGCGGTGCTGCACCCGCCCGAGCTCGGCGAGCTGGTCCGCGAGACCGGACGGCGGATGGCCGGCTGCGGCTAGCTGCTCAGGCGTCGGCATCCGTGGTGAGCAGCAGATCGAGCGCCTGGGCCACCGCGGCCGCGCGGGGGCGTGGGGACGGCCGGACGGTCGTGACGTGCAGGACCACGCCGTCGAGATAGTCCAGGACCGCGGTGGCCCGCGTGCGGGCGTCGGGGACCCCGAAGCCGTCCAGCGCGCCGGCGACGGCGTCCAGAAAGCGGTGATGGCCGGGGCTGAAGCGCTGTGGGTCGTCGAGGAACAGCGCCAGACGCACCCGGGAGATGCGAGCATGCTCGCCGGTCATGGCGACGGCGAACCGCGCGAGCCAGCGGGTGAACTCCCCGAGCGAGCCCGGGGGCGGCCCGAAGCCGGCCCAGACCTCCAGATCAAACTGCTCGATCCGCTCGACGACGCCGTCCACCAGCGCCTGCCGGGTGCGGTAGTAGTTGGACGTCGACCCCGGAGGGGCGCCCGCGGCGGTGTCCACGGCGCGGTGCGACAGGCCCTTCAACCCCGTGGCCGCGACGACCTCGAGCGCAGCGTCGGTGAGCTCCTCGCGTCGTCCCATGGACCCAGCCTAGAAGGCGCGCGGAACTCATCGAGCCGGCGTCGTTCCCCAATTTTGTTGCGAAAGCGACCCACCGCGGCTGTCTGTCCGGACGCCGCCGCGCCGGTCGCCTCACACGTTCGTCGATGAGCCCCGCACGCGCCGGTCGACTCTCGACGTTCGTCGATGGGCGCCGCAGGCGCGCAGAGACGCCGCAGGACGGGAGTATCGGTGACCACAACTCGCCGTCCAGCGCAGCGCGCCGGTTCAGCGCATCGTGCGGGAACCAGCGTCCTGCGGCGTCTCCGACCGCTACGCGGTCGTCGACGAGCGTGCACCCGGATACTACGAAAGTAGTACTCTACGTGTCGTGGACACTATCTCCGTAGTCGGAGGCGGGATTGCCGGGCTGGCCCTCGTCGCAGCGCTCGATCCGGGACGCTTTCGGGTCGTGCTGCACGAGCAGTCCCCGGACCGGCCGCCCGCCGGGACGGCGCTCGCGATGTGGCCCGAGGTGATGGCCGCGCTCGAGCGGATCGGGGCGGCCTCCGACGTCCTGCGCGACTCGCTGCTCATTGAGCGGCTGCAGGTCGCGGACGGCGCGCACCGGCCCATCATGACCACAACGGCGCAGCAGCCGCAGCTCATCACCCGGCCGCGGCTGCTGGCCGCCCTTGACGCGGCGGTCCCCGCCTCCGTCGAGCGCGTCACGACTCGGGTCACCGATCCTGCGAAGCTGCCCGGCGCCTTGATCGTGGGGGCGGACGGCGTCCACAGTGTCGTCCGGCGGCGGATGCTGGGCGGGCGGGTCGACGCCCGCCCGGTCGGTCTGGTGGCGCTGCGCGGCGTCTCGCCGGTCTCGACCGACGAGATGGTCGAGTTGTGGTCGGGGGGTTGGCTGTGCGGGCTGTCGCCGGTCGCCGGCGGCGGCTCGAACTGGTACCTGGCCGGGTGGGCCGATGGCGACCCCGGCGCTATCGAGCGCCTCGACGATGCCCAGGCGCATGACCTCGCGGTGTCTCATGCCGCGACCTTCGGCGCCCGAGCCCGCGAGGTGATCGCAGCGACGGCGCCCGCGACGGTGCTGCGCCAGCAGCTGTGGGTCACCCCCGCGCGGCTGCGGGTGGCGCGGGGCCGCGCAGTCCTGATCGGGGACGCCGCGCACGCCATGTGCCCCAACCTCGGGCGCGGCGCGTGCGAGTCGATCCTGGACGCCGTCTCGCTCGGCACGGCCATCAACGAGCGCGGCATCAGCGGGGGAGTGCGACGCTACCGGCGCGAGCGCGTCGTCCGGGCGCAGGGCGTGAAGGCGGCCTCTCGCGCCGTCCTCGCCCTGTCGACTGTGCGGCGTGGTGGCGAGCTGCGCAACCGGGTGCTGCGGGCGCTTCCCGTGCGGTGATCTGCCCCGTGGTCTGACAGACTGAACCGACGCGCAGCCGTTCCGCCAGGGTCCAGGGCGACGTGGTTACCGTCATCTTGTCGGCACCGGAGGATTTGGTTAGCTTTGCTAAACAACTTTGCGACGGGAAGGGTGTCATGGACAACGAAGACTTCGACGAGGTCCTGAAGGCAGTGCGGCAGTTCATCCGCGAGGTCGTCGTGCCCGCGGAGGAGCAGATCGAGGCCGACGACAAGGTTCCCGACTCGATTCGCGAGCAGGCCAAGGAGATGGGGCTGTTCGGCTTCGCGATCCCCGAGGAGTACGGCGGTCTGGGCCTGGACATGAAGCAGGAGGTGCTGCTGAACATGGAGCTGGGCTGGGGAACCCCCGCCTTCCGCTCGATGTTCGGGACCAACAACGGCATCGCCGGGCAGGTGCTGGTGAAGGCCGGCACTGAGGAACAGAAGCAGGAGTGGCTGCCCAAGCTCGCCGCCGGCACCACCGCGTCGTTCGCGCTGACCGAGCCCGAGGCCGGCTCGGACCCGTCCTCGCTGAAGACCAAGGCCGTCAAGGACGGCGACGAGTACGTCATCAACGGCGGCAAGTGCTTCATCACCAACGCCGCGATGGCCGACGTCCTCATGGTCTTCGCCCGCGTCGGTGACATCCCCGGCGGCAAGGGGATCGCGGTGTTCCTGGTCGAGACCGACCGCCCGGGCGTCACCATCGCCCCGCACGATAAGAAGATGGGCCAGCGCGGCGCGTGGACCTCCGACATCAACTTCGACGACGTGCGGATCCCGGCCAGCCATCTGATCGGGGGCGACGAGTCCGTCGGCTTCCCGACCGCGATGCGCTCGCTCCAGCAGGGCCGTCTCACCCTGGCTGCCTACATGACCGGCACCTCACGCCGCCTGGTGCATGAGATGGTCAAGTACGCCTCCGAGCGCGAGCAGGGCGGCCAGGTCATCGCCGACTACCAGCTCGTCCAGGGCCTCATCGCCGACGCCCAGACCGACCTGTACGTCAGCGAGGCGACCGTCCTCAAGGGCGCGCAGGACTGGGACAGCGAGAAGGACCGGCGGATGGCGCCGTCCGTCGCGAAGTACTTCGCCTCCGAGGCCGTCGGCCGGATCGCTGACCGGGCGGTTCAGGTGCACGGCGGCTATGGCTATATGCATGGCTATGTCGTCGAGCGGCTCTACCGCGACGTCCGGCTCTACCGCATCTACGAGGGCACCTCGCAGATCCAGCAGGTGGTCATCGCCAAGCAGGCGCTCGCGCCGTACCGCCAGGGCTGACCGGCGCACGCACCGGGCCGCGTCGGGGCGTCGACGGACGCCGCGGGGCGATCCCGTACATGGGTGGAACAGCCGGGAGTCTTGTGGTGGGGTGGGTTGGAGCGTCGCAAGTCCAAAACTCCCTGCCTCGAACAGCAGACGGCTTGGCTCATAGGGTTGAGGGCATGGCGACTGACTTCACCAGGATCATCAACGGAAAGCTGCCCGCCCGGTTCGTCTGGCGCGACGATCGATGCGTTGCCTTCCTCGACTCCGCGCCGTTGACCGACGGGCACGTGCTCGTCGTGCCGATCCAGGAGGTGGACAAGTGGACGGACGCGTCGGAGGAGTTGCTGGCGCACCTCTGGCGGGTCGTGTCGATCATCGGGAAGGCGCAGAAGCAGGCCTTCCCGTGCGAGCGGATCGGCGTGATGCTGGTCGGGTACGAGATCCCGCACCTGCACATCCACACCTTCCCGACCACCTCGATCAGCGACTTCGACATGCGCGGCAAGGACCCGAGCCCCGACCCAGTGAGGCTCGACGATCACGCGATCGCGCTGCGCAAGGCGCTGATGGACGCCGGGCACACCGCGCAGGCCGGCGACATCACCGGTTAGCTACTCCGCGGCGAACTCGGACGCGATCGCCTCGGTGTCCTGGCCCAGGGCGGGGGCTCCGGCGGTCGGCGCGGGCGTGAAGGAGGAGTACGTGGCCGGCGTCCGGACGGTGCGCGTCACCACGCCGTCCCGCTCGACCTCGCGCAGCATCTCGTTGGCCTGGAACTGGTCGCTGGTCACGACGGTGGGGTAGTCGCGGACCTCGCCGTACACGATGCCGGCCGCGCGGAAGCGCTCCACCCACTCGGCCGTCGTCCGGGTCTTGATGATGCCGGTGATCCGCTCGATCAGGAACTCCCGGTCGGCCATCCGGCCGTCCTGCTCGGCGTACTTCGGGTTGTCGATCAGCTCCGGATCCTCGAGCGCGCGGGTGAAGGCGTCCCAGTGCCTGGGCATAGTCGCTGAGAAGGTGACCGCGCCGTCGCTGGTCTCGTAGGTGCCGGACGGCGTGATGAACATCGGGTGCGACCCCGCGCGGGTGGTCGGGACGTCGACAGTGAGGTACTCGCAGTAGTTGTGGGTCTGCAGGCTGATTGCCGTGCTCAGCAGCGAGCAGTCGATGTAGTCGCCGACCCCGTGGCGCTCCCGGTTCAGCAGCGCCGCGAGGGTCGCCTGCGCCGCGACGTGTCCCGTGGCGGTGTCGATCACTTGGGTACCCACCCGCTGCGGCGGCTCGTTCGGCTCTCCGGTGATGTGCATCAGCCCCGACTCGCCCTGCACGGCTGAGTCGAACCCCGGCCGGGACGCTTCGGGGCCGCGCTGGCCGAACCCGCTGATCGAGACGTAGATGATGTCGTCGTTGATCGCCTTGATGTCGTCGTACGAGATGCCCAGGCGTGCCGCCACGCCCGGCCGGAAGCCCTCGAGGATCACGTCGGCCTTGGCCGCGATCCGCTTGAACAGCGCCAGATCGTCGGCGTCCGTGAGGTCGACGCACAGCCCACGCTTGCCGCGGTTGAAGGCCGCCGTCATGCTGCTGAAGCGCACCGTCGGATCGGCGCTGAAGTAGGCCCGCGAGCCATCGCCGGACGGGGGCTCCACCTTGATCACCTCGGCGCCGAGGTCGGCGCAGATGGTGCCGGCGAGCGGGCCGGCGATCATGGTGGTCAGGTCCAGGACGAGCAGGCCGTCCATGGGGCGCGGTGCAGTCATCCTCGAATCCTAACGATCCTCTATAGAATCCCGAAACCGCGCTGTGGTCCCGAAGGCGACGTAGGGCCCGCCGCGGCTGCGACGGGCCCTACTCGCGGGATCGGTGCGGAGGCTAGAGGTAGATGCCGCGGTCGGCGAGCCAGGGGACCGGGTTGACCCGGGTGCCGTACATGCCCTTGGTGACCTCGAAGTGCAGGTGGACGCCGGTGGACTGGCCCCGGGTGCCCATGCCGGCGATCTTCTGCCCGGCGCTGACCCGCTGCCCGGCGCTGACGTACAGCGCTTCCATGTGGCCGTACACGGTCACCCAGCCGTCGTCGTGCTGGATGTAGATGGCCTGGCCGAACCCGTTGGCCGAGCCGGAGCGCTTCACCACGCCGTTCCCGGCGGCGTAGATCGGGGTCATCATCTTGTTGGCGATGTCGATGCCGTAGTGGAAGGTGCCCCACCGTGGGCAGAAGCAGCTGGTGAAGGTGCCACCTGCCGGCCGGGCCCAGTTGCCGTTGGTCTGCGGAGCAGGGGCGGGTGCAGGTGCCGGGGCGGTGCAGGTGCCGGGGGGTGCAGGTGCCGGGGCGGGCGCTGGCGCCGGTGCGGCGGCTTGCTGCGCTGCCTTCTGGGCTGCCGCCTCGGCCGCGGCCTTGTCCGCAGCCGCCTTCTGCGCGGCCGCCTCCTCGGCTGCCTGCTGCGCAGCGGCCTGCTGGGCCGCCTGCTGGGCGGCGGCGTCCGTGGCCGCCTTCTGCGCAGCGGCCTGCTGGGCCGCGGCCTGCGCGGCGGCGTCCGCGGCCTGCGCAGCCGCCTGCTTGGCGGCCTCGGTCTTGCTCTTCTCCGCTGCGGCCGCGGCGGCGTCCGATGCCGCCTTGGCCTCGGCCGCGGCCTTGTCCGCGGCGGCCTGCTCGGCCGCGGCCTGCTGGGCCGCCTGCTGCTCGGCGGCGGCCTGCGCAGCGGCTGCCTCGGCGGCGGCCTGGGCAGCGGCTGCAGCCGCCGCGGCGGCCACCTCGGCCTCCTTCTGCGCCGTCCACTCCTGATAGGTCTGCTGCTGGCCCTCGAGCTGGAACAGCGCCTCCTGCGCGGTGGCCAGCTGCTGGTCGAGCTGCGACTTCTGCGTCTGGAGGGTGGCCATCTGGGCGTTGGCCGCCTCGACCTTGCTGTTCATCTGATCGAGGGTCGCCTTGGCCTTCTGCTCGGCGTCCGACGTGTCGACGACGGCCTGCTTGGCCGCAGAGTCCGCGTTGGCCTGCGCCACCTTGGCCAGGCGCAGCTGCTCGACCTTGGCGAACTGCGCGTCGGAGACCAGCGCCAGCATGTTTGAGCGGTCGATCAGGTCCTGCGGGCCGTCGGCCGACAGCAGGATGGCGTCGTTGAGGGTGTAGTTGCCCTGGACGAAGACCTCGCGGGCGAGCTGCTTGACCGCCTCCTCCGCGCTCTCGACGTTGGCATTGGCGGTCTGCAGGTCCAGGGCGGTCTGCGCCTGGTTCTGCTTGGCGATCTCCAGCTGACCGGCGGCCATCTCGTAGTTGTCCGCTGCGGCGAGCGCCTGCGCGTTCAACGCTTCGATCTGGTTGTTCATCTCCGTTACGGCGGCAGAGGCGCTCGCGACGCTGGCCTCGGCCTGCGCCTTCGCGCTGACTGCGCCCTCGATCTGGGCGTCGGAGGGGTTCGGTGGCGGCGGTGGCAGCGCGCCGGCCGGAAGTCCAGTGAACAGCAGGGATGCTCCGAGGACGAACGCTGCACCCAGCGTGGTCCTGGTCTTCGGGTTCAGCACGAGGCTGGCCTCCAGAAACCGCAGTCAAGACGGGAAGTCACGCGGCGGGGGCGGTAGTGCCCTGCATCACGTGGCAACCCATACTGACACGCCAGTCGCCTGAGCACCACAAGTCATACGAAATCCCAAGTGTAACTTGAGTCTAGTTACATCACTGTGTTTCGACACGCCGAACGAACCACATTTGTGTAGTTCACTTTTCGGAACGGGGCGTCCTGAGGAAAGGTCGTCTCGAGGTGGGAGTCGGGTCAGACCTTGATGCCGCGGGCGGCCAGCCACGGGACGGGGTCGATGCGGGTGCCGTACATCCCCTTGCTGACCTCGAAGTGCAGGTGGACGCCGGTGGACTGGCCCCGGGTGCCCATGCCGGCAATGTGCTGGCCCGCGCTCACTCGCTGGCCGGCGCTCACGAACAGCGCCTCCATGTGGCCGTAGACGGTGACATAGCCGTCGTCGTGCTGGATGTAGATGGCCTGGCCGAAGCCATTCGCCGAGCCGGCCTTCATGACGGTGCCGCTGCCGGCGGCGTAGATCGGGGTCATCATCTTGTTGGCGATGTCGATGCCGTAGTGGAAGGTGCCCCACCGCGGGCAGAAGCAGCTGGTGAAGGTGCCGCCTGCCGGGCGCGCCCAGCTGCCATTGCCGGATGGCGCACTCGATGGGCCGGGCCCCGACTGCGCGGCGGCCGCCTCGGCGGCGGCCTGGCTCGCGGCGGCGTTCGCCGCCGCATCCTCGGCGGCCTGCTGCTGCGCAACCCAGTCCTGGTAGGACTGCTGCTGGTTCTCAAGCTCGAACAGCGCCTGCTCGGCGGCGAACAGCTGCTGGTCGAGCTGGGCCTTCTCGGCCTGCAGTGTCGCCAGCTCAGCGTTGGCTGCGCCGACCTTCATGGTCATCTCATCCAGCGCTGCTTTGGCGGTCGCCTCCGCGGCGGCGGTGTCCGCCACCGCCTGCTGCGCCTCGGCGTCCGCGACGGCCTGCTCGGCCTTGGCATCCATCAGGGTTGCGAGGTCGTCGTCCTGCCACTCGGAGATCACCGCCAGCATGGTCAGCCGGTCGATCAGGTCCTGCGGACCCTCTGCAGTCAGCAGCACCGTACCGGTGAGCGCGACATTTCCCTGCACGTAGGCCCCGCGCGCGAGGTCCTCGACCGCGCCTTCGGCCTGCTCGACGTCCGCGGTCGCCGCGGCGAGGGTGCGTGCTGTGGAGGCCTGGCGGTCCTTGGCCTGGCCAAGCTGTCCTTGTGCCACCTCATAGGCATCTGCCGCCGCCAGGGCCTGCGCGTTGAGCGCCTCAATCTCGTTGGTCATCTCGGTGACCGCCTCGGAGGCGGCAGCCACCTGGGCGGCAGCCTGCTCCTTGGCCTCGACGGCGTCGGTGACCTGCTCGTCGGAGGGGTTGGACGGTGGGACGGCTCCAGCGGGTCCGGCCGGCAGCAGCCACGATGCGACGACCATGCACGCTGCGCCGAGCGCAGTCTTGCTGTTCAGCCACGACACGAGGCGCCTCCTGGCCGATCCGGAACTGGGCGTGCGCGGCCGGGGAGACGTGGCCACCCGCGGCTCGCGCAGCCACCATGGTTACACCCGAATCAGGTCTTCGCCATCGTCTCGGTGAAACTGGGGAGAACTCAAACCGAAATCATCGTGCGGGCGGTGGATTGCCTGCAGCGTCTGGGATCCCCGCCGTCGGGGTAGCGATGTGTGAAACACGCAGGGCGAGTGTGTGAAACGCGTTACGTCTAGACCTTGATGCCGCGGGCAGCCAGCCACGGGACGGGGTCAATACGGGTGCCGTACATGCCCTGGGTGACCTCGAAATGCAGGTGGACGCCGGTGGACTGGCCGCGGGTGCCCATGCCGGCGATGGTCTGGCCGGCGCTGACCCGCTGCCCGGTGCTCACGTAGATCGCCTCAACGTGGCCATAGACCGTCACGAATCCGTCGTCATGCTGGATGTAGACGGCCTGGCCGAACCCGTTGGCGAACCCCGCGCGGGTGACCGTGCCGCTGCTGGCCGCGTAGATCGGCGTCATCATCTGGTTGGCGATGTCGATTCCGTAGTGGAAGGTGCCCCACCGCGGGCAGAAGCAGCTGGTGAAGGTGCCGCCGGCGGGACGTGCGTAGTTTCCGTTCACGGTGGGCCCGGCGGCCTGCGCCGCTGCGGCCTCCGCCGCTGCCTTCGCTGCCGCCGCCTGGGCCGCGGCCGCCTCCTCGGCCTGCTTCTGGGCGACCCACTGCTGGTAGGTCTGAGCCTGGCCCTCGAGCTGGAACAGCGCCTCCTGAGCGACGGCGAGCTGCTGGTCCAGCTGCGCCTTCTGAGCCTGCAGCGCCGCCATCTGCGCGTTGGCCGCCTCGACCTTGGCGTTCATCTCCTCCAGGGCGCCCTTGGTGGCGGCCTCGGCCTCGGTCGTGTCGACGACGGCCTGCTTGGCTGCCGAATCAGCGTTGGCCTGCTGGACCTTGGCGATCTTCAGCGCCTCGATGTCCTTGGCCTGCGACTCCGAGATCATGCTGAGTGTGTTGATGCGGTCGATCAGCTCCTGGGGACCTTCGGCGTCCAGCAGGAACGAGCTATCGGGGCTGTAGTTGCCCTGGACGTAGGCCTGGCGAGCGATCTGCTTGACCGCCTCTTCGGCGTCCGCGACCTGCTGGGCGGCGGTCTGCAGGTCGTCGGCGGTCTTCGTCTGGTTCTGCTTGGCGATCTCGAGATGGCCCTTGGCCATCTCGTACGCGTCCGCGGCGGCGAGTGCCTGCGCGTTGAGCGACTCGATCTGGTTGGTCATCTGGGTGACCGCGGCCGATGCCTCGGCGACCTGCGCCTCGGCCTGGGCCTTGGTGGAGGCGGCCTCGTTGATCTGCTGCTGGCTGGGGTTCGGTGGTGGCGGGGGCAGTGCTGCCGCGGGGGACGACGAGAACAGCAGGGATGCGCCGACCAGGCAGGCGGTGGCGAGCGCGCCCGTCGTCTTTGTCTTCAGCACCTAGTGCCTCCGAGGCCGCAGGAGTGGGGAAGAGGCGCGGCGGGAGCGGCCCATGGAGGCCCGCTCACGCGGTACTCATCCTGGCACGTTAACCACACATGTCCCTCTAGCAACACGCACATCATGGGCATCGCGATGGGGGGTCGACCGCGCCGTCGTACGACGGCAACTGCGGGGATTGGCGCGGGAGGGCGCACAGTGCCCTCGGGAGGAATCGAACCTACGACGCCCGCCTTAGGAGGGCGGCGCTCTATCCACTGAGCTACGAAGGCATGCGCTCCGGCGCGGGAGCGCAATCCAGCGTATCCGATCCTCGGGGCGGCGCTGTCCGCTTGGCCGGCTGCCCAGGACAACTTGTCCCCGGATGCGGCGGGCTCGACCCCTCCGGGGCCAAGTTGTTCCGCCGTTGGGGTGGCCGCATGCCCGGGCGCGTGACCGGCCGCGTGGTCGTCGAGAGGGTGAACTTCGGGCGCACGGGCCGTGACACCTGTGGACTGGCCGCAGAAATTGGCTTAACTTCTGCGCGATCTCGCCGCATACTGACCGGGAACCTCGCGCAGTCCGGCTGGCAGGTCCGGCCGTCACGACGAAGGACCTCGCCATGACCGCTGTACCGTTATCGCCCCTCCACGAGCCGATAGTGCTGCTCAATGCGAGCTATGAGCCGCTGTCGATGAACGTGACGCTCAAGCGCGCAGCCAGGCTACTGGTGAAGGGCAAGGCGATCGTCCTGGAGGCAGCGAAGGGCAGGTTCCTGCGGCACTGGCCCTGGCCGAAGGTGCTGATCCTGGTGAAGTACGTGCGGGTCGCGCACGAGGTCCTCTACCGGCAGCCGGCGGTCTCGCGCAAGGGAGTGCTCAAGCGCGACAGCCATCGCTGCGCGTACTGCGGCAGGCAAGCCACCACGATCGACCACCTGCTGCCCAAGAGCAGGGGCGGAGCCATGTCGTGGCTCAACCTCGTGGCGGCCTGTCCGCCGTGCAACGGACTGAAGAAGAACCGGACGCCGGACGAGGCCGGGATGCCGCTGCTGTTCGAGCCGTTCGTACCGTCGCGGATGGCGCTGAGCGACCCCCGGCTACCGCAGGCCGTCACCGCCTAGCCATCTCGCGGTGGGTCTTACCCCGCTATGAAGCACACAGCGGGGTAAAACCCACCGCATGACGAGTTAGCCGAGGTCGTTGTCCTCGACCCACTTCTTGGCCTCGGCGGCCACGTCGGTCTTGTCCACCGTCACCGCGGTCATCATCTCCTTGAGGTCGTCGGTGGTGAGCGTCTGCGAGACCTCGTTCAGGGCATCCTTCTGCTCGTCGCTCAGAGCGTCAGAGCGCACCAGCGGGACGACGTTCTGGGCGATGAACAGGTTCTTCGGATCCTCCAGCACGACCCAGTCGTTGGTGACGATCTCCGGCTGCGTCGTGAACACGACCGCGACCTGGATCTCGCCAGAGTTCAGCTTCTGCTCGGTGAGCGGACCGGTCTGCAGCGCCTCGAACTTGGAGAAGGTCACGCCGTACTCCTTCTCCAGTCCCGGGACGCCGTTGACCCGGGTCTCGAACTCGGCCTGGCCGCCGAGCACGTAGTCCTTGCCGGCGAGGTCCTCGATCGAGGCGACGCCGGAGTCCGCGGTCTGCTTGGTCACGGCAAGTGCGTCCTTGTCCTCAGCGGGGGATTTCTCCAGCACCTCCAGGCCGTCGGGCAGCAGCTCGGGGAGCGCCTCGTACACCTCGTCGGACTCCGAGAGGCCGGACTCCTTGTCGTAGAAGGTCATCAACCCACCGGTGTACTCCGGCAGCACCGACACCGAGCCGTCCTCGATGGCCTTGAGGTAGACCTCGCGCGAGCCGATGTCGAACTTGCGCTCGACCTCGGCCCCGGCGCCCTCGAGCACCTCGGCGTAGATCTCGGCTAGCAGCTTGCTCTCGGGGAAGTCGGCCGAGCCGATGACGATCGTGCCGGAGTCGGCCGATCCGGTGTCGTTGGCGCCGGAGACATCGTCGCTGCTGGCGCACGCGGACAGCGCGAGAGCAGCGGCGGCAGCCAGTGCGGCGAAGGAACGGAGTCGGGTCATGTCAGCTACCTGCTTTCGCGGTCTGCGGGGTACGGCGGTGGGAACGTAGGGGAGATGGAAGCGTGGCGCGAGCTATGCCAGCCAGGAGCAGATCGACCATAACCGCCAGCAGGGCGACCAGGAGGGCCCCGGCCGCCATCTGCCCGTAGTCCTGCTGGGGCGGGCCGTCGAGGATATACCGGCCCAGCCCGCCCATGCCCACGAACGCGGCGACGGTGGCGGTGGAGACCAGCTGCAGAGTGGCGCTGCGAGCGCCGCTGAACATCGTGGGCAGCGCGTTGGGAATCTCTACGGCGGTCAGCACCTCGCGCTCGGTCATCCCCATGCCGCGGGCGGCGTCTACCACGTCAGGATCGACCTGCCGGATGCCGGTATAGGTCGCGGTGAGCAGCGGGGGCACGGCCAGCAGGGCCAGGCACACGGCGACGGGAAGGACGCCGCCGCCGGTGGCGAGCACGACGAGGGTCAGCAGCCCGATGGTCGGCAGCGCGCGGCCAATGTTGCCGATGTTGATGGCCAGGAAGGCGCCGCGCCCCGTGTGGCCGATATAGAGCCCGATCGGTACGGCGATCACCGCGGCGATCGCGAACGAGAGCAGGCAGTACCGCAGGTGGGTCAGCACTGCGGAGGGGATCCCGCGCGGGCCCTGCCAGTTCGCCGCGTCGGTCAGGAAACGCAGCAGCTCGTCGAAGATGTTCATGCGCTCACCGTCGCCATCGCCGCGTCCGAGCGCCGACGCGCGCGGTCCCACGGGGTGAGCGACCGCTGCAGCAGCACCAGCAGCAGGTCGGCCAGCAGCGCGACCAGCACCGACAGCACGATCGAGACGACGATCGGGGCCGAGTAGTCGCGCCGGAAGCCGTCGGTCATCAGTGCCCCGAGCCCGCCGACTCCGATCAGCGCGCCGACGTTGACCAGGCTGACGTTGGCCACGGTGGCCACCCGCAGGCCGGCGAAGATCTCCGGCAGCGCGACCGGCAGGTCGACGGCCACCAGCCGCCGCAACCGGGAGTAGCCCATCGCGTCGGCCGCCTGTGCGGTGGCGGTCGGGACGGCGCTCAGCCCGTCTGCGACCGTGCGCACCAGCAGCGCGGCGGTGTAGAGGCTCAGCGCGATGACGACGTTGATCGGCGAGATGATCGAGGTGCCGATGATGGTCGGCAGCGCGACGAAGACCGCCAGCGACGGGATCGTGTAGAAGATGCTCGCCGCACCGATCAGCATCGGGTAGGCCCACCGGGAACGGTGCGCGAGATAGCCCAGCGGCAGCGCGACCGCGAAGCCGATGAGGACCGGCAGCAGCGAGAGCCACAGGTGCTGCTGCAGGGCGTCCAGGATCGTGTCGACATTGGTCGGGAGGTACCGACGCAGGTCGTCCAGGAGGCCGCTCATCGGGTCTGCTCGGTCAGCAGGTCGTGTCGGGCCACGGTCCCGGCGTACGCGCCGGACTCGTCGACGCACACCACGTACCCGTTCGGCGAGAGCAGCGCCAGGTCGAGCGCCCGGCGCGCCGAGTCGCGGGGCCCGAGGACGTCGTCGATCCCGTACCGGACGCCGTCCGGCCCGCGCCACGCGACCGGCTGGCCGTCGTCACCGGTGAGCACCTCCCAGCCGCCGGTCGGCGGGCCCGGGGCGGCGCCCGGAGTGACGAACGACAACGCCCGGATGCCGCGGTCGCGGCCGATGAAGCCGCGGACGAAGTCGTCCGCGGGGTGCGCCAGCAGGTCGCCGGGGGTGGCGAACTGCGCCAGCCGCCCACCGACCGCGAGGACGGCGATCTGGTCGCCGAGCCGGATCGCCTCGTCGATGTCGTGCGTGACGAACACGATCGTCTTGCCGAAGTCCGCCTGCAGCTCGAGCAGCTCGCGCTGCAACGCATCGCGCACGACCGGGTCGACCGCGCTGAACGGCTCGTCCATCAGCAGGATCGGCGGATCGGCGGCCAGGGCCCGGGCCACGCCGACGCGCTGCTGCTGGCCGCCCGACAGCTGCGCCGGGTAGCGGCCGGCGAGGGCGGTGTCGAGCCCGACGCGGTCCATGAGCTCCAAGGCGTGCTCGCGGGCGTCGGCCTTCGCGGTTCCGGTGAGCCGCGGAACGGTGGCGATGTTGTCGACGATGGTGCGGTGCGGGAACAGCCCCGCGTGCTGGATCACGTAGCCGATGCCGCGGCGCAGCTGGGCGGGCGCCATGCCCGCGACGTCCTCGCCGTCGATGCGCACCGTGCCAGAGGTCGGCTCGACCATCCGATTGACCATCCGCAGCGTCGTCGTCTTACCGCAGCCGGACGGCCCGACCAGCACGGTGATCTGGCCGGTCGGGATCCGCAGGCTCAGGTCGTCGACCGCGGGCTGCCCGTCTTCGAACCGTTTGGTGACCCCGATGAACTCGATCAACAGCCGCTCCTCGCCCCGTCACTGTGGTCCTCGCGGGCCACCGTACGGCACTCACCCGACTGGAACGGTCGCTCGTCGGTCTCGAAAGGGGACAATCGACCCCATGAACGACGAGCCCCGCGCCAGCCGTGAGGCCGCCGGGCCCGACCGGGTCCGCGACGGCGCCGCCGATCAGAGCGAGCCGCCCGAGCGCACCGTTCACGTCGTACGTGGCCGGCGAGCCCCGTTGAGTGCGGAGGAGCGAGCCTTCCTCGAGCGCTACCGCCGCGACCTGCCGCCGCACCACGACTCGTCCTGGGGATGACGTCTCGGCGTCTCGGCGTCAGTCGCTGGCGCTCCCTCGCTCGACGACCGTGAGACGGACCTGTGGCGTCCCGGGTCTGACATGACGAAAGGGCACCCACCCGGTGGTGGATGCCCTTTCGTGGGTCGAGCTGCAGCTAGCGGCGGGGGCTGGCCAGCAGGTCCCGGATCTCGGTGAGCAGCTGCTCCTGGGTGGGAGCGTCGTCCTCCATGACACCGGCCTTGCGACGCTCGGTGATCTTCTTCATCGGGAGCACGACCACGAAGTAGATGACCGCGGCGGTGACGACGAACGCGATGAGCTCAGAGATGAACGCACCGTAGGTGAACTTCTGACCTCCGACGGTGAACTCGCCGCCGACCTCTCCGCCGGTCACCATGCCGATCAGCGGGGTCAGGAACGACGCAGTGAAGACCTCGACCAGGCGGTTGAACGCACCGCCGATGACGACCGCGACCGCGAGGTCGACGATGTTGCCCCGCAGCAGGAAGTCCTTAAAACCCTTCATGGGCTGTTTCTCCTTCGTCGGCATTGCTACCGACTTGATGTGTCGAACTGTACGGCGGACACGGTAGCAATGATCAACCGCGCCGCGAGCAAATCTTCAACTAATTCTCGTTGGTTGACGGTGATCCCAATGACAATGTGCGCCGGCGGCGGCTGTGCCGCAGGCCCGGCGTCCTCCGTCGCCCGCACATCGATCAGCCGCACGCCTTCCAGCATTAGGGTCGGGGGCTGCTCGTCGTACGCCGCGTACACGTCGACCAGCTTCCCCTCCTCGAGCACGGTCACGGTCGTGGCGTCCGCGACCGGTAGCACGAGCGGGATCATCGGGTCGGCCGCCGGCTGGACCGCATCGGCCGCCGGTGCGGCCTCGGCAGCCGGGCGCTGGTGATCACGCACCGCGAGCAGTCCCGCGCAGGCCAGGAGCGCGAGGGCGAGCAGGCGACGTACGAGCGCCGAACGAGGCGCACCGCGCCGCCGGTTACGCCGTCGGGGCGGGCGGCCGGGCGGTGTCCAACGCCGATGCCGCGACGGGCGGTCAGAGCGCGCGGAACGGCGGGCGACGCGGGTGGTCATCGGCATCCTCCGTGGTCGGGATGCCAGCGATTGTGGCGATCCGAGCCGGCGACCGCAGTCGCGGCGCTCCTGCCTGTGGATGCGTGAGAGAGCTGTGGACTAGCTCGCGGGTGAGGAGGCGGCGGGGGTGCTCGACGTGCTACTGGCGGACGAGCTCGACGAGTCCGACGCGCCGGAGCTCTCGCCGGACGACGAGGACGAGCCGGACGACGAGGACGAGCCGCCCGTCTGGCTGGAGGACGAGCCGCTGCGCGAGTCGTTGCGGTAGAAGCCCGAGCCCTTGAACACGACCCCGACCGAGTTGAAGACCTTGCGTAGGTCTCCCTGGCACTCGGGGCACTCGGTGAGAGAGGCGTCCGAGAAGGACTGCACGATCTCGAAGCGGTGGCCGCAGGTCTTGCACGCGTACTGGTAGGTGGGCAACGGGTCCTCCATCGGGTCGGGCAGATTCTACTAGCACTCGACCATGCCGAGTGCCAATACCCGGCTTAGAACGCTGCCGCCGTCATCGGCATTCCGCGGGTGGCGGATGCTCACCCGAGCCGCTGCAGCCGCGTGGGGGTGCACAGCCAGCCGACGCGGACGTCGTGCGGCTCGACCGGCAGCGTCGCTGCCACCTCATCGTCGTGCACGACCGCGACGAGCCGCCGGGTCGGCACGCCGGTCAGCGCCCGGTCGTAGAAGCCGCCGCCGTGGCCGAGCCGCGTCCCGTCGAGGCCGATGGCCACCGCCGGCACCAGCACGATATCGGCGTCCCGCAGGAGGCTGCCGTCGCCGGCCGCTGGCTGCAGCAGCCCGAGCGGGCCGGGCACGAGGTGCTCGGCACCGGCGTACGCCGCCCACTCGAGCCGGCGGCTGAGCGGCCCGGTCACCGGCAGCAGGACCCGAGCTCGCCGTGCCAGCTCGTCGAGCACGTCCAGCGAGCCCGGCTCGCCACGCACCGGCACGAAGGCCGCGATCGTTGCAGCATCGCACTCGCGGGCGCGCCGCAGCAGCAGGGAGTCCAGGCGCTGCTTCTCCGCTGCGCTGCGCGCGGCCCGGCGGGCGGCGTACTCGCCACGCAGCGCCGCCTTCCGTGCGCGCTGCGCATCCTCGCTCATGTGGCCAATCCCTCGCCGATACGGATCCCCGGTCGCGCCAGACGCGACCTCACTAGGCTGAACGGTATCCCTTCGATCGCTAAGGACCTTGAGATGACTACCGCCCGCAGCACGACAGGAGACCGCTCCCGGCCGTACAAGGTCGTGATCCCGGCAGCCGGCCTCGGCACCCGATTCCTGCCCGCCACCAAGGCGATCCCGAAGGAGCTGCTGCCGATTGTCGACACCCCGGCCCTGCAGTACATCGTCGAGGAGGCGGTGGACGCCGGCCTGAACGAGGTGCTGGTGATCGTCGGCCGCGGCAAGGAGGCGATCATCGACCACTTCGACCGCGCCCCCGAGCTGGAGGCTGCCCTCGAGAAGAAGGGGGACGACGACCGTCTCGAGGCGGTTCGCCGTTCGGCCGAGCTCGCCGACGTGCACTACATCCGTCAGGGTGCCCCCCGAGGGCTCGGCCACGCGGTGGCGTGCGCCGCGCCGTACGTCGGCGACGAGGTGTTCGCCGTCATGCTCGGCGACGACCTGATCGATGCCCGCGACGCGCTGCTGAAGCCGATGCTTGAGGTGCAGCAGCAGCTGGGTGGCTGCGTTGTGGCCCTGATGGAGGTGCCCGAGGACCAGGTCTCGATGTACGGCTGCGCCGCTGTCGAAGAGGCGCCCGGAATCACCGTCTCCGACGACCGGGCGCTCGGTGGCGTCGTGAAGGTCACCGACCTGGTCGAGAAGCCCGGACCCGAGGACGCGCCGTCCAACCTGGCGATCATCGGTCGCTACGTGCTCTCACCGGAGATCTTCGAGGCGCTGGAGCACACCGAGCCGGGTCGTGGTGGCGAGGTACAGCTCACCGACGCGATGAAGGATCTCGCTGCCCAGGGCGTGCCGATGCACGGCGTCGTGTTCCGCGGACGCCGCTACGACACGGGAGACCGCGGCGACTACCTGCGCGCCGTCGTCCGGCTGGCCGCAGAGCGCAAGGATCTCGGCCCGCCGTTCGTCGAGTGGCTGGGCGAGTTCCTGGAGGAGATACGCGCCGACCAGTCGGCCAAATCCTGAGCAACCGCGTGGACGTAGCGCATGATGGGGAAGGCCCATCGCGAAGTAGTCACGGAGGCACCCCCTAGTGCGCACAGTCGAAGAACACGTCGACGCGATCCTCTCTTCGCTGCCCACGCTCGATTCGATCGAGCTGGCGATCCTCGACGCACAGGGGCTGCTGTGCGGTGAGGAGGTCGTCTCGCAGACCTCCCTGCCGGCCTTCGACCACTCCGCGATCGACGGGTACGCCGTCCGCGTCGCCGACGTGCAGGCCGCCCGGCCGGACGACGCGGTCCAGCTCGCGGTCGTCGCCGAGGCCGAGCCGGGCGCGCGGGAGGTGCGCAGCCTGTCCGCCGGCACCGCGGTGCGCATCTACCCCGGGGCCGTGCTGCCGTCGGGCGCCGACGCGATCGTGCCGCTGGCGTGGACCGACCGCGGCGTCGCCCGGGTCGACATCCGCAAGGCTCCCCCGAGGGGCGCATACATCCGTCGGGCGGGGGAGGACGTCACCCCCGGCGACACCGCGGTGACCGTCGGGACGCCGATCGGCCCCGCCCAGGTCGGGCTGCTCGCTGCGGTCGGCCGCACCCGGGTACAGGCGCGGCCGCGGCCCCGCGTCACGGTGCTGTCGATCGGCTCCGAGCTTGTGGACGTCGGCACCCAGCCGTCGCTGGGCGAGCTCATCGACGTCAACAGTTTCGCGCTGGCTGCCGCCGCCCGGGACGCCGGCGCGGCGGTCTATCGCGCGAGCGCCGTCCCGGCCGACAAGGGCCGGCTGATGGCGACCCTCGAGTCGCAGCTGCTGCGCACGGACATGCTCGTGCTCTCCGGTGGGTTCGCGTCGAGTTCGTTCGACGTGGTCTCCGAGTGCCTGTCGGAGCTCGGCTCGGTCGAGTACACGCGCGTGGCGATGCAGCCGGGGATGCCGCAGGGGTTCGGCGTCATCGGCGAGCGAGAGGTGCCGGTGCTGTGCTTCCCCAACGATCCGGTGAGCGCCCTGATCTCGTTCGAGGTGTTCGCTCGGCCCGCGATTCGTTTCCTGCTGGGAAAGAAGCGACTGTTCCGACCCGTGACCAAGGCTCGTGCCACCGAGCACCTCGACAGCCCCGCCGGCCGCAAGCAGTTCCGGCGCGGCCTGCTGATGCGCCACCCCGACGGGGGGTACGTCGTGTCGCCGGTCGGCGGCGCAGGCGCCCACCTGCTGTTCTCGATGGCGCAGTCGAACTGCCTGATCGTGATCCCCGAAGACCAGACCCAGGTGACCGAGGGTGACGACGTCTCCGTCATGCCACTCGTCCTCGGGTCCTGAGGACGGCCGCCCACGCACGAAGGCATGGCCGGTCACTCTCCGGCGTGGGGCGCTGACGCTGCGGCCGATGCGGTACCGCGACCTGCCCGCCTGGCGATCGGTTCGGCAGCGCAACCGTGACTGGCTGCAGCCGTGGGAGCCCGCGGCCGATGCGAACTGGAACGCGCGTGCCTCCACGATGGCCTTTTATCGGTTGCGCCGCGACAGCCGGATCGCCGCTCGGGAGGGCCGGCTCATGCCGTTCGTCGTCCTGCACGGGGCGGCCCTGGTCGGTCAGGTGAACGTCGGCCCGATCCAGTGGGGGCCGGTCCGCTCGGCGGACGTCGGTTACTGGATCGACCGGCAGCGCGCAGGTCAAGGACTGACGCCGATCGCCGTGGCAATGGCGATCCAGCATGCTTTCGACAGCGGCCTCCACCGGATTCACGCGGCCATCGCGCCTGAGAACACGGCCTCCATCCGAGTCGTCGAGAAGCTCGGGATGCGCCGGGAAGGCCACTACAGCAGGTATCTGCAGATCGGCACGGTCTGGCGAGACCACATCGGATTCGCGCTGACGGCGGACGACGACCTCACTGCGATGAGGGACCTGCTGCGCGACTGAACCGCTGGCAGCTGGGCAATCTCGACCGAATCGCGATGCGCGCGGCGCGCCTGGCCCGGTCGTCTCGTCGTCTCGGGTTGACTATGCGGTGCGTGACAGATGTGGCAGGAGGTGACTCGTGGGATCAGGGGTGTTTCTGGCCGCCGTGGTGGTGGCCTGGTTCGTCGTCCTGGTGCCCATGGTGCTCACCCGTCGCGACAACGCACTCGAGTCCGTCATTCGCGAGAACGACTCGTCGTCAGCGCGAGTGCTACGGCGCACGCCCAAGCCCAAGGCCGCCGGCCAGCGACAAAGGAGCTACCCGATGAGCGCACGCGAGACTTCCCCCTCGCACGAACTCGACGACGCCGTGGACACCCACGAGCACGACGAGCCGCACGCGGCCTATGACGAGCCGGCCCAGCCGCGTGAGCGCGGCCCGCGCCGTACTGACGCGGCCCGCAAGCGGATGATGCAGCGTCGCCGCCAGACGCTGCTGGGACTCGGCGGATTCTTCCTCTTCTCGCTCGCGCTGGCAGTCTTCGCGGGGACCTGGACGTGGGTGATCGCCGCGGCGAGCGGTGTCGCTCTGGCGGCCTACCTCGTGCACCTGCGCAACGAGACGCGCCGGGAGGAGGAGCGCCGGTTGACCCGCGAGATCCGGGTCAACCGCGCCCGCACCGACGTCACCGATCGCAGCGCGACCCGCTCGCAGTCGAGCCTGGCTACGAACGCGTTCGTCGCATCGAGCATCACCGAGCCCGAGGTCGTCTCGTTGGATGACGAGGATCCCGAGCTCTATGACCTCGGCGACGCCACCGTCGCCGATTCGATCGACCTGTCCGGTCAGCGCCACTCGGAGTACCAGGACTCGCCGGACTACTACGACTGGGACGACGACCCGTACGACGACCCGCGTTACGGCATCGACGGCGCGGGCACGGACGACGACAAGCAGTACCCCCGCGCCGTGTAGTGGGCCGCCACGCTAAAGGGATCCGCGCTCTACCCGCTCACGATCCCCGAGGGCGGTGAGGGCGGGGCCGAGCTGGCGAAGGCCGCGGTCCTCAGCGGCGACTACGGCCGGCTGCGCGCCGTGGAGCCGGGCGGGGACGGCGTCGTCTACGTGACCACCTCCAACGGCACCGACGACATCGAGGGCGCCCAGGAGCTCTGCCAGTGGAAGCCGGGCGAGGTGCTGATCACCTGGACCGAGTCACAGCCGATCAACAAGGACTACCTTCGTTACATGGTCATCGATCCAGCGGTCGGCGTGCTCGAGCGCGGCCGGTTCAACGTTGTCCAGACCGTCGCGGAGCAGCCGTGGCTGCCGAACGGGCCGGTCCCGCGCATCGTCGACTGGACCCGCGCCAGCGACCAGCCCGACCCGGTGCCGGTCGGCATCAGTCACGCATGAGCAAGAAGGTCGTCGTCGTCGGCAGCGGTCCCAACGGGTTAACCGCTGCCGTACGGCTGGCCAAGGAAGGCCACGACGTCCGCGTCATCGAGATGAGCGATCGGATCGGTGGCGGCACCCGCACCTCGGAGCTGACCCTGCCCGGAGTGCTGCACGACGACTGCTCGGCCTTCCACCCGACCGGCGTGCTGTCTCCGGCCTTCCAGGCGCTGCGGCTCGAGGACTTCGGGCTGCAGTGGCTGTGGCCTGAGGGCGAACTGGCGCCCCCACTGGAGGACGGCACCGCCGGTGTGCTGTGGCGCGACATCGACCGCACTGCCGATGGTCTCGGCGTCGACGGCAAGGCCTGGAAGCAGGTGTTCGGGCCAGTCGCCGGCAAGTTCCAGGCGCTGACCGAGGACGTCTTCGGCCCGATCATCGGGCTCCCGAAGCATCCGATCTCGTTGGCGATGTTCGGGTTGCGGGCGGCGCTGCCCGCGACCGTGCTTGCTCGGCGTTTTTCGACACCGCAGGCCAAGGCGTTGTTCGGTGGGGTGGCGGCACACAAGTTCGGCCGCCTCGACGTGCCGCTGTCAGCGGCGGTCGGCGTGATGCTCACCGCCTCGGGGCATGCGGGTGGTTGGCCGGTGGCAGCGGGTGGCTCGCGCGCGATCACCGACGCGCTCGCCAAGGCGCTCCAGTCGTACGGCGGCGTCATCGAGACCGGCCGCACGGTCACCAGCCTGGCGGAGCTGGGCGCTGTGGACGCCGTCCTGCTGAGCACCGCACCCCAGGCCGCTGCGCACATCCTCGGCGACCGGCTGCCCTCGCGGGTGGCGCGCGCCTACCGCCGGTACAGCTACGGGCCCGGGGCACACAAGGTCGAGCTGGCCGTCCGCGGCCCGGTGCCGTGGACGAACCCGGAATGCCGAAAGGCCGGGACCGTTCACGTGGGCGGCACGCTGGAGGAGCTCGCGGCGGCGGAGCGGGACGCCGGCGCCGGACGGATGCCACAGCGGCCGTTCATGCTCGTCGGCCAGCAGTATCTTGCCGATCCGAGCCGGTCGAACGACGGCATCAATCCCCTGTGGGCATACGCGCATGTGCCCAATGGCGGCGCTGATGCAACGGAGCAGGTGATGGCGCAGCTCGAGCGGTTCGCGCCTGGGATCTCCTCGCAGGTCGTCGCCACGCACGTGCGCGGTACGACGGCCATGCAGGAGTACAACCCGAACTACGTCGGAGGTGATATCGGCACCGGCGCCAACACGGCGATGCAGGTAGTGCTGCGTCCACGGCTTGCGACGAACCCGTACGAGACGGGCGTCCCCGGCGTGTATCTGTGCTCCGCAGCGACACCGCCGAGCGCCGGCGTTCATGGCATGTGCGGGTACAACGCCGCCGAATCGGCGATCGAGTACCTCCGGGAGACATGACCAGCGGCCCCTCACATGGGGCGGACGCCGAGATCGACGAGAAGACTCCGCTGCCGACGGGGTCGGCGGAGCTGCCGCAGATGACCGGCATCGCCTCGGCGTGGGAGGGCGCGGCGTCTGAGGCCAACGCGGCAAGCCAGACGATCCTGCGCACCAGCGTCGTGTTCGATCAGGACTGCCCGGCCTTCGACCGGCTCGCCGGCCTGGCTCGACTACCCGCGCCTGGACGACGCCCTCCTGGAGATCTTGACCTGAGCGACCGTAGCGCTCAGCGACCGTCGGGGGAGATCCACTCGTCGTAGAACGGAGGCAGGTCGGAGGCGCGGCCGGAGTAGTCCGGGTCGCGCTTCTCGAGGAAGGCAGCCACGCCCTCTTTGCCGTCACCGACGCTGGTCCAGAACATCGCCAGCGAGTCGACGCGGTGCGCATCTGCGGGGTGCTCGATCGCGACATTGCGGCGCAGCAGCTGCCGGCTGAGGGCGACCGCGACCGCCGAGCGGCCCTTGGTCCACTTGTCGGCGAGGGCGCGGGCCTCGATCAGCAGCTGGTCAGGCTCGTACACCGCGGCGGCAAGGCCTGCCTCGACGGTGGCGTCGGCGTCCAGGATCTCGGCGGACATCACCAGGTCGAGCGCCTTGGGCAGTCCGACGATGCGGGGGAGGAACCACGACGACGCGGCCTCGGGGACGATCCCGAGCTTGCCGAAGACCAGCCCGAAGCGGGCCTTCTGCGACACGAGCCGGGCGTCCATGCCCAGCGTCATCGTGGCGCCGATGCCGACCGCAGGACCGTTGATCGCCGCGATGACGGGCTTGCGGCAGTCGTGGATCGCCAGCGAGACCCGGCCGCCGGTGTCGCGGACATCCTTCATCTCAGGGCTGGCGAGGTCCGCGATGTCGGCGAGGGTGGGCTGCTTGGTCTCGTCGAGCCCGAAGACGTTGCCGCCGACCGAGAGGTCCATGCCGGCGCAGAATGCCCGGCCGGCACCGGTCACGATGATGGCGCGTACGTCGTCGTTGTCGTTGACCTCGCGGAAGCTCTGCTCCAGCTCGTCGGCCATCGTCACGGTGAAGGCGTTGAGCTTGTCGGGCCGGTTGAGGGTGATGGTGAGGACGCCGTCCTCGATGTCGTGGGTGAGCGTCTCGTAGGCCATGGGTGCCCTCCGGTGTCGGGATCTGTCGGTCTCGGTACTGCGACTCACGCTACCCACGGCGCTCAGGACGCCGGCGGGCGGACGGTTATACCTGCGCGACGGCAGCGGAGGACGCAGCGTCGTCCCGGATGGGTGCGGAGCCGAGGTAGGTGGCGAGCAGGAGGTAGAGCTCGCTGCCGAACTGTTCGCGTACGGCGGGTGGGAGCTGCTCGGCGAGCAGCGGGACCAGCTCGTCGATGACCTCAAGCGGGTCGGGTGGATCGGGTGGCGGTTCGTGCTCTCTGGCTCTGGTCCGTTCGGTCAGGAGGTCGAGCTCGGCTTGCGATGGGAGTGCGATCCGGTGGTTGATCTGGGGTCGTTGCTCGGGATCTATCCAGCGCGGCGGGATCCAGATCGGAATTCCGCTGTGCATCTCGACCTGCCATCCGCGCCGCTCGAACTCTCGATGGTGGAAGGAGCAGACGAGGGTCAGGTTGTCGATGTCGGTCTTTCCGCCGTTCCACCAGGGGATGACGTGGTGACGTTGGCTCCAGTCGGGCGGAGCGGTGCAGCCGGGGAAGCTGCAGCCGCGGTCGCGGGTGATCAGCGCGAGGGTCTGCGCCTCGGTCGCGATGCGCCGGGTGCGGCCGAAAGCCAGGATGCCGTCGGTCTTGCTGATCCAGGTCGGGATGAGCTGGGCTTCGTGGGCGAGGCGAGCGATCTCGGGCCAGCTCAGTCGTTCGCCTCCGGCGACCTGTCCGCTCGCGCGTCCCGTCTGGTCACCCGTGCCGTCCTTGAGTCGACGCAGGGCGTCCAGGAGCTGGTCGAGATCGATGGTGATGTGGACGCTGGCCGCGGTTCCGCCTGCTGCAGGGGTTCCTGCGCTGTCGAGCAGACGGCGGCAGGCGTCCTCGAGGGCATCGTGCGTGCGTTGTCCCGCGGTGCGATCGTCGGGGCCTGCTTCGTCGTCCGCGGGGCGGGGCGCGGCGAGCGGCCCGACGGCGGCGTCGAACAGTGCCTTGAGGCCTCGGGTCAGGAATCCGGTGATGTGGTGGGTGCCGTCCTGCCGCTGCGGGCCGATCGACAGGCTCCGGCGAGCCTGGGCGACGCGGTCCTGCGGGATCGCGCCGTCGGGGAGGAGGACGTCGTCGAGCTTGTCCGCGAGGGTCTTGACGTCGTCCGGCCCGAAGCTGGCGGCCTTGTTGACGAGGAACTCCTCGGCTTGTGCTGCGGTGTCAACGTCGATGCTCGGGTTGCTGAGCAGCTTCCTGATCGCCTTGCCGATGACCGTCACGTGCTCGGTCGTCACGCTGCCGTTGCGCACGGCCTGGGCCAGCACGGGAAGCTCCGGTGGGTAGGCGCCGAAGCTGAACCCGTTGCGGGAGATGAGCTGCTTTCTTCTCGCCACTCGGGCATTGGCCTCTGGGCGTGAGATTCGCAGAACCTCAGCGAGCGCCATGGCGGTGGTGGCGACGCACTGTCGCTCGTGGAGCTGTTCGTCTTCTGCCGCCTCGATGACGTGGCAGTCGAGGGTGATCAGCCTGGTCCGGATTGATTCGACCCGCCGGGCAAGCGCGATTAGCCCGTCGGGACCAAGACCCGCGAAGTCGCCGTGCTCGGCGGCCTCGACAAGCGACTCCAGCCCGCCGGTGATCCGGTCGAGCTGTTCGTCGAGCTCGGCGTCCGGCACTGCGCCCGCGGGGAGACGATCGTGCTTCGGGTCGTTAGCAGGCGGCGTCGCGATGTCGCTGATGTCTGACATGGCCACCTCCTCGGGATCTGATACAATCGTACATACGTTCGAAACAATGCGCAAGACGAGAGGGAAGGAATTTCGGCACGTGTTCTGGCGTGATGCCGCTAGCGGTTCTGGTACTGCGGGTCACGCTTCTCGAGGAAGGCCGCGGTGGCTTCGGCGCGGTCCTCGGTGAGCGAGGTGAGGATCTGCTGACGGTTCTCCAGCTCGACAGCGGCGTGGAAGGATGGCTGCTCGAGTGCCAGCCACATGCCCTGCTTGGTGAGCTCGACCGAGAACGGTGGGTTGCGCAGGATCTCATCGGCCTTGCCCATCGCGACGTCCATCAGATCGCCGGGCTGGACTACGCGGTAGAGCATCCCGATCCGCTCGGCCTCCTCAGCGCCGAACCGACGTCCGGTCAGCATCAGCTCGTGTGCGCGACCAGCCCCGACGATGCGGGGCAGCAGCCAGGAGGTTCCGATGTCGCACGCGGAGAACCCGGCTCGGATGAACGCGACGCTGAAGACCGCATCGGTGGACGCGATGCGGATGTCGCTGGCGAGCACCAGCGCCAAGCCGCCGCCTGCGGCGGGCCCGTTGACGGCAGCGATGACCGGTTTGGAGAGGTCCCGGATATTCTCAGCCGCCGAGGCAATCTCGCGTTGACGGGCAAGGCCGCCGCGTACCGGGCCGGGGGTGGCGTCGAAGTCGTCGGCGTACCCGTCCAGGTCGAGCCCGGCGCAGAACGCGCGCCCCTCGCCGGTGAGGACGACGACGCGGACGTCGTCCGACGCGTCCGCATCGTCGAGCGCGGCATGCAGGTCCGTGAGCAGCTCGTGGGTCATCGTGTTGAGCCGGTCCGGGCGGTTGAGGCGCAGCACGCGGACGCCGGGGCGGGGGTGGTCGACGAGGATCGTGGTCACAGCGTCATCGTGCCAGCCGGGCCGGCGATGGTGATGCGAATGGCAGGCTCGCCGGGCTTGGCGGTGACATCGAGGCGGAGGTCCCGGTAGAGCGCATTGACGGCATCGGCGTCCGGGGCGGTGATCTCGAGGTCAGTCAGCTCGGCCATCGCAATGCCGGATGCTGCCGGGTGGAGCGAGTCGCCCCAGTCGATGAAGAAGGGCGCAAGTCCGTGCAGCGGAAGGGTCTCGTCGACCGCGAGGGTCCAGTGCAGCTCGTTGCCGTCGGCGTCCACCCGGGACATCGGGGTCAGCTTGCCGTGGTCGGCTCCATGGCGTCGCGCCTTGACCAGCGCGCCGTCGGTGTCAGCGGGGTGGATCGCCCAGGTGAGCACGCGGTCGCTCTCGAGCTGATCGAGGTGGAAGGCGACGTTCTGGTCTCCGCTCACCGGATTCTCGCCGTCCAGCGCAATGATCTCGAGATAGCAGTCGGGGGAGAGCCCGAGCAGGTAGTTGCGGGTGCCGCGGCCGATGTGTCGCCCGCCCTCGGTGGGCCGGATCCCGGTCCGCTGCTCGATCGCGTCGACGGCCTGCGCCAGGTCGCGGACGCCGTACACGAAGTGGTCGATCTGGCCGGACTCGCTCATACCGCGATCTTCCGCCAGCAGGGCGGATCCGGCAACATCCGCTCACGATTATCGGAGGCGAGCTCGCTTCTCACCGACGGTAGATGTCCCCGTCTGCACCGATCCCGGTTCATTCGGGGGCCAAATTTTTCCCCCCGCCCCCGCGACGTCGCAGACCGCCAGTTCGCGCACTCCAACTAGCGTCGCGCTGGTCGTCCGACAGATCCAACCGAACCGGGTAGGACGACGCTCCGCGGGAGGTGTATTCTGATTCGTCGCAAGGGGCTATGGCGCAGTTGGTAGCGCGTCTCGTTCGCAATGAGAAGGTCAGGGGTTCGAATCCCCTTAGCTCCACGTAAGATGAGAAAATCGAAACTTGCCCCGCCTGATGGCGGGGCAGTTTTGTTTCCGGGGTGACGTGGGCCGGGGCGTCGATGGTGGTGTGGGCGAGGACGCTGGCGGTGGTCTCCTTGAACCGTCCCAGGTTTGATGCCGCTTCCTTTCGAGTTGAAAGGATGGCGTTATGCCAAGGAAGATTGATTCTGCTGCCCGTGAGCGGGCGGTGCGGCTGGTGCGTGAGCACCAGGGCGAGTACCCGTCTCGCGCGAGAGCGATCGAGGCTGTAGCTCGCCAGGAGAGTGTCGGTGTCGAGTCGCTGCGCCGCTGGGTGGTGCAGGCCGAGATCGACGCCGGCGAGCGTGATGGACAGACCAGCGAGGAAGCCGCTGAGATCAAACGGCTCAAGGCCGAGAACCGTCGGCTGCGCGAGGACGTTGCGATCTTGAAGGCAGCGACGACTTTCTTCGCGGGGGAGCTCGACCCCCGAAACCGCTCCTGATGGGATTCATCGATCAGCTGCGCGCGGTGGGGTATGCAGTCGAGTCGATCATCCGCGTCCTGCGCGAGCAGGGCGTGAAGATCGCTGCACGCACCTACCGGTCCTGGCGCACGATACCGGTCGCCGCGCGCACCGTCACCGATGCGATGGTCCTCGACGCGGTCCGTGCGGCCGCCTGGAAGAACGTGATCGCATCTGACGGCAGCACGCGACGCAAGATGACTCCCGAAGGCCTCTACGGCCGCAAGAAGATGACGGCGTTCATCCGCCGCACCGCGCTGCCGGACGCGTCCCGCGGCGCTGTGGACCGCGCCATGACTGCGCTCGGTTTGTCCGGGATTACCCGCGCTAAGGCGATCCGCACCACCATCGCGTCCAAGGATGGCGTGCGTGCCGGGGACCTGCTGGATCGTAACTTCACCGCACCGCGCCCGGACTACGCGTGGGTCATGGACTTCACCTACGTGCGTTCCTGGGCCGGCTGGGTATACGTCGCGTTCATTCTCGATGTGTTCTCTCAACGCATCGTCGCCTGGCACGCCCAGACCGCCCGAGGGACCGATCTGGTGATGATCCCGCTGCGGATGGCGCTGTGGGTGCGTGAGCGTGACGGTCACAAGATCCAGCCGCGGCAGCTTATCGCGCACTCCGATGCCGGGTCTCAGTACACCTCCGTGGCGTATACCGAGAAGCTCGCTCTGGATGGAATCGCGCCGTCGATCGGGACTGTCGGCGACGCATACGACTGTCAGTCTGTTTCTACCGGGTTCCGCAAGAATCGGGTAGTCCCGGCCGGAGTGCTCTGACCCATGCTTACGATTGGCCCGCAGGGTGCCTCAGCGTTGATCTGTCGAGCCTCCGGCCGGGCGCGCAGCAAGCGCTGCCGCCGGATCGGGCGTGACCTAATAGGAGCCTGGAGCAGCCTGGTCAAAGCGTCCCCATGACAGTCCTGTCCGCCCGCCGGCGACAGCGTGATACCCACGCTAATCGGCAGGAGGACCAGAAGCTATGGCCACCATAGAGGCCGCCCGATCCGGGCACGTCGTCATCGGGGTCGACACCCACAAGCACATCCACGTCGCTGCTGTGATGGATTCTATCGGCGGGATCCTGGCCACGCTCACGATCGCTACTGATGCTGCGGGCTATAAGCAGCTGCTGGACTGGGCCAGTGGGTTCGGGAAGATCATGGCCTTCGGCATCGAGGGAACTGGCTCCTATGGGGCTGCACTCACCTCATTCCTGAGGCGGCATGACCACAAAGTCATCGAGGTCGCCCGGCCGGATCGCCGGCTACGGCGCCTGAACGGCAAGTCAGACACCCTGGATGCTGAGAACGCCGCCCGGGCCGTACTGGCGGGATTCGCCACCGCAGTCCCCAAGAGCGCCGACGGTGCGGTAGAGATGATCCGGCAGCTGAAGGTCGCTCACGATACAGCGGTCAAGGACAGGACCGGGGCGATGGTCACGCTCAAAGCCATGCTCGTCCACGCCTCAGAAGACCTGCGCCGTGAAACAGCCGGGAAGACCCAGAAGATGATCGCTCGCCACTGTGCTCTCCTGCGTCCACGCGGGCTGAATACCCCGGAGGATGCCAACCGCCACGTACTGCGTTCGATCGCGAAACGCTGGATCGCACTCAATGACGAGATCACGGAGCTAGAGGCCATGATCAAGGACCTCGTGGCCCAGCGGGCACCGCATCTGCTGGATCGCTTCGGCATCGGCGTTGATACCGCCGCGGAGATCCTCATCGTCGTCGGCGACAACCCCGAGCGCATCAAAAGTGAAGCAGCGTTTGCGAAACTTGCCGGCATCAGTCCCATTCCGGCAGGGTCAGGGATGACCTGCGGGAAACATCGCATCAACCGTGGCGGGCACCGACAGCTCAATGCCGCGATCTACCGCACCGTAATCGTTAGGATGAGATTCCACGAACCAACGATCGCCTACGTTGCCCGCCGCACCGCCGAGGGCAAGTCCAAACGCGACATTATCCGATGCTTGAAACGCTACGTAATCCGAGAGGTCTACCACCTGGTCAAAACGGACCCCCACACCGGCGAGATCCGCAGTTGACAACTATAGGAGCATCAACGCGCTCATGGAGACCATCAATGGGCTCTACAAGACCGAGTGCATCCGCACCACGATCTTCCACGACGGCCCGTACAAGACGATCGCTGACGTCGAGTACGCGACCGCCGGCTGGGTCGACTGGTACAACCACCGCAGGCTGCACGGTAGCCTCGGCATGAGCAGCCCAGCCGAATACGAGGCTGCCTACTACGAGAGTCTCAACCGAGAACCGCTCCCCGTATAGAAGCGGCACAGAACCTAGGACGATTCAGTGGCGGCTCGTTCGCTCTCGCTGGTGTAGGGGCGGGCGTAGGCCCATTCCTCCAGGGTGGTGCGGTTGAAGCGTTCGACCTTGCCGTTGGTCTGTGGCCGGTACGGGCGAGTGCGCTTGTGCGTGATGTCCTCACCGAGGGCGTCGGCGAACATGCGTGATCGGTAGGCCGAGCCGTTATCGGTCAGCACCCGCTTCACGGTGATCCCGGCCTCGGCGAAGAAGGCCTGGGCGCGTGCCCAGAACGCGCTGGCGGTCTGTTTGCGCTCGTCTTCCAGCAGCTCGCTGTAGGCCAGGCGGGAGTAGTCATCGACGGCGTTGTGGATGAACCAGTACCCGGTTCCGGTGCGCTGGTTCCGGCAGCCGGCCGCGCGCCCCAGTACCTTGTGCCCACCGCCGTGGGGGATTCTGCCCAGCTTCTTGATATCGACGTGGACCAGGTCTCCTGGGGCGCTGTGCTCGTACCGGACGATCGCGCGTTGCTGCCTGCGGATCGGGGCACCGGTGGCCGGGTCGGTCCACGACAGCCGTAGGCACCCGTACCGGGTGAGGATCTTGTGGACGGTGGAGGGGTGCATGCCCAGGTGGTAGGCGATCCGTGCCGGTCCCCATCGGCGAGAGACGCGCAGCCCGACCACGCGCCGCTCCCGTCGGCGGGAGGTCTGGTGCGGGCAGGTCGAGGGCCTGCTGGAGCGATCAGACATCCCGGCCGCTCCCTGGGCGCGGTACCGGTCGGCCCACCGCTTGGCCGTGGTCACCGAGACGTTGAACCGTTCGGCCGCGCGCCGCAACGGCCACCGGTCATCGACCACGCACCTGGCAAGACGCAGACGACCGGTCTCCGACAGCGGGGCATTACGGTGGGACATGAAGACCTCCGGGATCTTGATGGCGTGGTTTGCGTTGACAGCTCCACACCTCACCCGGAGGTCTTCCTCATGTCACGCCGACACCCCGATCCCGTACCCAACCTCCGTGGTCAGTACAACTAGGTAACGTAGCTCACATGCGGAGAAGCCCAGGTCAAACGGAAGGTAGTGCGACATGAAGCGAAGAGCATTCGGAACGATCGGCACCATCGTGATAGGCGCGGCAGGACTGATTTGCGGACCAGCAGTAACAGCGAGCGCAGATGAGGCCGGCACTCAGGGCTCTTGCGGACAGTCCTTCAATCCAACGATCCCGGGTGGCGAGGCGTACTGGAAGTTGGAATGCGATGGCGGTGGAATCACCGTTAAGGGTTGGGTGAAGGACACGGACGAAGATGGCCAGTGTGCTGTCGTGCGCGCCCACTTTGCCGACGGCAGCGTTAAGTACAGCCCACGGGCTTGTCCGAACGGAGTAACGAAAGAGTTCGCCCTCACTGGCTACGGCTCGATCGCTGACGCTTATCTTGTGCACGTCCAATCTTCATGAGGCGCGTCACAACTAAGGCGGGCGCGCTCGTCGTCGCGACGTTCGGGATTCTCGGATGGAGCTTTGGGCCAGCGACTGCCCCTTCGGCATCAGCGGATCCAGTGACGTCTGCGGAAGTTCAGTCGACAGCACCGCGCGTCGTCAGCGGATACTCCAATCATTGCTACGACCGAATGAACGAGCGCAACATCAGCGCAACGCAGTTGCAGTCGCTCGTGGCTAACCATTACCTGTCCGCCGAGTGGCAAGCCGACAATTCAACGTGGCTGTACCATGACCCAACAGGAATGGCGAACTTTCGCGTTGTACTTAACACCAACGGCTATTGCGTAACGGTGTACTAGTGGTCGCGATGAATGGCACACGACCAGACGATCGGCTGAGCGAATTGGTTTCACTGGAACTCGCTTCGCTCGATCCGTATGGGTTGCGCCCCGGAGCGGAGGGCGGGGCGCCTGCCAACGAGTACGACCTTGAAGCTCGAGATATTGCCACCCTGCTTAGGTCAAAGCCTTCGCTGTCGTCCGATGACATCGACAGGGTGTGGTACGACTGGTTCGGCGAATCGCTAACCGCGAAGGTCGGTCGCGAACGTGTGACTGACCTACTGCTGCGGTTGATCCGTTTGAAGTGACACGGTGGCCGCATCGGGCTGTTTGAAGGCTGATTCGAGCCATTTCGGTAGATGCCCGTTGCGGCCTGCCATCATGTGTTAGGAGTTTCTTTACTGATTCAAGGCGCGCTCCGCGCGCAACGGTCTCCCGGCCCGTGCAGGGCGTGCGGCCTTCGGCCGTTCCGGGCGCGGGCCGGGAGACCGGTCGCAACGATAGGCGCCCCGATCAAGTCGAAGCGCCCAAACCAGTCCAGTCAGTTGTCGCGCCAACGTGCTTACACAGGTCAGCGTCAGCTCGTGGCCCCCCGGTGGCCCCCGCCAACGAAATCGAGCGATCTCAGGCAACGGATGCAACCGGTTCTACGGCACTGGAATCGTCCAATAGTTCGCCGCAACGCCTTCGCAATGAGAAGGTCAGGGGTTCGAATCCCCTTAGCTCCACAGCTGGGAGAGTTGAATCTGCCCCGCCTGGTGGCGGGGCAGATTCGTTTCTGAGATCAGCCGTCCTGGGACGTCGACGTCACGTGGGCGAGGACGCGGACGGCGGGTTCGGCAGGCACGGAGAGCTCTTCTTGAAGAGCGACTATCGATGCTGGGATCGACCCCGGACCGTCGTGATCATCAGGCCTTGCCGTTTGAGCAACGCCGCTACAACACCGTCACCCTCCATGAGCTGACCTGTGTGAGTGCCGTCGTAGACGGCACCGCACCCACACGAGGGGCTACGGGCTTGGAGCACTGCGTGAGTCGCGCCGTGCTCAGCGGCAATGCCAGCAACGATCTGGGCGCCCTCGACAAACGGGGCAGTTACGTCTTCGCCGTCGATGGTTAGGACCTTCGCTTCACCGTCAAGCACATCGTGCCCGTCACCGCCGAAGATCTCAGCGGCAGCTCTTGGTGTCGGCAGCCCGCCGAGTTGTTCGGCGCATGCGGGAATCGCACGACCGGCCTTGACCTCTTCCACGATGGAATCGTCAGGGCGTGCCCTGCCGTCATAACGGCAGGGTTGCCCCGCGAGGCAAGCGCTGACCAGCACGACTTCAGGTCGCACGTTTCAACAATATGCGGTCCCGACCTTCTCGCCGATCGCCTTCGATGTCGCCCGGCAGCCTTCGATGACCCCCGGCGGTTAGGTCCAACCGGAGGTTGGACCTACAGCGAGATGTTAGGCCGTTCACGGTCGTTACCATTCCGTGATCAAACGGCGTATGGTGGTCGACCGTCCGAGGCGCGCCATACGGCGCCGATGGACGACGACCTGAACCCCAGCGCGACGGATACAGTTGATTCATTGATGACCCAGCAGTCCTCTTTGTCCGACCGAACATCCACTACCGAGGCTGCGGCCGGCGCCACACCGGCAGCCCCGTCCGACGAACCACGTGACGCCAAGCGCAAGCTCGACCTGTCGCTTAGCAGCCTGACTGCGGGATCGCTGGCCGCGATCACCGCCGCTGCCCTCGGTGCCCAGCTCGGCGTCGCCGGCACCATCATCGGCGCCGGCGTAGGCAGTCTCATCTCGGCCGTCGCAGCCGCCATCTTCCGGGTCTCGCTGCAGGATGGCCGCGCCCGCCTCCGCGAGGCCTACGACCGGGCGGCACAGTTGCGGACGCGCGGCGACCTGCTCGCGTCGTCCGGCGATAGAGGCACGAGCGTCATGACTGGGGGCCCGCATGTGCCCGCCGCGACTGGCGACTCCGACCCGACGGCGCAACGTCCCGCGGACGAGCCCGTGGACGAAGAGCAGCGCATCCCGCTGCGGAAGTGGAACAGGATTCCGGCATCGAGATGGCGCCTGGTGCTGCTGGGTGCCGCTGCTACCTTTCTGGTCGCTCTCGGGCTGATCACCGCGTACGAGGCGATCGCCGGACAGACGCTCTCGGGTGAGCGCGGAACCTCCATCACCCGGGTGGTCAACGACGGGCCTGATGGCGGCGAGACGTCGACCGACGTCCCGCAGAATCCGGATGGGCCAGCGTCGGGCACCACTGCTCCGCCGTCCGGCCCGACCGGCGGCCGTTCGGAGCCGGCGCCAACCACGGCGCCACCGGTGTCGCCGACGGCACGGACCGAGCAGCCCGCTCCCGAGCCCACCGCTCCGGCGCCCGAGCCTCCCTCCCCGCCCCGAGGCCCAGGCCTGCGGCTGCGGCGTCCGGCGGCACAGCCTAGATTTCCATCAGAACGAGATCCCGGTCAGAAGGGGCGCCAGCCCACGGCCCCGGGCCGGGACAGGCGGCAGCCTGCGATCCCGTCAGAAGGAGGCCCGCGCGCGGTGAGAGGATCGGGCGAGAGGGAGGGGTGGGCGTGAGCGGGGGGAATAATGCCCTCTTGCTCAGTACAATCCCGCTTGCACGATGGACACTGTGTAGCAGGCACCCAACACGGAGGACGATGCGAGTGAGCGAGACACCTACGCTTCCGGACGGCCTGGTGGTGGTTGTGAAGTCTGAGTGCGCCACCTGTCAGCTCGTCGCCCCGCTCCTTGCCGAGCTGCCCAGCGCGACCGTCTACACGCAGGACGATCCGGCATTCCCTGCCGGTACCGATCCCATCCACGATGACGATCTGGCCGTCAGCTGGCACCACGACATCGAGACCGTGCCGACGCTGATCCGTGTCGTGGACGGCGAGGAGGTCGAGCGCACGATTGGCTGGTCGCAGGACGACTGGCAGCGGATCACCGGCATCGCTGACCTGGGCAGGGACCTCCCGGTGATGCGCCCGGGCTGCGGGTCGATGTCGGTCGATCCCGACAAGGTCGACGAGCTGCGGGTGCGCTTCGAAGGAGGCGTGCTGCACGCGCGACGGATCGAGCTGGCCGACCTCGAGGACGAGCACGAGGCGATGTTCGCCCGCGGCTGGACCGACGGCCTGCCCGTCGTCGCGCCCACCGAGGAGCGTGTCCTCCGCATGCTCGACGGCACCACGCGTGACCCGTCGGACGTCGTCTGCCTCGTCCCGCCCGATCTCGTCGAGTGCACCGTCGAGAAGGTCGCCATCGCCGCCGTCATGGCCGGCTGCTTGCCCGAGCACCTCCCGTGGGTGCTTGCCGCGCTCGAAGCGGTCTGCACTGACGAGTTCAACATGCACGGCGTGCTCGCCACGACGATGCCGGTCGGCCCGGTCATCGTCTGCAGCGGCCCAGGCACGCAGGCGATCGGGATGAATTCCGGCGTCAACGCGCTCGGTCAGGGCAATCGGGCGAACCTCACGATCGGGCGCGCCGTCCAGCTCGTCGTCCGCAACGTCGGCGGTGGACGTCCCGGTGAGGTGGACCGTGCCACGCACGGCAACCCCGGGAAGCTCTCGTTCTGCTTTGCCGAGCGCCCCGACTCGCCGTTCGGGACCCTCGCTGAGAGCCGCGGCGCCGCCCCCGGCAGGGATGCTCTCACCGTCTTCGCCGGCGAAGGCCCCCGGTGCGTCGTCGACCAGAAGTCACGCGACCCCGAGAGCCTCGTGCGCTCGCTGGCCGCGTCGCTCCGCACCGTCCATCACCCCAAGCTGCCGCTCGGATTCGACGCGATTCTCGTGATCGGGCCCGAGCACGGGCGCGTGTTCACCGACGCCGGGTGGTCGAGACAGCGGATCCTCGACGAGCTGCATTCCCACCTCCAGCTTCCCCTCGATGAGGTGGCGATCGGCGCCGGCGGCATGGCTGAGGGCATCGACGTCGCGGCCGGGTCCGGCGCGATCGGTGGCAGCATCGATACCGGCGACAGCGCCGGAGGCACCGTCCCGAAGTTCCGCAAGAACGGGATCCTGCTCGCGTACGCGGGCGGCGAGGCTGGCCTGTTCTCTGAGATCATCGCCGGATGGGTCAACGGGGCCACCGGCTCCGACCCCGTCACCAAGGAGGTAGTCAAATGAGTGCAGCCGGACGCTTCGTGCTCGACCCAACGGGAGAGCGCAACGTATCCGAGCGCCAGCTCCTGGATCGCCCACCGTCCATCGACGGACTCCGGATCGCGCTCCTGGACATCTCCAAGCCCCGCGGCAACGTCTTCCTCGACCGGCTTGAGGAACTGCTGACTGCGGACGGCGCCCGCGTCACCCGCTACGCCAAGCCGACCTTCACCAAGCCCGCGCCGGTCGACCTGCGCCACGAGATCGCCACCCAGTGCGACTCGGTCATCGAGGCGCTCGCCGATTGAGGCAGCTGCACGTCGTGCAGTGTGCATGACATCAGCGACCTCGAGCTGCGAGGCATCCCCGGCGTCTTCGCCGCCTCAGCGGAGTTCGTCTCGGCTGCCGAGGTGCAGGCCGTCTCGCTCGGCTTTCCTTCTGCGGCGCGGGTCTTCACCCCGCACCCGATCCAGGACCGCACAGACGACGAGATGCGCGCCTACGCCGAGGCGGCGTACGCCGACATCGTTGCGGCCATCACGGCCTAGCCGGCCCCGCGTGCTGGTTCGCCAGCGCCGGCGGTCGTTGTCGGTGGTGGCGGGCATCGTTGTCCTGCGTCGTCTCTGCCGGCCTGCGGCCGTCGTCGACGAGCGTGTGGCTCTGACCGGTCGTCCGATGGACGGCGTAGCTGGGGGTGGGGCGCGGGGCCTTTATGCTCCGTCGATGAGCCGCGCTACCGCGCGCTCGATGGCGGCGAGGTGCTTGTCGGGATCCTTGAGTTTGCGGGCCAACGTCGGCGCGATGGTGACCCCGTCCTCGTACTGCTCGATCACTCGCGGGTCGATGTAGGACTTCTTGGCGATCGTCGGCGTGTTGCCCAGGTACGCCGCGACCTCCTCGACGGCGGCCTTGATCGCCCGGTTACGAGAGGCCTTGGTGTCACCCGGCTCGTCGCTCTCGGCCAGCGCCGTCGCGGCGATAACCGTGGCGTGCCAGGTGCGGAAGTCCTTCGCCGTCAGATCCTCCGAGACCATCTGCGAGATGTACTCGTTCACTGCGGTCGCGTCGAGGTCGGCCCACGCGGCGGCCCCCTTGTAGGCCAGCAGCCGATCCGACCCGCCGCGCCGCCTGCGCATCAGGTTCAGCGAGTCGATGACGACTGGGTCGCTGATCACGATCGAGTGCTCGATCCCGGACTTGCCGACGAAGGAGAACACCAGATCGTCACCGCGCCGCCGAACGTGCTTGCGTAGGAGGGTGGTCAGCCCGAACGATCCGTTCGCGTCGGCGTACGCGTCGCTGCCGATCCGGAAGTAGCCGAGATCCAGCAGCCGGGTGGCCGTCGCGGCTGCGCGACTGAGCGGCATGCCGTCTGTCGTGAGATCCGCGATCATGCGGGTGCGGGCACGCGCGAGCCGCACGCCGGCGTCCTTCACGCGATCGAACTTCAGCTCGTCCCGCTTCGTCCGCCACGCAGGGTGGTAGACGTACTGGCGCCGTCCGGCGTCGTCGGTGCCGATCGCCTGGATGTGGCCGTTGGCGATCGGGCAGATCCACACGTCCTTCCAGGCCGGCGGGATGGCCAGCGACTTCACCCGGTCGACGTCCTCAGCGGACAGTGGCTTGTCGTGCTGGTCGCGGTAGGAGAAGCCCCGTCCCGCCCGCCGCCGGCTCCAGCCGGGGGATCGAGGGTCGACCCGTCTCAGTCTCATGCGCACGACTCTATGTCTGCAACAGGAGGACGACGTGTGCACCAAGGTTCTCGTCTCGGCCACCATCATCGGTCTCGTCACGGGGCTGACCGCTTGCTCCAGCTCCAACAAGGGAGAGCGAGACGGGTCCGATCCAGATCTCCGGCTCATCTACGGTCGCGCCGAAGACCACCATGATGACCAGCGAGCTGCCAATCGCGCTCGACTCGTTGGCGATCGTCGTGAACGCCGAGAACACCGACGTCGACGACATCACCCTCGACGAGCTCAAGCAGATCTGGGAACCCGACTCCGAGGTGACGAGCTGGTCCGACGTCAACCCCGACTGGCCGGACGAGGAAATCGGGCTCTACGGCCGCCCGGAGGAGTCAGGCACCTTCGACTACTTCACCGAGGCAGTGGTGGGCGAGGCCGGGGCGATCCGGCCGGACTACGAGACGGATTCCCGCGGCCGTCGCGCTGCTGGTCATCCTCTCGACTTCGGCCCTGACGCGCGCCGCCGCGTTGCTGGATCCCAGCGATCCGGCCATTCGAGCTGAGGGTCACGTTATCGCTGCGACGTACGAGGAGCTCGCCGAAGGCCGCACCGCAGCGTACGACGAACGCTACTGAGCGCGGGTGCGGGCTAGGGCGAGCCCGACGAGGTCGTGGTGGCCACCGCCGACACGGTGACCGCGGTGATGATCGCGCTGCGCACGTCGTCGATGGCCTTGCGAACCGCCCGTCCGCTCGCGTCGCTGGCTGCTATGGCCTTCATCCGCTCCTTGACGTCGCGCTTGTCGGCGTCCGGGAAGGCCTGCTTGTGCAGCTCGGTCGCCTCGATCAGCGCGACCAGCGCGGCAGTGCGCGGGTCGGCCGGCATCTGCTGGAGCACGACGGCGTTGAGTCGGGTCCGGATCTCCCGCTCCGGCGAGGCCTGCGTGGGGTGATGACGACTCGACGGGATGATCCCGAAAAAGTGGCGCCTCCCCTCCGTCACGATGCCCGCGTCGATGAGCTGCTCGGCCACCTTCGCGCTCATCTTCCGTCCGTACTTGGTGACGAAGGACTTCGTCTTGCGGCGCTTCTCACCCGCCGCGGCGAGCAGCTCGTCGATGACCGGATCGCCGGTAGGACTCGGATCGACGACGGTGACCTGGCCATCGGTCAGGTCGACTCGACCGAGCAGGGCGAGCTCGGCGACGACGGCGCCGGCAAGTCCGTAGTCGATCGTGTCCGATTTATGCTTCTTGCCCGACTCGTCGTCCAGCGCGATCAGCAGCAGTTCCTGGGTGAGTGGAAGACTCATGCCCCCACGCTAGGCCGGGCCGTGTGAAGTCCGGATGGATTCGACGCCCGGCACGGCGCGCTCATAGGTTGGGGGCAAAGACTCATCAACGACTCGCTGTCTGACGCTCTCTTCGACATCCGGCGACAGACCGGGGCGGGGTTGGCGATGTGAACGACCCGCGGGAGCAGCAACGCCTACTGTCGGCCGAGGGAGAACAGCAGGCGGCCAATCTGGGAGCAGCATTCACGGCCCACGCCATCACCGCGGGCGAGTTGCTCACGAGTCCGTTCTGGCGCTGCCAGGACGCCGCGACGATCGCCTTCGGACGCGGTGAGGTCGACGACCAGCTGATGGGTCTGCTGTCGGACGACGCCGGTCGACGGGGGTTGGCGGCGGTTGACGCTCGATCGACCGCTTGACAGGGTTGTGCAGAGCAACTCATCCATTCGGGCGTCCGCCGCCCACTTTGGGAGGAAGCATGACCAGCGACAGCGAGACCATGGAGATCACCCACCTCGGCGGGTCCGCCCTCGGCTACCGGCTCGGCAAGGCATACGACCCGACGCTGCCCACCTTGGTCATGTCCAACTCGTTCAGCACCTCGGCCGAGCTCTACCGTCCGCAGTTCGAGGACGACGAGCTGGCCCAGACCGCCAACCTGCTGGCGATCGAGCCCTACGGCCACGGCCTGACCCGCGCTGGCCTACACGACTTCACCTACTGGGACAGCGCGATCGCCAACATCCAGGTGCTCGACGCGCTCCGTATCGAGAACGCCTTCGTGCTCGGCACCTCGCAGGGCGGCTGGATCGCCGCCAGGATGGCGATGCTGGCGCCGAGCCGGATCAAGGGAATCGTGCCGCTCGGCACCTCGATGGACTACGAGAGCGAGCGCAGCCGCGAGCTCGGCTGCTGGGACGGCATCGAGTTCTGCACGCCCGCGATCGACTCCCTCGCCGTCGAGGTCGGTGACGACTGGGTGATCCCGACCGAACTGGTGGACGCCGTCCTCGAGGCCGGGTTGGGCGACACGGTCAGCGACGAGGACCGTACGTTCTGGCACGAGACCCACCAGCAGAACTACCGCGGAGACGACGGCCGCCAGCGGCTGCGCACCATCAGCATCAACCTCCGCGACCGGGACGGCCTCCTCGGCCGCCTCGACCAAGTGCGCTGCCCGATGCTCTGGCTGCACGGTACGGCCGACGCGGTGTACTCGGTGCCCAACGCCGAGGACGGCATCGCGCGGTTCACTCGATCCGAGAACGCCGAGCTGAAGGTGATCGACGACGGCCAGCACTTCCTCAGCGCCTCGCACCCGACCGAGGTCAACGCCGCGACAGCGGAGTTCATCCGCAGGTGGTCCTGACGGAAGGTTGTGGCGTCTCGGCGTCGGTCGCTGGCGCTCCCTCGCTCGACGACCGTGGGGTGTGGTGCTGCCGGGAGGGTGTGGCGTGTCGGTGTCGGTCGCTGGCGCTCCCTCGCTCGACGGCCGTGGGGTGTGGTGCTGCCGGGAGGGTGTGGCGTCTCGGCGTCGGTCGCTGGCGCTCCCTCGCTCGACGACCGTGGGGTGTGGTGCTGCCGGGAGGGTGCGGCGTCTCGGCGTCGGTCGCTGGCGCTCCCTCGCTCGACGACCGTGGGGTGTGGTGCTGCCGGGAGGGTGCGGCGTGTCGGCGTCGGTCGCTGGCGCTCCCTCGCTCGACGACCGTGGGGTGTGGTGCTGCCGGGAGGTTGTGGCGTGTCGGCGTCGGTCGCTGGCGCTCCCTCGCTCGGCGACCGTGGGGTGTGGTGCTGCCGGGAGGGTGCGGCGTGTCGGCGTCGGTCGCTGGCGCTCCCTCGCTCGGCGACCGTGGGGTGTGGTGCTGCCGGGAGGGTGCGGCGTGTCGGCGTCGGTCGCTGGCGCTCCCTCGCTCGACGGCCGTGGAGTCAGCCGCGGGGGACGAGGGCGAGCTGGCGACTCTGCGCCACCATCCAGCCGTTGTCGTCCCACGCCACGCCGTCCTCCTCGAGAAAGCCGTTGCTGACGAACCGGGTGGTGAACTCGCAGCGCAGCCAGGTGGTCCGCGGCCGCGCGCGGACGTGCGTGGTGAGCTCGACGGTCGGTGTCCACGAGACCGGCAGCGCCGCGTTGAACGCAGTCGGCGGGAACGCGTCGATCGCCAGCAGCAAAGCGATCGAGTCCATCGGCTCGTCGTCCAGCAGCCGGAACCAGCCGCGAACGAGCGCTTCGCCGTGCGGCTCGCCACGCAGGAACCCGACATCGTCGGGATGCAACCGCAGCTCATAGTTGTGCATAACCGGCGGAGGGAAGGGTTTCTCGCCCGGGACGGCGCGTACGCAATGCTCCGGCGCAGGCAGCTCTGGTGGCCCGGCATTCACTCGCTCGACACTGCCAGAGGTCTCGTCCAGATCCCCGAAGGCGCCCGTCGCGTGGAGCAATAGTCGGTCGCCGGCGTACATCTCACCAGTGACCGTCGTGAACGACTTGCCCGACTTCAGCACCCGCGGCCGCGCCAAGACCGGACCCGGTCGGCCGGGGGAGAGATAGTGCGCGGTCATCGACACGACGTCCGGGCGGCCACTCTCGTCGCGCAACGCCCGCGCCAGCAGACTGAGCAGGTAGCCGCCGTTGGCGTTGCCCACGATGTCCCAGCCGTCGTGAATGCGCCCGGCCCACTCGCCGCCGGCCGATCTACTCATCGCGGTGGCGGCGGCGAATCGTTCGAAGGGTGAGTCGTTATCGCGGTGCTCGGCAGGGCGCATGGTCGAGAGCCTAGGGGATCCTCGTGCCGAGCACCCGGTCGGCCTACTCGCCGATCGCCTCCAGCAGTGCGTCGCAGAACGCAGGCAGGTCGTCGGGCTTGCGGCTGGTAATGAGGTTCTCGTCGATGACGACCTCCTCGTCGACCCACTCGCCGCCGGCATTGCGGACGTCGGTCTGCAGACTCGGCCACGAGGTGAGCTTGCGTCCGGACACAACGTCCGCCTCGACCAGCATCCAGGCCGCGTGGCAGATCACGGCGACCGGTCGACCGCTGCCGACGAACTCACGCACGAACTCGACGGCGTTCTCGTCCATGCGCAGCGCGTCGGGATTGGCCACCCCGCCCGGCAGTACAAGCGCGTCGTACTCCGCAGGCTCGGCGTCCGCAACGAGCGCGTCGACCTGCTGAGTGTCGGCCTTGTCCAGATGCTTGAACATCTGCACCTCGCCGGATTCGGTGCTCAGCAGCACCGGCTCGTGACCGGCATCCGTGACCGCCTGCCACGGATCGATGAGCTCCTGCTGCTCGATACCTTCAGGGGCGACGAGGAATGCGATCTTGCGTGCCATGGAACGCTCCGATCAGTCTCGGGTTCAGGTCTGCAGGTACTTCTACCCGATCGACCGAGTGCTAACCACGAGCGCTCAGCGACCTGGTTGCTGGCATCGTTGACGCTGAGACGTCTCTGCCGGCCAGCCGACATAGAGGAGCGTGTCGTTAGATGGTGGCGAGCTGGGAGTTGTCCAGCGAGATGCCGTAGTGCTGCCGGATCGCTACCTTGCGGGCGAGATCCTCGATGATCGCCGGCGCGAAGTCGGTCTTGTACAGCGACTGGCAGCTACCGAGCCCGCCGGGGGAGAAGACGTTGACCTCCATGAGCTTGTCGCCCACGATGTCCAGCCCGACCAGGAACATGCCGTCGGCGATCAGCTTCGGGCGGACGACGTCCACCATCTGCAGCATCTCGTCGGTGACCTCGACCGCCTCCGCGGTGCCGCCCGCCGACATGTTCGAGCGGATGTCGGCGCTCTGGCTGACCCGCCGGAACGCGGCATAGTTCCCGTCGACCTTCAGCGGGCTGCCGTTCATCACGAACATCCGGATGTCGCCGTTCTTGGCCTCGGGCAGGAACTCCTGCGCGACCACGTAACCGTCGCGCGAGATCGCCTCGATGATCTGCGACAGGTTGGGCGACTCCTTGCTGTTGACGAGGAAGACGCCACTGCCGCCAGAGCCCTGCAGCGGCTTGAGCACGGCCCTGCCGCCCAGGTCCTTCACGAAGTCACTGATCATGCCCTCGTCCCGGGAGATCAGCGTCCGCGGCCGGACGATCTCCGGGAAGTGCTGAAAGTAGGCCTTCGACAGCGCGTTAGCGAGGCTGTTCGGATCATTCACCACGAGGACGCCGGCCGCCGCGAACAGCTGGCCGAATGCGACTCCCGCGTTGTTCGCCCACGGAGCGCTCTCGGCGTCGTCCGCCGGGTCGCTGCGCAGCATCACGACGTCGAACTCGTCGATGCACTTTTGGTGACCGCGCCCCTTCTGGACGTCGGCGAGGTACTTCTCCAGCGACTTGTACGACTTCGCGGTGCTCTTGCGGCACATCGCCGAGAGCGACCCATCCGGCTCGTAGGCGAAGTCGCCGATGCCCATCAGCCAGGCCTCGTGGCCGAGGTTAGTAGCGGTCATCGCGAGCCGGGTGGTGGTGTAGACGTGCTTCTCGGTGCTGACGTCGTTTACGACGAAGCCGATCTTCATGCTGCTCCTTGAGTGAGGGCTGTCAGGTCGGTGACCCGTGCCGCCTCGACGAGGCGGGTGGTGCTCTTCGGATCCTCCAGATAGTGCGGTCGTACCAAAGCGGGCCGGAGGATGCCGCGCTCGGCGAGATCCTCGATATGCGGGAGATCCTCAAGGGCGAACTTGCCGCGCCACAACAGCTCAAGAGGGCCGCCGTTGCGGAGGTGCCCCAGGAGGTCGACCAGCCCGCGGAGGTAGATCGCGTCCTTGGTCATCCCGCCGGCGCGGTAGGCGCGCATCGTCGTGATGAACGCGCCGCGGCTCTGAAAGCCGTCGTCCAGCAGCGCCTGGAAGGCCTCAACGAAGCTCGCCCCGTGGACCCGCCGGTGCGCGGTCAGCACTCGGCCGGCGAGCTGACGCAGCCGCGCGGTAGTCAGGCCCGCGCAGGCGATCTCGGCGAGGACGGCCAAACCTTCCTGGGTCTCGTCGTAGCCGGCCAGCCCCGTTCCCAGGCAGGTGATCGGCTGGTCGGCCCCGTTGATCTGGGTGACCAGGTGCGTGCCGACCTCGTGCTGCAGCAGGGCGTACGCGCGCTGACCGGTCACCGTAAGGTCGGCTCCGATGAGCAGCATGTTGCCCGAGACCATCACGCCGACCACGTCGTCGCGGATCTCGGCGTCCACGTCGATTCCCGGCGCCTCGGCCCGGTAGCGGTTGAGCTCGTCGCAGGCCATGTCTAGGAACTCATGGGCGTTCAGGACGTTCTGCTTCGGCGAGGGTGCGCTGACTGCCTGCAGCACTCCTTCCGCCTGCCTGCGCAGCGTCGGGGTGATCGCGCCGTACAGCTCGATGCTCAACGTCAGGAAGTCCTCCGTGCAGCGAGCCTCGAGCATGTCGAGCTGCAGCTCGATCTCATGGTGCTTGGCGCGCAGCAGGCTGCCCAGCGTGCTGTCCTCGACTTGCGAGACGTCGATCCTCGCCAGCCGCCGCTTGAGCTCTGCCGGGTCGATCGCGAGCGGACGGTAGTCGAAGTCCGGCTCGGTGAGCTTGCCGGCGACGAACTCGTCCCGGAAGTGATCGGCGTTGGTCGGCGACACGCCGAGCAGGAACTGGAAACTGCCCGCGAGCTCTGCCAGCTGGGCGTCGATCTGCAGGTCGTGCTCAGAGAGTGTCGTCCCTTTTCTATCCACGGATCTGCTTCAGTGCCTCGAGTACCGGCGCAGCCGTCTTCTCCAGCGCGGCCGCCAGCTCGTCGAGCCGGGCCTCGTCGGGGACGCCGGTCCATTCGTCCATGAACGTCTTCTTGAACTCCAAGGCGAGGGCGCAGCCGACGCCCGGGTAGCGCTCGTGCGTCCACCGGGCCAGGTTGGCGCCCTTGAAGCGGACGTTCTCGCGCACGTCCATCTGCCCAGTGGAGGTCTCGACCTGCCCGAGGCTTGTCATGAACGCATCGACCACCGGGCCGAACCGGTCCCGATCGAGCGAGCCGGTGCCGACGTTGACGTCGGGGTTGTCCTCTTGCGGAGAAGGGTCGCCCTCGGCGCCGTCCCGCCGGTGGTTATAGGAGTGGACGTCGTACAGCACGAACGGCCCGCGGGCCGCGACCTCGTCGAGCCGCGCCGCCAGCTTCGAGTAGAAGTCGTCGTACAGCTCGAGGCTGCCCTCGACCAGCTTCTCGTCGAGCGGGTTCTCGCGCCAGACCTCCAGGTCCCAGCAGTCCTCCGGCGTGCGGTAGACGGCCTCCTCGCGGGAACGGTTCAGGTCGATCTCGAAGCGAGAGCGATGCACGATCACCCGGGCGGGCATCCGCTCACCGATCCGGTCGGTGAAGGGGTCCTCTTCGCGGAATCTGGTCTGCTCGTCGAGCACCATCGCATCGGCGACCGCGCTGCGTAGGTCGTGGCCGGTGTGGATGGCGGTGGTGACGAGCTGTCCGCTCCAGTCACCGATCAGCTCGAATACTGAGTCGTGGGACGGAGAATCGCTACTGGATCGGGGCATGCAACCAGAACTACCATCTCTCGGACGGCGTCGCCCGCCGAACCCGCAGATCGCGGCGCAGCCTCACACCCGCCAAGCGACCGGCCGCCCAGCCGGCCAGACGGCCCGTCGGGCCGCGCGGACGATCCAGTTGTGCAGCGGCGTCCTGCGGATAGGGTGAACGCATGGCCGACATCGCATTCGTTCAGCATGAGATCACCGCGCGCGTCCCCGAGCTCACCAACCCGACGTCGATCATCGAGGTGCCCCTCACGATCCGCATCGATCCGTTGTCGGGCCGCAGCTCGCGCCTGATCACCGGCACCAAGCTGGCCCCGACCGAGCGCCCCGACCTTTCCGCACTTATCGCCGAGCCGCCGTTCTGCCCGTTCTGCGAGAGCAAGATCGAGATGGCGACCGGCATCTTCGACGCGGCGATCACGGACGAGGGCCGAATCCGGCGCGGCGCGAGCGCGATCGTGCCCAACGTTATGGCGTACTCCGAGTTCTCGTCGGTCGGCCTGTACGACACCACGCGACACTTCGTCGATCTCGACGAGCTGACTGCCGAGCGGGTCGAGGACCTCATGAACGGGTTCGTCGCCTACACCAAGGGCGTCCACGCCCTGCGTCCGATGTGGTCGTCGGTCAACGCCAACTACCTCCCGCCGAGCGGCAGCAGCCTGGTGCACCCGCATGCGCAGTCCGCGCACGACGACTTCGGCACATCGACGCAGCGGCGGCTGGTCCAGCTGTCTAACGAGTGGTCGGGCGAGTCGTACTGGTCCGACCTGATCGAGGCAGAGGAGGGTGGCCCGCGGTGGATCGGGCAGAGCGGTCGGGTGTCGGTGCTCACCCCGTGGGCGCCGCTGGGCTTTCACGAGGTGTGGGCGATCGTCGACGGCTGCGAGGACATCACCGACCTCACCGAGTACGACGTGGCCGACCTCGCGGCGACCATGTCGGCGGTCTTCGGCACCTACTACGAGCTCAATCTGACCTCGTTCAACTGGGCGCTGTACGGAGGTGGGCCCCGGCGCAGCGACAAGTACTCGCTGCTGTGGCGGATCGTGAGCCGCTCGAACGCCGATCCCATGTACCGCAGCGATGTGACCTACTTCGAGAAGCTGCACGACGAGGCCATGGTGGACACGACCCCGGAAGCGGTCGCAGCCGCCGTCCGGGACCGCTTCACGACCTGACGCCCGCCGCTGATCCCCGCCGCCCAAAGGGCATTGGCGCCTACGCCACCAACATCGGTGGCGTCGGCGCCAATGTCGCGTAGTGAGGCTGAGCTGGTTGGAGGAGGTGAGGCGATCCTCCCCCTAGACACTTGGTTGATATTTCAATCATAACTGAAGCGCGGCGAAGGGTGTGGCGCAGCCCACGTTATGTCTATGCTGCGGTCAAACAATCCACTCGACCGACCAGCGGAGCGTGCCCATGTACCCAGGTGCCCATGCCCAGACCACCCCGGATAAGCCGGCGATCATCATGGCCGGTTCCGGCGAGCAGCTGACCTACGCCGAGCTCGAGGAGAAGTCGGCCAAGCTGGCCCGGGCGCTGCACGACCTGGGGCTGCGCAAGGGTGACGTGTTCGCGATGGTGTCGGACAACCAGGCCGAGTGCTTCGTTGCCTACTGGGCAGCATTGCGCTCCGGGCTCTACATCACGGCCATTAACTTTCACCTGACGGACGGCGAGATCGCCTACATACTTGAGGATTGCGGCGCCAAGGCCGTCTTCGCCAGCGGCTCGGTCGGCGAGCTCGCCAGCCGATCGGCGGACCAGGTCGCCGCGGTGGAGCACCGGATCGCGTTCGCTGGATCCATCGAGGGCTTTACCGACATGGATGCCCTGATCGCGGGCGCGGGGGAGCCGTTGGAGGACATGCCCAGCGGAGCAGACATGCTGTACTCCTCGGGCACGACCGGTCGTCCTAAGGGGATCAAGGCCGCCCTCCCCGACCGGCGGATCGACGAGCCCGGCAACGCGTTGGTCGTGCTCGCCTCCATGTTCTTCGGAATGGACGACCAGACCGTGTACCTCAGCCCCGCGCCGGTGTATCATGCCGCGCCGTTGCGGTGGTGTGCCACCGTCCAGGCGCTCGGCGGCACGGTGGTGATGATGGAGCGCTTCGAGGCGGAGCCGATGCTGGCCGCGATTGAGAAGTACCAGATCACCGCGACCCAGGTCGTGCCCACCATGTTCGTGCGCATGCTGCAGCTACCGGAGGAGGTGCGCGAGCAGTACGACCACTCGACGCTCCGGGTGTGCATCCACGCCGCCGCTCCCTGCCCGCCCGAGGTCAAGCAGGCGATGATCGACTGGTGGGGACCGGTGCTGGTCGAGTACTACGCCTCGACCGAGGGTGCCGGCATGACGATCGTGACCTCGGAGGCCTGGCTCCAGAAGCCGGGCACCGTCGGGAAAGCAGCCCTGGGAACCGTGCGCATCTGTGACGATGAGGGCAACGAGCTGCCGACTGGCGAGGCGGGCATGGTCTACTTCGAGCGGGATGAGGAGATCTTCGAGTACCACAACTCACCGGAGAAGACCCAGGAGTCGCGCAACCCGAAGAACCCGCTGTGGACGACGGTCGGCGACATCGGGTACCTCGACGAGGACGGCTTCCTGTTCCTGACCGACCGCAAGGCGTTCATGATCATCTCCGGCGGCGTCAACATCTATCCGCAGGAGATCGAGAACGCGCTGGCCCTGCACCCGGCGGTGTACGACGTCGCGGTGATCGGCCTGCCCGACCCAGAGATGGGCCAGCAGGTCAAGGCGGTCGTCCAGCCCCGCGAGGATGTGACGCCATCGGACGAGCTG